>JBKJNF010000311.1:0-25330 GCA_046596155.1 Flavobacteriales bacterium | reverse complement strand
GTAGCACCTGCGATGATGGCGCAGCCTGCACGGCGAACGATGCGTGGAGCGCTGTGTGTACTTGCTCCGGTGCCACCCTCACGATCGGTGCGGTGGCACCGGAGCAAGTACACACAGCGCTCCACGCATCGTTCGCCGTGCAGGCTGCGCCATCATCGCAGGTGCTACCCACAAGCGCTGTTCCACCGATAGTGCCTTCGCAATCGATCAGCGCACCTGTGCAAGTGCAGTTGGTGCCGTAGACATCGTTGCCGGTGTTGGCATTGCCATCGTCACAAGCTGTGCCTGGTTGTGCCGGGCCGCCAGCAACACCTACGCAATCTGTGATGAGTATGCCGACGCAGATACAGTTCGCGTTGTACATGTCATTGCTCGTGGTCGCGGCGCCATCATCGCAAGCAGAGCCGACCGTGTTCCCTCCACCAGCCACGCCCGCGCAGTCGATCAAGAGACCGGCGCACTGACAGTTTGCGTCGAGGGCGTCAGTGCCCGTGGCCGTGTTGCCATCATCGCAGGGGAACCCTGGTAGGGCGGAACCACCGGTCACGCCGTCGCAGTCGATCAGCATACCGGCGCAGGTGCAGAACGCATTGAAGACATCGTTGCCGGTATCGGCATTGCCGTCATCGCAGGTTGTTCCTGGTTGAGCCACGCCGCCCGGTACGCCAAGGCAATCGTTGGCGGAGGTGCCCAAGCAAGCACAGTTCGCATTGAAAGTGTCGTTAGTGGTTGCCGCATTATTGTCATCGCAGGGCGTACCAGGCAGTTCGGTTCCCCCAGGTGTGCCAGAGCAGTCGTACGCCTGGCCCGCGCATACGCAGTTCAGGCCGTATACATCGGCACCCGTGGTGGGATCATTGTCATCGCAACCAGTACCTGGCTGTGCGGAGCCGCCTTGCACGCCCTGACAATCCGTTGCGAATGTTCCAGCGCACAGGCAACTGGCATTGAACACATCTCCTCCGCTCAGGGGATTCCCGTCGTTGCAGGTGGTGCCCGGTAGGGTGCTGCCACCGATCACACCGGCACAGTCGATGAGTTGGCCGGCGCAAGCGCAACCAGCCCCGTACATATCGCCACCTGTTGCAGGGTCACCATCGTCACACGTGGTCCCTGGTATCGCGTTCCCCCCGGGCACTCCCAAGCAATCATAGGCCGTTCCGAGGCATTGACAAAAGGCCGTGTAGACATCGTTCGTGGTGTTCGGGTCACCATCGTCACAGGTGGCACCTGGTACCGCTGTGCCTCCGGGCGTGCCGGCGCAATCTGCCGGTTGACCGACGCACACACAGTTCGCGTTCCACGAATCGTTGCCGGTGCTGGCGTTATTGTCGTTGCAAGCGGTACCCGGGAGCGCTGGGCCATTGGTCACACCCGCGCAGTCTTGCGGCGTGGTGGCGTTGATCACCACCGCGTAATCCTCGGTCTCTCCCGCGTGGTAGTTGAAACAGGGGTCGAGGGGAGCAGGTTCGCCGGGAATGGGCGAGATGCCGCGCACGCGCAGGATGGTGCCACCCAACGCTGCTGTATTCGGTACTGTAAAGGCGATGTTCTGTGCCCCACTGGCCTGAGCACTGGTGAACTCACCGAGTTTCTCGCTCGCCTCAAAGAGATTATTGTGGTTATAGTCGATCCACGCGGCATACGATCCACCCGGATGCGTGCCCGACGTGATGGTGATGAGCTTCTGCGCGTTTCGCGAAAGGGGCGTGCTCAGTGAACCGCTGTAATCCGTATAGGTGGGTCCGGCGACACCGCCTGTGCCAGTGTTGTTGATGGACGCTAACTGGACGCCGTCCACATAGTCGCCATCCGCAGTGCCCACGTCGCTTACCGGTGTGCAGTAGTTGCCGAAGTTGCCAGTGCCGTAGTGGGCGGAAATGGTTATGTACGAACGCAGGTAGGGTGGATATTCCTCTTCGCACAGGCTGTAGAGGTAGAGGTTGATGTTGTCAAAATCCAACACACCGAGATTGGGTTGTGTGAGCGAGAGGTTGGTGCTGACGCACCCACCACCCGGCACTTCCAGCTGAATACCATTGTCGTTCGAATTGAGCGTATTCCCAAAAGCCTGCATCACGGCGCCTTGTGCATTGGATATCGCGGCGAACTTCAGGTAGTAGGTGCGCGTGGTGTCGCTGTTGTTGCACAGGATGAGCGGGAAGTTGACGGCTGTGCCGATGGGTGCCTCATTCACGGTCATGCTGGTGTTGCCTGGCGTACCCACCGATAGTACGGGGTTATCCACATGATAACCACCCTCGTACCTGCAGCTGGTGCGCGAGTTGGCCGAATCAAGTGTGAACGTATAGGTGCCATAAACATTATCTGCACCGACGCGGACGGTGAAGTTGTCATACACATCACCATCCTCCAGGTGATAGAGCATGGTGTTCGTGGTGGTGTTGGATGCGTTCTGGCCGCTGCCGTATTCATCACGCATCTTCACCGAGGCACCGCCGCTGACACCCGAGCCCCCGATCTTCACGCCGAACTCGAAGCTCAAACCCGCCTCCAGCGAAACACTGTAGTCAATGCTGCGTTTGGCCGACGTGGTCCTGGTGATGGCGTACTCCGCGCCCGCGTTCCCACCGTTGATGGAGCGGTTGATGACGAACGGAGAGATGGCCTTGAGTGAATCGTTCAAGGCCAGGGTCTGATTCCAAACGCTCAATTGCTCCTCCGCTTGGTTGCGAACGATCGATCCGACCGGAAGGGTTGTGATGGATTGCTCAAGCTGGGGGATCAATAGGTCGTGGATGTAGCTGCCGGTATAGGTGTAGCTATTATTCACCTGCACGGGCACGGAAGCCAAGTAGGCCGTTTTGTTCACGGTACCGCAGTTCGGGCGCTCGATCACCTTGCCCACGCCATAAGCGTACCGAACGGCGGTAAGGATGAACAGGTCGTCCGGTGTACCGCTGTTGGGCGTGGTTACCTCGGACGTGGTCTCGAGGCAGGTCTCGTACTCGAAGAGCTGGGTTTCCGTCTGGGTCGCGCTCAGGCTCACGCCCACCTCGGCGAAGATCTCGTAGTCCACCTCCACGCCCAGGCCGAAGGAACCTGCCACCCCGATCCGGGCTTTAAAGAATCCATCCTCCGTGGAGCCGGTGGTGACCGAGCGGGTCTGCCCGAAACAGGCCCCGTTGCTTTGGGTGAGCTTGCTATAGCTGGCACCACCGGGAGGGTCACGCAGAATGTACAAAGGCAGCGCTGGCGCATCGTAGTAGCCCAACACATCTGTGATAATGGTGCCGACCATTACCGCTTTGAAGCGGAAGTCCACTATCGGCACTCCGCTCAGGTTGTACCGCAATCCGAATTCGTGGATGCCATTGTTGGGTTCGCTCCACGCATCACCAGCCTGATGAGTAATGGTAACGTAGTCCTGGAACTCGCCGAAGAAGTCTTGCGAGTGAGATCCCAAGGTGGCAGTGCAGCTGGGGCAGTACACACCGTCGATGAAGACCTGGTATGAAGGGACAGTGAGGCTTTGAGAGGTATAGTTGACCGCCAGTGCGAACGTCTGTGTTCCTTTTCCAGCAGGTAGGGAGTAATAGGTCGCTACGGGGCCGTAGTCGGATCCCCAAGGGGTTCCTGTGCCCACCATGGTGTAGCGGTAGTTACCCACCCCGCATTGAGGCCCCGCATTGCCGAAGATGGCGAGGTAGGAACCCGTGATGCCTCCATACGAGCCGTTCGCTGGCGATCCGATCTGGTTGGATTGGGACTGTACGGAAGTTGCTGCGGTGCCTAGCAGCAGCAAGAGTGCGGTTGATCGAAGCGTACCATATTTCATTGGGGGGGAGGGTTGGTTCAACGAACAGCCAAAAATGGCTGCGGGGTTCCGCCCTACACCTCGTAGAAACACCAGTTCTTGGTCTCGCTACGGAAAAAGCACTCCGGTCCGATCAACGAACGGCGGCAGTGGGCAACACCTTCCCGATCGCTTCCACCAACTGTTCCTGTTTGAAGGGCTTGGGTATGAAACCGTCCATGCCCGCGTCAATGCACTGTTGCACTTCGGTTTGCATCACGTAAGCCGTCATGGCAAGGATCGGTATACGCGACCTCCCATTACTCAGTGCACGTATCTGGCGGGTGGCTTCATAGCCGTCCATCACCGGCATCTGCACATCCATGAGGATCAGGTCGTAGTCGATCGCTTGCGCCATTTCCACGGCGACCTTTCCGTTGGCGGCTACCTCCAATCGCACTCCGGGAATGGCCTTTTTCAGTTCCACTTCGGCCACCAAGACGTTGAGTTTGGAATCTTCTGCGAGCAGGATCCGGAGGTCGCGTAGCTGCTTGGGAGTTGATGCGGATGGCACTGCGGGGCTGAGCTCCAGCTGATCGCCTTTTACGGGATCCGCGATACCATACGGTATGGTGAAGCTGAATGTGCTGCCCTTGCCCGGTTCGCTTTCTGCCGTGATCGTACCACCCTGCATCTCCACCAAACGCTTGCAAATGGTCAGGCCCAAACCCGATCCACCGAAGCGCCTGGTGTGGTCCGTTTCTGCTTGCGTGAATTCATCAAAGACGCGCACCAGCCGGTCCGCTGCAATGCCGATGCCGGTGTCGATGATCGTGAAGGTCAACGCGACGATCCCTTCCTCAACGGTCGTCACATCCATCACCTCCTTTTCTTTCGTCACCTTCTGCGACTCCTTTTTAGCCATCAACCGTACGCTGCCCTGTTGCGTGAATTTGATCGCATTACCCAACAGGTTCATCAATACCTGGTTCAGCCGTGTGGGATCGCCGAGCAATGTCTCCGGCACATCGTGCGCAACCTGCGTGTCGAGCGCCAAGCCTTTCTCTAATGCCCGATAGCGCATCACCGTTATCACCTTGTTCAGCTCCGCGCGCGGATCCATGCGCACCTTCTCGGGTTCCAAACGGCCCGCTTCGATCCGGCTCAGGTCGAGGATGTCGTTCACGATGGTCAACAGATCACTGCTGCTTGTTGCGATGGCCTCCACATAGGTCTGCCGTGTCGCCGGATCGCTGGGCGCATCGTTGCGCAGGGCCGAGCTCATGCCCACTATGGCGTTCAGCGGGGTGCGTATCTCGTGGCTCATGTTGGCCAGGAACTGGCGCTTCACCTGCTCGCTCTGTTCGGCGCGCTTGCGTTGCGCATCGGCTTCATCCTTCTTACGGCTCAGTTCCGTGGTGCGCTCCACCACCGTGAGTTCCAGCAATTCCTTCTGTCGCTTCAAACCACTGGTGCGTATACGGATATAGAGCAGGACGCCACCGATGAGGGCGAGCGCATAGAGCGCATAGGCCCACCATGTGCGCCACCACGGCGGAAGGACCACGATCCGGAACGAAGTGCCCTGCTTGTCCCAAACGCCGTCGCGGTTATCACCCCGTACGCGGAACGTGTATGTGCCGGGATCGAGATTGGTGTAGACGGCCGACCGTTCGCTCCCCACCTTGATCCATTCTGGATCGAAGCCATCGAGTCTGTATTGGTAGTGGTGCCCTTCCGGCGCTGCGAATTCCATGGTCGCGAATTCGAACGTGATCATGTTCGCATCGTAGGGAACGGTCATTCCATCACTGATGTAGACCGGGGCCTTCAATGGCGAAGCAGGATCGCGGTAGTCGACGGGACGATTGATCAATTTGATCCCGGTGATCCGGATCGGGGCCGTAACGCTGTCCTCGTTCAATTGGCCGGGCTTGAAGTAGTTGAACCCCTCTACCCCTCCGAAGAAGAGCGTTCCATCCGCCAGCTTGCAATACGCGTAACGATTGAACTCATCACTTTGGAGGCCATCGCTCGCGCCGTAGTTGCGGAAGACACCCGTAGTTGGCGTGAAGCACGAGAGCCCTTTGTTCGTGCTCATCCACAATCGGCCCACATCGTCGCTCAGAATGCCATAGACCACATCGTTCGGCAAGCCATCTCTGGTGGTGTAACGCCGCACCTTACCGGTGCGCTTGTCGAACTTGTTGAGGCCGCCTCCCTTGGTGCCGATCCAGAGGATGTTCACGGGATCCGTCCGATCCGCTTCGATGGAATAGATGATGTCCGCTGCGAGCGAATGCGGATCCTTGGCGTCGCTCCTGAAGCGATCCCACGTTATGGTCCGTGGGTCGAAATGGAACAGGCCGGAGAGGCTGCCCAGCCAGAAGTCGCCATCGGCCGCGCGATGGATCACCTGGAGGAACTGGTCACCGGAATTGCTTGTTGCGATAGGATACGGATAGTGCGCGAACCGCGCTGAGCGTCGGTCGAAAAGACCGAAGGTGTGCGTACTGCCGAACCAGATGGCCGTATCGCCATCCAACAAGAACGGCCAACAGAAATCCTCATCGGGGAAGGAACTCATCGCAGCTGCATCACGCGGATAGGGCTTGATGGCAGCATTCCGCACCGAGTAGCACATCAGTCCGGCATAGTTGAACCAATGGTTGCCATCGGTGTCCTGCGATATGGAGAGCGGACTGGTGCTGAAGGCCCTGAACGCGGGGTGCTTCTCTACCTGTGCGAAGGGGATCGCGCGGAGCGAAGTGCCGGTAACAGGATCGAATTCGTTCAGGAACATGCCTTTTTGCCCGATGAGCACATGCCCGTCCCGTGTGGACCTCATCACCGAGCAGCTCGGTCCCGGCACCGTGTTGAAACGGCGCGTGCGTTCATCATGCGTCAACAGGCCATAGCCGGACGTACCGATCCACAAGAGACCCGTCCGATCACGATACGTGCATTGCACCACTCCCGCGCGCACCGTTAGGTTGGGGTCCATGGGTAGCACGCGGTGCATGCGAGTTGTCGCGGGATCGAAAACATAGATGCCCGTGTACGCGCAGATCCAGATGCGGCCCTTCGCATCCAGGGTAGGAAGCATGCACCGCATGTCTCCGAAGGATGGCGCGGAGTACGCGATGAGGCTCTTCACGCGCGTGGATCCACTTTCGATCTGCACAATGCCGAATTTGTGGACACCGTAGAGCTTGTGCCGCACGGTGTCCTCTACCACCGTCATGCCTGTCAAGTCATACGGTCCTCGCCCACGACGGGCATTCTCATAGGGTTGGTCAAGTCTTATGCTATCGATCTGGTCCGCTCCATCATGCGTTGGAACAATGCGGTAGCCACAGCCATCCACTTCCCCTACCCAAACGGTGCCACTGCGATCCGTGGAGACCCACGTGGCCTTGTCAAGAAAGTGATCGATCCGGAAAGACTGAATTCGATCGGCATCGCTCGGAGCCTGACCGGTGAAGGTGAGTTTGGTAAGTCCCCGTATTCGCGAAATCCAGAGATCCCCATGTGCGTCCTGGACCATCCGCTGCGTAAGACCACCACTGGGAACGGTTTCGGGAAGTACATGCTTGAACGAGCCTGTTGATCGCGAGAAGAGATCGATGCCCTTTTCCGTGCCCACCCACAAGTGGCCTTGTCCATCCTCGAAGAGCATGCGGACATTGCTGTCGCTGAGTGAAGTGCTGTCCTCAGGGTCATGTCGGAACACTTCGAAGTGATAACCGTCATACATATTGAGCCCGTCCTTGGTGCCGAACCACAGAAAGCCATAGCGGTCCTGCATGATGCTGTTCACCATGCCTTGTGAAAGGCCGTTCTCGATGGTGAGCGCGTGGAATGGAAGGGTGAGCGTATCGTACTGTGCCACCGAGGTGCGGGCCACAAGCCACAGGAACAGCAGCAGGACCCGCAGCTTGTTCACGTCGTTGGAATATAAATACCTTTCGTGAGCGCGTATACCACGAGTCCGGCCACGTTGCGCGCGCCGGTCTTTAGTAGGATGTTGTTGCGATGGAACTCCACTGTGCGCGGGCTTAAAAAGAGCTGGCCTGCGATCTCCATAGTGGTAAGCTCCTTGCAGATGCCTCGTAGAACTTCGATCTCCCGCTCGCTCAGTGGGTCGATCTCATTGAAGACGGGCTTCACCTTGTGTTTCTTCAGCAGGCCCGGTAACATCACTTTATTCACGAAGTCGCTGAAGTAGAATCCGTGCTCGGTTACCGAGCTAATGGCGTTGGCCACTTCGTTCGGTTCTGCGGTCTTCAGCATGTAGCCGTTCGCGCCGAGCTCCAGCACTTGGCTGATGAGCGCATGTTCCTCGTGGCTGCTCAGCACGATCACCTTCACTTCCGGGTGTTCCCTACGGATCCGGCGCAACGCCTCCAGACCGTCCATCACGGGCATTTGCAGGTCGAGAAGTACGATGTCGACCTCGTTCCCTTTCAGGCCGGTGAGCAATTCTTCCCCGTTGGAACATTCGAAGACCACTTGCACGTCCGGCATGTCGCGCAGCAACAAGGCCATGCCCCGGCGAAAGAGGATCTGGTCATCGGCGAGGGCTAGACGGCTCATCCGGCGAAGTTCGTCCCTGCCGGGCTGATCCTCACCCCGTATTTCCACCAGTTCTTCGTGGTACATCCTGCCTTGTCCCCGCCATGGCGCGCAGCTCGGCCTCTGCGCTCGTGCCAAAGGCCAACAGTTGTTGCACAACATCATTGCAGGGCTGTGCGTCCGTGGCGCGGGTGCGCTGCCCTAAGGCGGTAAGCAGTTCCAACACGTGTGGTGCGCCCAGGTAGTGCGCCAATGGACGCAGGTCGTGCGCAGCGGAAGTGAGACCGTCGACATCCCCACGTTCGTGGCAGTGGGCCAATCGCTTGAAGAGTATCGGCGCTTCCTGGAGGTAAAGGTCGGTCCACTCCCGCATACGCGCGTGATCGCCATCAAAGAGATCATCCAGAGCGGACAGGTCGATGGTCGGTGGGGCCATTGGGTGCTGAAATGTAGCGACAACGTTGGAGGTGGACCTTTGACCAACGCACGCATACCCGACGATCGCGGGGACTGCACGAATAGGGCAGCCCGCACTGTACCTAATTCAATGTCAGCTTTTCCGGGCCTTTTCACCTACGAAGTACATCTGCATTTCGCCCTTGCCCTTGACCTCCACCACACCACGCGGCGTACAGGTGAAGAGCGGGTCGTTCTTCACGAGTTCATAGGTGCTGGCACTGATGTTCACCTGTCCCACCTCGCCACAACTCTCCATGCGTGATGCGGTGTTCACGGTGTCGCCCCAAACATCGTATTGGAATTTTCGGACACCGACGATACCCGCTACCACCGGACCGGTATGTAGTCCCGTTCGCATCTCGAAGCTCGCCTCGCCAGTGGCCTGTCGTTTGGCCGCATGCTCGCGCATGAAAGCCTGCATCTCCAGGCCTGCCAGAACGGTCCTCCGCGCGGCATCGCCAACGGGCACGGGCAGTCCGCCTGCGGCCATGTAAGCATCACCGATGGTCTTGATCTTCTCGATCCCGTGGCTCGCTACGATCCCGTCAAATGCTTCGAAACAGGTGTTCAATTCCGCGACCAGTTCATTCGGCGAAAGCCGTTCGGCGATCTTGGTGAAATCCTTGAAGTCGGTGAACAGGATGGTGACGTTCTCGAACAACCGTGCTTCGGACCGCCCGCTCTTCTTCAGCTCCATGGCCACCTGCTCTGGAAGGATGTTCCGAAGCAGCCCTTCGCTGAGGTCCTTCTGGTGTTCGATCGTGCGCTTCGTGCGACTGATGTAGCGCAGTCGACTCCATAGGCCTGCAAAAAGTGCAGCGAGGCCGATGGCGACGAACGTCAGCAGGTCGCGTCGGCTGGCGTCCTCCGCCTTTTGTTCCTGTTTGCGCAGTTCAGCCTGGTGTTTCTCTTGCACCATGAGCATGCTGTCCGCACGCATGAGCTGGCCATATTCACGGTCCACGTCCATGCGCGCTACCGTGTTGGCCTGCTCCTGATAGCGGATCGAGTCGCTCCACTGCTGTTCCTTGTCCATCCATTCCAGGGCCTTATGCAGATCACCCACGGCGCGGTAGCCCTTCACCATGCAATCACAGGCGAGCTTGCGTAAACGCCCGCTACCGTATCGCTCCGGGGCGTTGAATGCGGCGCGGCAATATGCCAGTGCCTTTTGGTCGTCATGAAAGCCCAGTTCAAGCTGGCCCATCGCCAACTGGTACGCTTGCTCGGAACGCAGGTCAGGAATGGCAGGTGTGATCTGCACCCTTTTGAGCAGCTCGCGTGCCTCTGCCAAGCGCCCAAGAGCGATCGAACAACGCGCCTTCCCCACGTTCACGCGGTTCATCTCCTCCTGTGAAAGTCCGTTGTTCACCACTACTTGTGTAGCGCTATTGTACAACTTGAGCGCCTCCTCCGGAAGGTGGCGCTGAAGCAATTGATTGGCCCAGTTGCTCTGTGCCATGAAGCTCCGGAATGTATCCCCAATGGAATCCGACAAGTGAATGGACAGTCGGTAGAAGCGCTCCGATCGTTCAACGTCGCCGAGGTCCCCAAGGATCAGTGCGGTCTTTTCATACGCGATGGCGAGTATGTTGTACACCCGATGGCGTTCGGCATAGTCGATCGCTGTGTAATAGGCGATCACAGCGTCCACCCATCGCCTACGGAAGATGCCAATACGCGCGTGGATCTCCAGACTGGCTGCCACCTCAGGGGGTTTCGCACATTCCTCGAAACAGGAAGCCGCCAAAAGTGCCAACGAGTCCGCCTTGTCCAGGTTGATCTCGTTCACGGCCAGGAACAGTGCGGTGCGTTGATAAATGTGACCACGCAGTGTCATCTCCAATTTATCGCTGTAGCGCAGCGCGCTGTCCAAACACGCTGCCGCCTCTTCCTTGCGACCTTCCTGCTCGTGCCCGATGGAAACGGCCAGCCACGCCCGCGCTTGTCCTTTTGCCCAGTGTAATTGTTGGGCGAGTTGAAGCGCTTGTGATGCGAATACTGGATGCACCGAACGATTGCCGATCGGCGTGGCCTGGGTGTGCATCAAGGGCCGATCGGCCAGCGTGAGCAACGTATTCACTTTCACCGTGTCCGCGGGTTCGGCGGCTAATGCGCCGGATTGGGGATCAAGACGATGGTCCACTATGACCTGTCCCTGCGCCCATGCCACGGTCCGAAGCACGGAAATACATAGCAAAGCGATCCAAAGTCGACCTCTCATATGTTTCCTACACGGTAAGTTTGAATTTCCGAACGATGCGGAAGCACGGGTCTGTGTTGGTGCTTCCGCAAGATCACGGGGACAGGGGCTGGCCTTGTTGGATGCATCGGTTCTGTATCAGGATGCCACCGGCGGGCCATCCGTAAGTCCATAGACACTCCTTCCGCGTGCTCATGCTTCCGGTCATTTCAAAGATCATTCATCCCCGCTCACGATCATCTACCCGATCCTGGGTATATTCATGCCTCCACGCTCCGTTTGCCGATCCCGTGAACCTATCATCCTCGTCCATTGCAATATTCGCGCTCTCGGCAACACGTGTGCTTTCCTGCTCCCCTGGTCCGAATTCCATCTACGGTGTGAAGGGCTTTCCGAGGCATGCTCCGACCCAGGCACGCTGGTCGCGATCACGAGTAATGGGAGCTGCCCACGCGCGCGCTTACGCGATCCTTGACAGACCGCCAACGACCCCAAAGGAACGGCCACGGCCATCGGCATCAGTGCCGCCCAAGGGCTAGAGCTTTATGGTGCTCCCACATACAAGTATCAACAGTCCAACGCGCGCAATGGCTCCATGGTCCACAGTGATCGCCGGCTCCGTGCCCTTGGTGTGCAGCTATCCCTGCCCGGCCTTGTGCGGCCTCCTGGGGAATTGCGTGAAGTAAGGTGCGCCGCCGACCACCTCAGCGGGTGGGCTCCAAGACGAAGGTTCGAACGTGCTCGTCCATCGAGGTGTCGGCCAGCTCACGTTTCATTAGGACCACATCGCTCACGCGCTGTTGCGTGGTGAAGGCTTGTGCGCCTAGCATGGCCCAAGCCGAGTTGAACTGGTCCGCTTTCAATCCACTGGCGATGGTCAGCATCGGCCGTTCCACCACCTGCACGCCGAGCTTCTTGATGCGTCGGTTCGTGCGTACATGGTCCACGATCCGCTGGCGCAATGCCGCCACGGTTCCCTTCTCCACCATGTCCATGAAGATCGTCCGCTTGTCCTCGGAATGCGAAAGTCCCCCGAGGTTGAGGGTGAAGGGTGCGAAGCCGGCGGAGCCACGTTCCACCGCATCGGCCAGCGGTCCTTCATAGTCGGGTGGGAGCTCGGTACCGAACAGGGCGATTCCCGGTAACTGGTAGGCCTCGTTGAACGGGCCAATGCGCTCGCGAAGCAGTTGCCGCCATTCCATCACACGCGCTGCCGCATGGCTCGCCGGATCGATCACCAGCCGGTAATGGCAGGTGTACACCAGCGTGTCGAACAGTGCGAGGACGTCCTGCGGTTGCTTGCGCGGCATACCGCAAAGGAACGCTTCCCCCGCAGGCTTCCTTCATCTCTTACATACTTCATCAACAGGACTCTCGTCATCGTCCCGCACCTTGCGCCAGGACCGTTGGAGGGTCCGATCCCGATCATGGTTCGTTCTTATCCCGGCGGATGCAGATAAGTCCTGACAGGTCATCCGGGGTTCGATGAACTCCCCCCCACCGGTTTCCATGTCATAGATGTCACCGGCAAGGCCGACAGTGCTCTTTTCCAGCAGTTCCTTCAGGATGGCGCTGCGTTGTGTGCTCTGTTCCAGGGTCAGTTCCACATTGCGACGTGCGACCTGGTGCAAGAAATGAGGATCATTTCCGTCGTGCGAACCCAGACCGGTGATAGCGTCCACCGCAGGCCGGGAACGTTTCAGCAGCGCTGTGAAATTACAATGCTTGGTCCAATAGGCGGGAACATCACTGATCGCCCGCTCAAAGGGTGGCCTCGACGCTCCTTGATACCGGGTTCGAGGTCAGTAACATCGGCAGATGTGAATTCCACTAATTGCTGTACCTTGAACATCCAAAACCACGTTGATATGAGCACTCCTATGACGCATAAGTTGATTCTTATCGGATCGTTGGTCTCGCTGCTTGGTTGTGCTGGCTCACAACCATCGCGATTCGGCCCCCAAGGCTTCTCCGAGGCCTATTTTGATAAGACCACGATGAGCCTTATTACAAATAATGCAGGTTGCGTGTATGTGCGCTTCTATGACTCCCGGCGGACGGCGAGTGATGTGGTAGGAACGGCCATGGCCATCGGTGTCACAGCCGCACAAGGCCCCGAGATCTACGACGCTGGAACGTACAAGTATCAACAATACAATTCCTTGAGCGGGTCGCGCACCACGATGAATGTGCTGACCATTGCCGCTGCGACCTCGGCCTGTACCTATGTGACCAACGCAGGCGATAAGCTGTACAAGGCCGAGTTCAAGAAGACCGATGTAGCGACCGTGCTCGCCACGTTGGGGTGCACTGGACTTAAGGTGTCCGCTTTGCTCTTGGCGAATGGTAATTACAGTATGTCCATTGCTCCCGTTGGCATTGCGGGTGGGGTGGCCACACCGATCGCCGGCTCCGTGCCCTTGGTATGCACCGACCCTTGCCCTGCGCTCTGTGGGCCTCCAGGGAATTATGTAAGATAAGGCGCGCTTATTCTCACCGCAACGGATGGGCTCCGGCGTTGACCAACGAACACGGTCATCGATATGTCGGTCGGTCCGCGCTTCAAGAGTACCCCATCGCTCACACAGCATTGGCCGCCGCCCCAAGCTTAGCGGCCACATGGCTCTCCACATCATTCACTGGCCGGAGATCGCCTGCAGGTGCTTGTGTCGTAGAACTTGAGGACGTGCCGGGTTGCTTCTGTGTATCCAGCGCTTGGTCGTGCATTGATCGGCGGAGGGTGCGTTGTATGCGATGGTCGCGGAACGGATCCGGGTGCATCCTTTCCTTGGTGCTCGGCCAACGATGGTGGGAAGCACATTTGATGATCGCCTCCCTCGAACATTGCTCAGCGACCAGGGCCACCGAGTCGGTGTGCTTTTACGAGTTCTTCGATCTTCGCCAGCAGATCGGCCCGCTTGAACGGTTTGGGTACGAAGCCATCCATGCCTGCCTTCAAGCAGCGTTCCACTTCCTCCTGTATCACGTTGGCGGTCATCGCGATTATCGGTGTGCGGGACTGGTCACCCGGCAACGCACGGATCGCGCGCGTGGCATCGTAGCCGTTCATTTCCGGCATCTGCACGTCCATCAGGATCACATCATAGCTCTTCGCTGCAGCCATTTCCACGGCCAGGAAGCCATTACGCGCCACATCGACCTGCGCACCGGGTACGGCGGCCAACAACTGGTCCTGCGTCACCATGATGTTGAATTCGTTGTCTTCAGCCAGCAGCACGCGCAGGTCGTTCAGAGCGCTGGCACCCGTGGCTGACGTTCCACTTAGCATCGCGGACCTCATGTGTTCGGCTTTGGTGCTGGGCGCAATGGGGAAGGGGATGGTCACGGAGAAGGTGCTGCCTTTGCTGCGCTCGCTGGTCACGTTAACCGTGCCACCCATCAATTCCGTGAGCCGCTTGCTAATGGTAAGACCCAGACCGGTGCCCCCGTATTTCCGTGACGTATCGGCATAGGCCTGCACGAACTCCTCGAAGATCTGGTCCAATCGGTCTGCTGGAATACCGATGCCGGTGTCGATCACATCCATCGCCAGCACACAGGTGTCCGGTGTTCGATCGCGGACCGATACCCGCAACTGCACACTGCCCTCGGTGGTGAACTTCACCGCGTTACCGATCAGGTTGAACAGGACCTGGTTCAAGCGAACGGGATCGCCCTTCACCATGGTGGGTACATCATCGGCCACCTCGCACAGCATCTTTAGGTGCTTTTCTTCGGCCTTGAAGTGCATGACATCGCACACATGTCCAACGAGCTGCCTTATGTCCATGGGCACTTCTTCGATGTGGAGCTTTCCGGCCTCGAGCTTGCCGAGGTCCAGGATGTCGTTCAGGATCATCAGCATGTGCTCGGAGCTCAGGGCGATGGCGTTCAGATAGGTTGCTTGTTGGGCCGAATGGTGATTGCCACGTAGGAGCTCGGTGACCCCGATGATCGCGTTCATCGGGGTCCGGATCTCGTGGCTCATGTTCGACAGGAACTGTTGTTTGAACTGCTCGCTCTGTTCGGCACGCTTGCGCAATTCATCGGCCTGCAATTTTGCGCGGCGTGTGAAACGCAGCCGGTTCCACAAGCCACCTGCCACCAACAACACAGTTAGACTGGAGATCACCAATAGGTTCCTTTTATTTTTCTCCTTGTCCATGGCGGCCTCGCTCAGGGCGGCCACGCGCTGCCGCTCCGTCGCATTCAACAAGCTGTCCGTGCGGAGTTGCTTGCTGAACTCCATCCGTTGCAGGCTCTTCCTCAGGTCATCGAGGCGCAAGGTGTCCTGGATGGACCGCGAGCGTTCGAGGTATTCCAGCGCATGTTCACCATCCCCGTTCGCCTTGTAGGCTGCGTAAAGGCAATCGCAGGCCTCCCGCTCTTCCCTTAAGACCGGGACATCCAAGGCTATTTCCAACCCTTTACGGCAATGCTCGATGGCCATTGTGGTTCTACCCAGGTCGAGATAGGCCAGTCCAATGTGCGTTTTGCAAAAGGAAACGGTTCGCTGGTCCCTTTGGTCGTTCGTCGCGATCAGGTCCAGGCAGCTCTGATATGCAGCGATGGCTAACCTAGGCTCCTTGCGCATTCGATGGACGTTGCCGATATCTCGAAGGGCGATGGTGCGGCCATATTGGAAACGGACTTGTTCGAACTGCGCGTACGCCTTGTTGAAATAGATCATCGCACTATCCACTTGGCCCTGCTCCAGGAGGACCTGTCCGATGCATGACCAGGACGCACCCACACCAATGGAATCGTTGCTTTGGAAACGGAGTTCCAAACTCCGTCGGTGGTATTCCAGCGAACGTGGCAGTTCGCCTAGTTCGCCGTACATCTCCCCGATATTGTTCTCCGAACCCGCTACGCCAGAGAGGTCATTCACACGTTGGCTCATTGCCATGCTGCGCAACCAGTGGTCCAGGGCTTTGGATTCGGACCCCAAAAAATTGTAAGCCACACCTTGGCCTCGGATCGCCCAGGCCATCCATTTTATCAATCCCTTTTGCTCGGCGAAATCATACATCATTTGCGCATAGAACAAGGCGCTGTCCGGCTGCGAATTGAGGTACCCTCGCCAGGCGAACTGGCCCAAGGCCTTTACCCGCACCGTATCCGCCCGGCCTGTGTCCTTCCATACCTGCCACAACGAATCCAGCTTGGTCTGGCATCGTGCAGTGGGCGCGGATGCCAGCATGAAAAGCAGCACGAACGACATGGACCAATGGCGGACCGTGCTCGGAGATGTATATGGGTCGGCCGCTTTATGGTCATGCATGCGCAGCGTTGGATCCATCTGCAACACGTTCAGTTGGTTCCGGCGTTCCCTTGGCCATCGGTTCCGGCACGCAGCTCCCTCATCACATGCTCATTCAATGCGCACGAATCGTGCACCTTCTCTATGCATGCGGCCGCACCCTCCTTGGGTGCTTCTTGCTCAATATCCGTCAATAGGTCGAACAGCCGTTGCGCTCCCATATAGATCGCAAGCGGGCGCAGGCTGTGGGCGGATAGTGAAAGACCTTTTGCATCACCCGCATTTGCCTTCGCCATCAATTCAGCGAATAGCACTGGTGAACGATCCAAATATGCCAGAATGTACCGCCTGATCTGCGCTCCATCGCCGGCGCAGACCTCGTTGAGGTACGTGAGGTCCGTGTGTCGGTCGGCCATTAGTCTGAAAGGTAAGAGCCATGGGCAGCCCGGGTCTTTTTTTCCCCGTTGTGTTCCGAACAGGAAATGAACAAACGCTAGGTTAATTCGAATATGATACAGCAATGGGGGCTAGAGAGCCGATAGGCATTGATGTTGCGACACTCCTGCTGTGGACCGGTTCTGAAAATGTGTACGTTCCATAGGCAGGAAGATAGCCGGGGGAAGGGATCACGGTATCGGGAAACTCCTTGCCATAGGCGGCTACAACACTCTGAAAGCTCCGGTCCACGACAGTACTCTGTTCGCCCCTAGGAACAGTAGGCGATAGGTGCCCGACTTTAGTTCACCTCCGCCTTCGCGTGATCGCGCTCGCACCCACCACGCCAGCGGGATCATCACCGTATGCTCATCCCAGTCCGCCCAAGGCATGCCACAGTCCATTTGCTCCATGTTGAACGGGATGCGCTGCACCCAACCGCTGTCCGCACGTATCTCCACGCCATAGAGCGGCATCCCGCTTCCGCAGCCGCCGTTCAGCATCACCCGGCCGCTGATACTGACCCACACGTTCCCGGCCACTACGCTATCCACCCTCACCTCTTTCAGGCCGGGTCCCTGCGCGATCTCGCGTTCAATCGCTTCGGTGCTTGGTGTAGTTGGCGGCGGAGCAACGGGGGCGGGAGGTGGTTTCGGAGGATGTGTGCGGTAATATTCCTCCTGATCCGCCAATTGCAAGCGATAGTGCGAATCCCTGGCCTGCTCGAGCCGTTGAGCGATGCCCTGTTCCAGCCTGTCGAACGCCGGATCAGCCGCCAACTCCGCGAAACTGAACCGCCCTGCCCGGAAGCGGAAGACCTCGGGTGAAGCATTGTCGCCCGATCGCGCCATCACGCGCTGCACCAACGCCCAACGGTCGGCGGGTGCGTCAGGTAGATCGATCCGCATGATCCGATCACCTTGGATCACCCGCACGTAGAAGTCGGTACACCAGCAGTCGAAAAGGCGGAACACAAGCTGATCCTTGTCCCCTGTTTGCATCGCACTTCCGATCAGCGGCCACCAGTTATGGTCGCCCGGTTTTTCCGGGCCAGACGCGTAGCCTGCCGCTACAGTGAAGTGGAGCTCCACCCACCACGGATCCTTCGCCTTCGTAAGCAGTGCTTCGCGCAGCATGGCGTTCTCGGCGTAAGGTCCCTTCATCGGCCGACCGGTTGCGTCGCGCACCAACAGGAAGGTGAGGTCCGGCCCGCTTGGTTGTGCGCACACGAAGAAGGGCAGAAGCAGCGCCGGTAAAAGCCCAAGCCATCGGGTGATGCGCGCCCGCATCGAAGAGCCATGGATCACCATCCGAAGATCAAGTAGAACAGGCTTTGCTCCTTCCCCCACTTCAAATAGGTGGTGTACTTGCCGTAGCGCAGGTCCGTCACATCCACCCATCGGCCGGTCTCTCCGTTCGGCGGCATCTCTACGCTCAAGCTCATGGTGGTATCGGTTACCGCTAGGCTGTCCTGTCGATACAGCTCGAAATGCGTTCCCGGCCCGCTTGCAGGAAAATGCAAGAGGTGCGTGGCGTAGTGTGGGTCGCGTACTATCGGGATCTCCAGTGGACCAACACGTTGATACTCCGCCATCAATGAGAACTCGTAGCGCGCCGTATCGTACAGCTCAAGCACTTCCGTGCGGTGTGACTTCCACAGCGCATCGAAGCGTTCGGTCAGTTCGACGTTACTCGTCTCTTCCAACAACGCCTCCAGATCGAACCGTCCCTTGTGGAATTGGAGCAACACCGGTGGGCGTGGTGGAGTTCTTAGGATGGCTGTCCTGTTCAGCATCCGTTCTTCAACATGCGACCGACCGAGGTCAACGATGAGTGTATCATCTCCGCGTACCACGCGCAGCTTCTGGTCCGAAGTGGAATAGTCCTTCCGCACTTCCGCGACCATTAACGGTGCACCGTTGATGTCGAACAGGGACTTCAGGATCATGCGCTCTCCGTGATAATTCACCGGCGTGCGCGGATCCATGTAGCTCCACAATTGACCCCGCGCCAGATACTCTATGGTATAGTTCCCTTGCAGCGGAACCAGCGAGCTGCTATCCTCGATGAAGGCGTAGTTGTAGCGGCCGGTGAACTCGTTGAATTGGGCATACGTGCCCATCGCCACTGCGATAAGAGCGGATAGGATGAGCATGCGCATCGGCGAACGGTACACTGAACATGGGGCGAGGTTCATCAATGAGGTGATGCCCCCGAGGTTCCTTATAGCCGAACCTACCTTTACCCAACGCTATTTCATTCCTCCCGATGCAACTGATACTCTCCATCACGCTCGTGCTCTGCTCTACAGCGATCGCAGCGCAGGTACTTCCCGAACCCCCACAGGTCTGGCTGAACACCTGCATGCCTACCACGACGAGCACCATCACCGTGTGCGCCAGCGGCTGCGACTATGCCAATGCACAGCTGCAGCAGGCGATCAACGCTGCGTTGCCCGGCACCACGGTCCTGCTCGAAAGCGGCCACACGTATGTAGGTCCATACACGCTGCCGGCGAAGAGCGGCAATGAATGGATCATCGTGCGTACGAACATCCCAGATGCGCAATTGCCGGACGAAGATCACCGCATCGATCCCTCTTATTCCCCGTTGCTGGCCAAGATCCAAGGGCCGCCATTCCAAAGCGCACTGGTCTTTGCGAGTGGTGCGCACCACTACCGCGTGATGGATCTAGAGTGCAACACGCAGGATCATGTGTACGACATCATTGTGGCAGGCAGCACAGAGACCTCTGCAGCGAACGTGCCGCACGATCTGGTCTTCGACCGGCTATACATCCACGGACATCCCGCGAACGGAACAAAGCGCGGTATACGGATCAATAGCGCCAGCACTGCGGTGATCAATTGCTGGATCAGCGACTGTAAAGCGAATGGACAGGATGCACAGGCCATTGCCGGATGGAACGGCCCCGGGCCCTTCAAGATCGTGAACAACCACCTGGAGGGAAGCGGTGAGAATTTCATGTTGGGGGGATCGCTGGCTTCCATTCCCGGCCTCATTCCGGCCGACGTGGAGATCCGCAACAATCACTTTTACAAGCCTTTGAGCTGGCGCATCAGCGATCCCAGCTACGAAGGCACGCCGTGGTGCATCAAGAACCTCTTCGAATTGAAGAACGCACAACGCGTGTGGGTCGAAGGGAATATCCTGGAGAACAACTGGGCGCACTGCCAGAGCGGCTGGGCCATCGTGTTCACCCCGCGCACGGAGGGCGTGGCGATGGGCAATCAGGTGAGCGATGTGACGTGGAAGCACAACATCCTCATCAACAGCGAAGGCGGCTTCAACATCGCGCCGCATGATGATGGGCTGCCTAATCCGCCCACCTCGCGCATTCTGATCCAGAATGATCTTGCGTACGAGATCAACCGGAACCCCGATGGTGGCGATGGGAAGATGTACCAAGTGCTCGGCGATGTGCACGACCTCACGATCGAACACAACACCACGATCAATACCGGCACTGGCGTGATCAGCGATGCGCCACCGATCGTGAACGGGATCTTCCGCGACAATATCACGGGCTTCGGTGGTTATGGCGTGTGTGGTTCGGGTCTCGGCTGCGCCAGCGCCTGCATCGATTCGGTATGGCCCGGCGCCAACTTCACGCACAATGCGTTCTTCGGTGCCACCCCTGCTGAAGGGGGTGTTGAAGCGTGGTACCCACCGTTCCATTGGTTCCCCGACAGCATCGTAGATGTCGGCTTCACGGATATCGCCGCACACAACTACGCCCTGCAGCCCTCCAGCATGTTCGCGGACCTTGCAACGGACGGTGCGGACCTCGGCGTGAACATGGACAGTCTGAACGCACATACCAGCGGTGTCATCGGTGGGTATTGGCCGAATTGCGTGGGGGTCATTACCGCCGTTAATGACCTGCGACCTAACGGGGCATTCACGCTTTCGCCGGTACCTGCAAGCAATGTGCTCACGATCACGGCCACCTTCCGAGCACCTCGCGGAACACTTAGCTTGCTCGATGCGAACGGCCGTGTGCTCCGCACGCAGGGCCTGAGCGATGCGGTCACCCATGTCGCCATTGGCGACCTGCCTGCACAAGTCGTGATCGTCGTTGTGGATATTCCTGCGGGCGGACGTATGGTGATCGGCAGGGCAGTGATCCTCTGAGCGGAACCGGATAGAAACCGGAAGTGCTGCCAGCAGATCGGTGGTGCGATCAGAGAACAATGCGTCGCGCAGCGGATCCGTCCTCTACCAACAGAGAAAAGGTCGTCACCACACATAGACACATCTTTGCATCGCCCATGCTGTACCGATCCACATTTCCTGCCCTGCTTGTTCTGCTTGTATGGAGCTATACCGCAGACGTAGCGCATGCCCAAAGCAAGCCGCTCTTCCACGGTGCGGAGCAGCTGGACAGTTGTGTCGTGGATTTGCCGCTCACCTACGCCAAGAAGGACAAGGAGCGATACATCCAGGCCAGCCATTACTTGGAAGATCAGGAACTGATCTACGCAGTGTTGGACCGGAAAAGTGGTAAGGCTAACTACTCGCGTGTGTATGTGGTCGTGGAGACGAACAAGGATGGTTCGGATATCGTGTACTTGGAAACGGCTGAGGATCACTTGCGGATGGAGGGCCTAAAGCAGGCTTTCTTTCCCAAGTTCAAGCCCATCAGCGAGCGCTTCTACAACGCCGAATGTTTCGATCGTCAGCTGGCCGCTCATCCGGAGTTGAAGGAGCGCGTGGTAAATGCGCCTGGGGAGGCGCCGCGCTGACCCGATCCGCATTTGCTACGCGCGCATTCCGGAGGCACCAGGGGCCGGTAACGTGGGCAACATAGCGGCTTCCGCCACGCCTTAAATTCGATACGTCGAACACAAACACATCTCCCCATGGAAACCAAGACCGTTGACATCAGCACCGCGCAAAAGGCGACGTGGAACAAATTCTCACCCGGCTGGAAGAAGTGGGATGACATGGTGATCCGCTTCCTTGGTCCGCAAAGCGAGGCCATCATTGATCATCTCGCACCACACGGCACACAGACGATCTTGGACATCGCCGCAGGCACTGGCGAGCCGGGTCTGCGCATCGCGCAGAAATTGAACGGCGGCAACGTGGTGATCACCGACCTCGCCGAAGGCATGCTGCAAGTGGCGGTGGAAAAGGCTGCCACATTGGGCCTGACCAATGTGGAGTTCAAGGAGGCCGATGCTAACGCGCTTCCTTTCGCTGACAACAGCTTCGATGCGGTGAGTTGCCGCTTGGGCTACATGTTCTTCCCGGATATGGCGCAGGCCGCGCGCGAAATGGTGCGCGTGCTGAAGCCGGGCGGTCGCATCGCCACCACGGTATGGGCCGAGCCGGAGAAGAACGCCTTCGTCACCATCATGATGGGGACGATCAACAAACACATCCCCACGCCGCCACCGCCGCCGGGTGCACCGGGCATCTTCCGCTGCGCACAACCTGGCCTCGTCGCTGAGCTCTTCAAAGCGGCCGGCCTCAAGAACGTGGCCGAGCGCGATGTGCCGTGCCCCATGCCCGCAGGCACTCCCGAGCAGTATTGGGGCATGCAGACCGAAGTGGCCGCACCCGTGGTCGCCGCGCTCAGTGGTGCCGATGCCGATACAGTGGCCAAGGTGAAGGTGGATGTGATCGCCATCGTGCGCGAACGCTACCCGCAAGGCAACGTGGACGCGTGCGCTAGGGTGATCGTTGGGACGAAGTAGAACACAGCACGACACGCCACCTTACCCGTGAGCAAGAACAGGACAGCCCCGCAACTTGCGGGGCTGCTCCTTTTGGACCACACCCAGAGTGCATGCCCACGGTCGGGAACAGTGTTCCCCGATCACGCCGGAGGTTCGACCCGGTGATGACCTCTTGCGGCGACTCAGTTCTTCATGAACCGCTGCCGTACCATAGCGGCACCATCGGTCAGCTCCAGCAGATAACTACCGGGCGCGAGCTGATCGACGCCCAACGTGCGTGTACCGGTCCATGCGAGCGCGATCCGCCTGCCGGTGCCGTCGATCACCGAGGCTTGCGTGCGAGCAAAAGACACAGGGCCCGTTACCGTGAGGTGGTCTGTCGCAGGATTGGGCGATACGCTCCAAGCGCCCTGGTCGTTCACCGCGCCGATGCCCACATTGATTATGGACACCGGAGCGCTTGTGCTCGTGCATCCGTTCACATCGGTCACACTCACCGTGTAATCGCCGTTCTCGGTGACGGAATAGGCCGGTCCGGTGGCGCCGCCGATGGCGCCTCCATCCAAGTACCACTGAAGGTCGCCAACCGCAGTGGTGCTCAGTTCAAAGTCTGCAACGTTGATCATTGGCTGGGACGGCGGCGGCCAGAGGGTAACGTCCACCACATCAGCGTCCATGCAACCGTTGGCGTCGGTGACCATCACCGAATAGGTCCCACTAGCCGTAACGGCAAGCGTCTGCTCCGTGCTGTTATCATTCCACACGTAGGCGGCGGCACTACCCGCATCCAGCACGACTGGAGTGCCCTCGCAGCCCGCGATGTCCGCTCCCAGGTCCACGAAATGCTCTGCTTCAGGGTCGGTGGTAAGACGCGCGGCGAGGATCTCCTCCGCATAGTTGCCATAGGCGATGATCCGACCGCTGGGCAATTGCAGGCCTCCTAGGAATTCCACGCTGTTGGAGAAGGTCGCCTCCACCAACCCGTTCGTACCGAAGCTGTCCAGCACTTGGCCCTCCGCATCGCGCGCAATGATCAGCCCATGGCCGTTGGTCGTGCCGAACTGCAGCGTGCTGCCATCGGCCAGAACGGTGTGCGAGTTTCCCAGGATGTAACTGCCCAAGGTCACCAAGCTTACACCATTGGTGGCGTACGTGCTGTCCAACGTGCCATTGGGTAGAAAGCGCGCCATGAGGAAACCGCCGTTCACATCCACGCCGGTACAGCTCACAAGCAAGCGGCCGTCGGGCAACAAGCTTGCGCCCATCCCGCCACTGGCTGCACCGCCGTTCACGAACACCGGGCTCAGCACGAGGCCGCCACTGCCGAAGTTGGGATCGGGCGCGCCGTTGGCATCGAACTGGGCCAGTACAAGCTGGTTATCGCTGCCGTTGCCCGTGTAGGTGATCGAGATCGCCATCACCGATCCATCGGGTCGCATCACACCGCTCCCTTTCTCGGTGGCCGTGAAGTTCGCCGGTAGTAAGGCGGTGCCACCGGCACCGAAAGTCGGGTCCAGAGTTCCATCCGCCATGAACCGCATCGCGCCCACCCCACTGGCGAAGCTTGCGGCGGTGCAGGTGATCGTGCCGTCGGCGTTCACGAAACACGCGCTGAAGCTGCCCGTGCCGCCATTGAACTGGAGCCGGTTATAGCCCGTGCCGTTGAAGGTGCTGTCCACCGATCCATTGGCGAGGTAGCGGAAGACGCCCGGCCATTGCTGGCTTCCGGCGTTGTCCGGAGCGATCATGCCACAGCACACTATGCGCCCATCCGGCTGCAAGGTCATGTTCAGGCATATCGTTCGCTGCTCATGCGTGTGGGCCACTGTGCCTGTGCCCCCGAAGGTGGGATCTAGTGCACCGCATACTGTGTCGATGCGCATCATGCTGGTGTGGAAGGAGTTCAAACCGATGTAGTAACCGAAGCCGGTGATCAGCAATTTGCCATTGCTGTACAGCGCATGGGAATTGGCCGCATCACCGCCGGGGAACACGTCGACATGCACGGCACCGCCAGTGCCGAAGCCGGGTGAAAGCTGGTAGTTCTGTGCTTGCAGGGCAATGAAGCCGCAAAGCGCGGGAAGTGTTAAGGAGTAGCGCATGGTGATGGTGGTATGTCATACTAATATAAGAAATTCAACCCTCACACCACTACCTACTACGGACGCCCGCTGAAGGCGAAAACACACCTAATTTCCTTCAGATGTTTGGAAGAGATCTGCACGCGGCTCTCCATGTTACGGGGACGATCCGTCCGATACAGTGACCATGGTTAAGGCCGACGTGATCGCCATCGTGCGCGAACGCTTCCCGCAAGGCAACCTCGACGCGTGCGCTAGGGTGATCGTTGGGACGAAGTAGTCGACCCGCCAATGGCTGCGAGCGCAGCGAAGCCCCGAACACCCGAGGCCTTGGAACGTTGTACCTTCTGCCATGACCCTTACTGAAACCACCCGACGACTGGAACCAGCGTTCCCGATGGGCGTGGTTCCGTTCCGTGCCGAACACCTGCCCTTTAGGATCTAGTTACCCGCTCCAAGACGATGTTCAAAGAGCACCTGCCCATCAAGACATGTCCGGTCTGTTCGCGCCCCTTCCAATGGCGGAAGAAGTGGCGGAACACCTGGCCGAATGTGATCTATTGCAGCGAACGATGCCAACGGAACCGCAACCAGCCAGTACCGTCCGCCTGATCCTCGGCGACCAGCTCAACGCAGCCCACAGCTGGTTCCAGCGCGTGGATCCCAGCGTCCTGTATGTTCAGTTGGAAGTGCGGCAAGAGACGGACTATGCCACGCACCACGTGCAGAAGGTGCTCGTCTTCTTTGCGGCCATGCGTCGCTTCGCGGAGACCTTGCGCGGACAAGGGCACCGCGTCCTGTACCTCTCGTTGGACGATCTACGCAACGAACAGGACTTGCCGGACAACCTGC
>JBKJNF010000270.1:0-2633 GCA_046596155.1 Flavobacteriales bacterium | reverse complement strand
AACAGGCTCAACGCGATCCGAAAAATGAGGCTCGGCATCATTCTCCTTAACGAGGTCTTGCCAAACCGAGCTTACCACCTCTTGTCCGGCCTCCGGAACTTGGGCAACGGCTGCCGGGGCCGCCTTGGTCGCGGGCGACGTAGCCATGGATCCTTCTGCCTGCGCTTGGGGCGTCTTCGCTTTAGGCACAGATATCTGCAAGGCAATGGCCTGCGGAACTGCTGTCAGCACCTCAGCTGGACCGGTCGTGGTGGGCACTGTTTGCACAGCGGCCTTCGGCTGCTCTTCGGAACTCCACCAGAAAAGACCACCCACCAACAAGGCGGCAGCAATACCTCCGGCCCACCAACCGGCGGCCGCACCAACGCCAGCAGCGGCACCATGACCCAGTCGTGAACTTATGGTGTCCCACACCTGTGGGTCCACCGGAGCCTCGTGGCCGCTGAATTTATCCTTCAACACCTCGCTCAGCGCGCTGCCGTTCGCCGCCGCCAACTGGCTGTTGATGGCGGTCCATGTGCCGGGGTCCACCCCCATCTCATGGTGGGCGAAGCGCTCCTGCAGGGTATCGATCAGTTTATCCTTCATTCCGGTCTCCATAGATATCGGCTGCCTCTTTGGGCAGCAGTTTGCGCAGGTAGGCCCGCGCCTTCATGAACTGGCTTTTACTGGTGTTCTCGCTGATGCCAAGCATTTCCCCGATGTCCTTGTGGGGATAGCCCTCAATGGCGAAGAGGTTGAAGACCGTACGATACCCCGGAGGAAGGGCCTGGATGATCTCCAGGATCTCATCAGCACTCATGCCGCTGAGCACCTGTTCATCCTCCTGGTGCAAGTGCTCCGCTTCTGTAAGGTCCAGACTGTGGTCGTAGGGCTTGTTGCGGCGGATGTGGTCCAACGCCGTGTTCACCATGGTGCGCGCGATCCAGCCGCCCAACGGGCCATCGCCGCGGAAGTGGTCCATTTTCTGGAACACCTTCACGAAGCCGTCCTGCAGGATGTCCTGCGCCTGCTCGTGTCCATTGGCGTATCGCATGCAAACGCTCATCATCTTACGGGCATAGGACTTATATAACTCCTTTTGCGCCAGCGGCTCACCCTTCAAGCATCCCACTACAAGCTCCTGGTCAGTCATGGGTGATCCGTGTATAATGATGCGATCCGCAGGCAAAAGGTTGCCCACACAATGCCCGAAAATACGAAGGCTCCCGGGCCTTATGCGGTCCGGGAGCCTTCAGAATGCTGCTAGGCTTAATCGGCCAGCTTCACAAAACGCCCGTTGATCATGGTGTTTGCGGTGCGCATGCGTACCACGTACGTGCCTTCTGTAAGGTCGTTGACATCCAAGGTGCGCGCTGCGGCACCAACGGTTGAGGACCAGCCCTTTACAATGCGACCATCAGCCGAGAACAGTTCCAACTGGCCCGCTTCTACTCCAGCTGGTAGTTGGACGCTGATCTGATCATTCGCGGGGTTGGGCAGCACCAGCAAAGCTTGGGATCCTGTTGTCAAGTTCTCCATGCCCACCGTGGCCGCCAGCACCTGTACTTCCAGCGTGTAGGTGCTTGTCAAGCTGGGTGTCGCGGGGTCATACGCAGTGAAGGTGATGGTGTGCATGCCCAGATCCGCTTCGGAGGTCTCGATCACAAATGGGATCTCCAGGAATTCGGCTGGACCAGCGTTCACCGGGGCGAAATTGGGCAGGGTGGGCGCATCGGATACACAGACCACTTGCTGATCAGGGCCACCCGGGAGCAAGTAGAGCTTGCGCACCAGGTCCATTTGGTGATCGCCACCGCCGCTCATTTGCACCACCACTGTGTCGCAGTTGAAAGTGCTGCCGAAGATCGGTGGCAGGTTGGCGCCGGCCGTGTTCATGTAGAAGTGCGTGCTGTCCAACCAGCTGATGCCGCTGGAGTCGGCATAGGGTCCTGCATACGAATCATCATCCAGCATGTAGCGCCCGATCTGGGCATGGTCAACGCCATTGCCCTTATTCACGCCCACGGTGGCCGGGGTGCCCAGGAATCCATTCTGCCCGCCGCTGGCACTGCCCGTGGTCCATTGCATGTCCTTGTAACAGAAGCTCACGTTGTTGCCGCCGGGAATTATCGGGTCCGTGCCGTCGGTGATGATCAGCTGGAAGCTGTTGCGCTTATCACCCATACTGGCGAAGTAGCCCACACCCACCCAATTCACGTACATCGCTGTGGGCGTGATGCGAAAGAGTACTTGGCCGTGGAGAAAGTCCTGGGCCGTGGTGGAATCCCGAGTATCCACATCAGCCCAAAAAGGCGCTACCATCACAAAGTTGGCGGAGGGAAAGCCGGAAGCTGTAAAGTTCGTATAGGGACTGTCGAAGGAAATGTTCCCGTTGTTATTGATGTATAAAGATGTGTATGCCTGCCCGAAAAGGTTGAAGGAGAAGGGTAGAAGAACGAGGGTCGAACTCATGTCATCGTTCTCGATCATGGCGCTCATGTAGCTGGTGTCGGGGGCGACCCAGCAGCCGCAAGGGCCGCCGCTGCCGCGCTCGGTCACCCAAGAGGCCGGTGATGAGTTGGATGGGCCTTGGGGCAGGATCTGGATGGGACCGCTGGGCAAAGCCCCATGTCCTTTCAGGTCATCGTAGG
>JBKJNF010000148.1:0-35506 GCA_046596155.1 Flavobacteriales bacterium | reverse complement strand
CCACCTTCTCCGGCCCGCGCAGGTATTTGTATTCACTGCGGAACAATTGCAGCATGAAGGTGTCCACGATGGAGCATACGCGCTCGGTACTGTCCCGGGGTGGATCGTAAGCGATGTGGTCGAATGCGGGCATCACTTGGTCCGTGGTGGACCCAAGCACCCAGCCGGGTATGCTATCGGTCCACGGAAGAACGCGTTGTCTGAGATCCTCGAGCCCGAAGGGCACAAGCTCGATGTCATCGGGTGTGCGGGCCACGCCATACGCACGTGACATGCCTTCCACCACCACCGTGTTATGCAGGTCGCGACGCAGACCCAGCACGTCCTCCGGAACCGGTGCGCTGGCCACTTCCGTATAGGAACTGTCGAGCAACACGATGCGCACGTCGCGCAGGATCTCCCGGCTTTGATCGGCCTCCGCACGCAGCATCCGTGGATGCTCATACGCCAGCACCCACAGGCCAGCGTCGTTCACCAGCAGATCCGCTGCATGCAGATCAGTGCGTTGGAATATGACCTCCGGCTTCGGGCGCATCACCGGAACGGGTTCCAGCTCGGTGACGCGAGAGACCATCAGCACCTTGACCACACCGCTCTTCGCCTCCGCGGTCGTGAGCATCACCGTGCGCGTCCGGTAGCTCGTGTGGGACAGGCGGACCTCCAACGCGGCGGAACCCTCCCATGGGACGCGACATTCGCCGGTCTCGTTTGTACGGGTTGAACCGGAAGCCCCACACTCCACCTGCACGTTCGGGATCGCCGTGCGCTCCAAGCTGTCCACCACCCACAACCGCAGGTCGGCTTGCTGCGCGTGCGCAACGGCGCAGCCCAGCAGGAACGCAAAAAGAACGCTGCACCTTCCCATCTGGATCCGGGGATCTACCTTCATGATACCGATCGTATGCCGATCGCATACGAAAGTCCGCAATTGAACGTCACTATCATGTTGAACCGCTGATCGCTACATGCCTGCGGACCACTACACCACCTTGGGCATTCATCGCCTCGCCACACCCGAGCAGATCAAGCGCGCCTACCGCGACCAAGTAAAACGCCTGCATCCGGACCGCGATCCATCTCCGCAGGCAGCAGGCCGGTTCATGGCCGTGCAACGGGCCTATGAAACCTTGCGCGATCCCTTCCTGCGACTGGCCTATGATGCACGCTTCACCGCACCGCAGCATCGCGACCAGCGCTACCGACCACAACCGGCAGCTACGCGCACGTCTTCAAGCACTTCAAATGAACCTGATCTGCGCATCCGTTCATGGCCCTTCATCGGCCTGCACGTGGCCGGCCTCGGCTTCGGTGTCATTCTAATACTGGGCATCGTCACAGGCATCCTGTTCCGCGACTGGCCTTGGCTGTCCTTCATCTTCTCGGTGCCCGGCTTCATCGTGATCCCGGACGCCTGGTCCGGCATCCTCCTCTGGAAACGAGGAAGGCCCGGCGGTCGCGAGGCCTTCTGATCGGATCGCGGGAGGTCTATAGCACAGGCACCATCCATCCAAAGGGATCGGCTGCACGCCCCCTGCGGATATCATCCAGTACTTGACCCAATTTGTTCGCGAAGGGGCGGTCGTGCACATCGGGCAGTTTGTATTCCACACCCTCATAGGCGATGCTGGCAATATGCGCGATCGTGGCGGCGGTGCCTGCACCGAAGGCCTCCTTCATGCTGCCGTCGCGGACCGCCTTCACCACTTCCTCCACGCTTACGTTGCGCACTTCACACGGAATGTTCTCCTTGCGCGCGATCTGGATGATGCTGTCACGCGTAACACCTTTCAGGATCGTTCCGGAGGTCTCTGGCGTAAGCAGCGTGTCACCGATGCGGAAGAACACGTTCATGGTCCCACTTTCCTCGAAGTTCTTGTGGGTCATGCTGTCCGTCCACAGCAACTGATGAAAGCCCTGGTCGGCGGCCAACTTGGCCGGGTAAAGCGATGATGCGTAGTTGCCACCGCACTTCGCTTCGCCCGTACCTCCAGGAAAAGCACGGCTGTATTCCGTTTCGATCTTCACGCGAACGGCATCCTTGTAGTAGCCGCGCACTGGGCAGGTGAAGATGATGAACCGATATCCTTCGCTCGGGCGCACACCGATGTATTCATCACTGGCGAAGAGCACCGGGCGTATATACAGCGCACCTTCGGCATCCGAAGGGATCCAGCCGCTGTCCATCTTCACCAAGGACTTCAGGCCTTCCAGAAAGATGTCCTGCGGGATCTCCGGCATGCACATGCGATGCGCCGAGTGGTTCATGCGGGCGATGTTCGCCGTAGGGCGGAACAGGTTCACATGTCCATCTGGCGACTTGTAGGCCTTCAATCCTTCGAAGATGGTCTGGCAATAATGCAGCACGAGCGCCGCAGGGCTCATCTCCATTTTGGCGAAGGGCACGATCGTTGGCTGCTGCCACTCACCGTCCTGGTAGTCCATAACGAACATGTGGTCGCTGAACACCCGGCCAAAGACCACATTGTCCAGATCCGTCTCCGGCAAGCGGCTGTGTTCGGTGCGTGTGGTCGCTATCTTTTGCCCTGTGGTGATCATTTATGGAAGCCGCTTGATGTCGCCAAATGTAGCGAACAGGCCATGCCACAGGCCGTCCCAAACGAAGGCCCCGCTCGCGACCGGTGGCTGGAGCATCTACTTTGGCCGATGAACTGACCATGCGTGACATCCATGAGGTCCTGAAGACCACTTGGGGCTATGATGCCTTCCGCCCCCGACAGGAGGAGATCGTGCGCGCTGTCCTTGACGGAAGTGACACGCTCGCGCTGCTGCCCACGGGAGGCGGAAAAAGCCTGTGTTTCCAAGTGCCCGCCCTGGCCATGGGCCGCATGTGTTTGGTGATCAGCCCGCTGATCGCGCTCATGAAGGACCAAGTTGAACGGCTGAGAGCCTCCGGTATCCGCGCCTCCGCCATAACCAGCGGCATGGACCATTCCGAGATCGACCGCACACTGGAGAGTGCGGCCGTGGGAAAGACCGCATTCCTCTATGTATCACCTGAGCGTTTGGCCACGGAGATCTTCCTGGCCCGCCTACCGCGCCTGCCGCTGGGGCTGATCGCCGTGGACGAGGCGCATTGCATCAGTCAATGGGGCTATGACTTTCGCCCTTCGTACATGCGCGTGGCCGAACTCCGTGTGCACCATCCCACGGTGCCTGTACTCGCGCTCACCGCATCCGCCACAGCGGCTGTTGCCACTGACATCATGGACCGGTTGCAATTCCGCAAACCACATCTGGTGCGGGGATCATTCGCCCGACCCGAGCTTACGCTGTGGATCAGCCGGGGCGAGGATAAAATGGGAAGGCTCGCGCGCATCGTGAAGAACGTGGGCGGTACCGGCATCATCTATCTGCGGGAGCGCAAGGGCACCGTGCGCATCGCCCAGTTCCTTCGCCAACAGGGCGTGAAGGCCGAGGCCTACCACGCGGGCCTCGATCATACCGAACGCGACCGCATACAACGGGCATGGACCACCGGTGAGGTCCGCTATGTAGCCGCCACCAACGCCTTCGGCATGGGCATCGACAAGGCGGACGTGCGCTGTGTGGTGCACCTGGAACCACCTCCGGACATGGAGAGCTATTACCAAGAAGCCGGACGCGCGGGGCGCGATGGACGACCATCCTTCGCGTTCCTCCTGACACAACCGAGCGATGCCGATAAACTGCGTGAAAAGTACATCGCCTCATTTCCTGACATCATCCAAGTGCGTCGCGTGTATCAGGCCTTTGCGGACATGCACCGCATAGCGCTTGGCAGTGGGCAGTTCGAGGAGTATGACCTGGACCTTCGTGGCATCGGCCAACGTATCGGTCTTACGCCCGTTACCGTAAGGAACTCTATCAAGGCCCTCGAACTGGATGGCAGCCTGTCCATGAGCGAGGGCGTGCGCACGCCCAGCCGCGTAGGCATGCGCACAGGAGCGAAGAACGTATACGATCTACGCGTGCGCAACGAGCGCCTCGGGCCTGTGCTGGAAGCCCTGCTGCGTATGCACGGCGGGCTGTTCGAAGAACCCGCGATCATCGACGAGGAGCGCATCTCGCAACAGCTCAAGCTCTCCACCGATCGTGTGGTCGCCCTGCTCCGCGAATTGCAAAGCATGAACGTGATCTTCTACAAACAACGCAGCGACCGACCCAAGATCACATTGTTGACCCCGCGCCGCGATGCGCAGCTGCTGATGCTCGACAAGGAAGCGCTGGACGCCCGCAAGGAACGCGCACGTAAGCGCATGCAGGCCATGGTGCACTTCGCATTCCGTTCCGCTGAATGCCGGGAACGCATGCTATTGCGCTACTTCGACGAGCCCACCGCACAGAATTGCGGTCGCTGTGACGCCTGCAGAACGATGGCGGTATCCGACTTGACCAAAGTCCAGGCCACCAGCGGTGCCGTTCCGCGTACACAGGACGAGATCGAGAGCTTGCGCTGGTTGCTCGATACCGCTGGCGGACCAGCTTCGGCGCTGGCCGAAGTTCAGGACACGGAATGAGCAAGCGCTTGTCCCGCGCATTCTTCGCGCAGCATGATGTGGTGCAGGTGGCGCGCGAGCTACTCGGCAAAGTGCTGGTCACCCGGATCGATGGGAACACGACCGCAGGCATCATCACGGAAACGGAGGCGTATGCCGGTGCAGTGGACCGGGCATCCCATGCCTTCGGTGGTCGCCGAACAAAGCGGAACGAGGCGATGTACGCGGCCGGTGGATGCAGCTACGTTTATTTGTGCTACGGCATACATCAGATGTTCAACGTGGTGACCAACAAGAAGGACGTGCCGCATGCTGTGCTGGTGAGGGCCGTGCAGCCGATCCTTGGCATGGAGGTGATGGCGGAGCGCCGCCACGGCCGTGTGCTGTCCACCGATGGGCCTGGCAAGGTCACACAAGCATTGGGCATTCATACCGGCCACAACGCCTTCGACCTGGCCGGCGATGTCCTGTATATAGAGGACCGCCGGATCGTGGTCCCCGACAAGGAGATCATCACGGGCCCACGCATTGGCGTGAACTACGCCGGTGAGGATGCACTGCTCCCCTATCGGTTCCTTACACGCTTGAACTTTCAGGGATGAGCAACGCGCGGGTGGTCTTCATGGGTACGCCAGCTTTTGCGGTGGCTTCGTTGGATGCCTTGTTGCAAGGGGGCATTGATGTGGCCGCCGTGGTCACAGCTCCGGACAGACCCGCTGGCCGCGGGCAGCAGTTGCGCATGAGCGCGGTGAAGGAGTATGCGCTGGCCCATGCCACGTTGAAGGACCATATCCTGCAGCCCGAAAAACTCAAGGACCCCGACTTCCACAGGCAGCTGGATGAGGTGGGTGCGGTGCTGTATGTCGTGGTGGCCTTCCGCATGTTGCCCGAGGTGGTGTGGACACGTCCTTCCTTGGGCACCATCAACCTCCACGGATCGCTGCTACCGGATTACCGGGGTGCGGCACCGATCAACTGGGCGGTTATGAACGGCGAGCGGATCACCGGTGCCACCACCTTCTTCCTGCGGCACGAGATCGACACCGGCGACATGATCGAGCGATGCGAAATGCCCATCGGGCCCGACGACACCGCTGGTGATGTGCATGACCGGTTGATGCTGGACGGCGCGCAACTCCTCCTGCGCACTGTGCGTTCCATCCTGAATGGAACAGCGACGCGACGTCCGCAATTGCCTCCGGCCAACTCGGTGCCCCACCATGCCCCGAAGCTCGTACCGGAGAATTGTCACGTGGACGTTTCGCGCACTGCTCAACAGGTACATGACCATGTGCGTGGCCTTTCACCATCCCCCGGTGCATGGGCCCTGTTCCATGACGGTGATGCGCCGGCGACGCACTTCAAACTGTGGCGCACTGCGTTGCATGACATGCACAGAACGGAACCGGTGGGTACGTTGACACACGATGGCGCTCGTGTTCTGTTGCAGTGCGGCGAAGGTCACGTGCATGTGTTGGAGCTGCAGCCAGAAGGCAAAAGACGGATGGAGGCAGCTGCGTTCTTCCGCGGACTGCGAACCCAAGGACCGTTCCGACTGTCGTAATGAGTTCATGCAACGTGTGACGTTGATGAGCGCGATCAACTCCTAAACGTTGGCCCAACGTTTGCGAGAAAGCCGTTCAGAGCGGAATCCGCAAAGCCTTGTCAGCAGCGGGATACAGAGGCACTTATCAACAAAACCCCTGATTTTTCAACATTTTCCGGCCATTACGCTGGAAAGCCTTGACAGACGTGGTTCCCCGGATACATTCGCAACGAGATTTACTCAACCCAACAAACCAAACACATTAGAAAATGGGACTGAACAAAGCTGAACTTATCGAATCGATCGCCGCTGAGGCGAAGATCTCCAAGGCTGACGCAAAGCGTGCTTTGGATGCGTTCGTGAACAACACGACCAAGGCTCTGAAGAAGGGCGACCGCGTAGCTCTGGTGGGCTTCGGTACCTTCAGCATCACCAAGCGTGCTGCCCGCAAGGGACGTAACCCACAGACCGGCAAAGAGATCAAGATCGCTGCCAAGAAGGTAGTGAAGTTCAAGGCCGGTGCCGACCTGAGCAGCAAGGTGAAGTGATCACCTTTCGAACTCCTGGAAGGGTCCTCCATACTGGGGGACCTTTTCTTTTGTACCCACCGAACTCCCCTCCATGCTCAGCGACGCACAGTTGTACGAACGGCTCTCCCAGTTCCTTTCCCCCAACAAACGCGACCTGTTCGAGCGCCTCTCTCGCGAGCGCACGCGACATGTCACGGTGGTGATGGAGGACATCTACCAAAGTCACAATGCGAGCGCTGTGGTGCGCACCTGCGATCTGCTCGGAGTGCAGGACCTGCACATCATCGAGAACAGGAACGCCTACACACTGAACAAGGATGTCACGTTGGGTTCATCGAAGTGGACAGATCTCCATCGGTATCGCGCTGAAGGGGACAACACTGCTGCTTGCGTTGCCGCGCTGAAGGAACAGGGCTATCGCATTGTGGCCACCACCCCACACGCCGATAATGTGACACCGCACACCATTCCGCTCGATGCACCGCTCGCGTTCTGTTTCGGAACGGAGCTCACCGGCCTCAGCGCACCGATCATGCAACAGGCGGACATCCAACTGCGCATCCCGATGTATGGTTTCACCGAGAGCTACAACATCAGCGTCAGCGCCGCGATCACGCTCTTCACGGTGATGGAGCGGTTGCGCGTGAGTGATGTGAACTGGCGGTTGGACGAGCACGCATTGACCGCATTGAAACTTGCCTGGGCACGCAAGACCGTGCAGAGCGCCGCACTTCTCGAGGATCGTTTCCTGCGCGAAAGCACGCACGATACGTCCGCGTGATCCGCAATTTCATTCATCCGGCCACATGTCCGCACAGGATGTCCGTGCGCAACCTCCATTGTTGATGATGCACTGTATACGTTGATATCACTGCGATATTTGAATGTACCCGTTTACTAGTATAGCTATGTGAAGGGCTGTCGAAGCAAGTGTGTAACGCAGCACTGTCAACATGCGCACGTTAAGAAGTGCAACCCTTGCATCACGGTTGACGTACACACCCCCGGATACATTTGACTCAAACCCTTAACACTCCAGACAATGGGAAAAGGTGACAAGAAGACCAAGAAAGGCAAGCGTACGATCGGTAGCCGCGGCAAGGCTCGTCCTGCCAAGCGCACGGTAGCCGCTGCCAAGAAGGCCGCTGCGAAGAAAGCAGCTCCGAAGAAGAAGGCAGCTGCCAAGAAGGCCGCTCCCAAGAAGAAGGCTGCTGCCAAGAAGAAGAAGTAGGCAGCCGCTTACAGAAGCAAAGACCCCCGACATTGTCGGGGGTCTTCTGCATTATACAGCCTTGATCACGGCTGCAGGCGCATGCGCTGCCAAGTACCATCGGCGAAGCGCTCGAAGACGATCCGATCATGCATGCGGTCCATACGGCCATGCCAGAATTCGATGCGCACCGGCTTCACGCGGATGCCGCCCCAATGTTCCGGACGAGGGACCTGCGCCATGTCCTTGAACCGGTCCTGCCAGCGTGCCACACGTTCTTCGAGCTTAGTACGACCCTCCACTGCGCGGCTCTGGTCGCTGCTCCACGCGCCGATCTGATGCTCGCGTGGGCGGCTCGCGAAGTACGTATCGCTCTCCTGTGCCGTGACAGGTTCCGCCTTGCCTTCGATGCGCACCTGACGTTCGAACGAGGGCCAGAAGAAGGTGAGCGCCGCACGCGGATCGCGCTCGAGGTCCATCGCCTTGCGACTGTTGTAGTTGGTGTAGAACACGAAGCCCCGTGCATCGTAGCTGCGCAAGAGAACGACGCGGCAACTGATGCTCGCGCTGCCGGCCGTCGCCAGCGCCATCGCATTGTGATCCGGCACACCTGAGCCCTCCGCCTCCTCCAACCAGGCGCCGAACAACGTCATCGGATCTGTACCCGCGATCGCTTCATCCAATTCTCCCTTTGCATACTGTGTGCGCGCATGCACGTGCTTGCTCTCTTCCATCAGCTCGCGTGTTCTTTGCAGCGAAGATATCGGCCATGCTGCTGATCCACCGAATGCAACACTTGCGTAACTTGGGTTGCCGAAGGCATTGCCATGTCCACCGACCGACTCGATCTGGATCCCGATAACCTCCTCGAACCGGGGCCCGGCCGTCTGCTCGTCAGCGGACCCTTCCTCACGGATCCATACTTCCGCCGCACGGTGGTGCTGCTCTGCGCCCATGATCGTGAAGGATCCTTCGGCTTCGTGCTGAACCGGTACGTCGATATGGATGTGGCCGACCTGATGGAGAACATGCCACCGATCCAAAGCCGTGTGAGCATCGGCGGACCTGTGCAGAGCGGCAACCTGTACTACCTGCATACGCTCGGTGCGCGGGTGGAAGGCAGTGTGAAGGTGGTGGATGGCGTGCACATGGGTGGCGATTTCGAGCAGTTGCGGAGCATGCTGGCCACCGACCCCAAGCTGAGCCGCCATGTACGCTTCTTCGTCGGATACAGTGGGTGGGGGCAGGATCAGCTCGGCAAGGAACTGAATGAGCGGGCGTGGTTGATCTCCGCCGCGAACAAACGCCGCATCATGGACACGCGGGCCGATGATCTCTGGGGCGATACCCTTCGAGGTATGGGTGCGCCCTTTGCGCCGCTAGCGAACTTCCCGGACGATCCATCGCTTAACTGAGCGCCTTCTTCACCAGCAGTTCGGTGAGGTGCAAGGCCATGCGGTGCGCATAGCGTTTAGTGCGGTAGGAGCCCACCCACTGGATACCACGCGTGGCGTTGGTGAAGAAGACCTCATCGGCAGCCAGCATGTTCTGCGGGTTCAGCGAACACTCATACACCTTGATGCCGTTCTCCAACGCCAGGTTGATCACCTGCATGCGCATCACACCACCGATACAGCCATCCGCCAGTGAAGGCGTGTAGAGCACACCGTTGCTCACGATGAAGATGTTGCCCGCACTACTTTCGATGATATTGCCGCGATCGTTCTGGATAAGGCAGTCATCCAACGCGCGCTCCATGGCCCACAGGCTCGCCATCACGTAGAGTTGGCAATTCAGCGTCTTGTGCACCGCGAGCATGTTCACGGCCTTGCGCATCTCAGGATACAGGTCCACTGAGTACCCCTGCGCATTGAGGATGTATCGTGGCGAGGGTACCGGCTGCAGTTCGATGGTGAAGGATCCACCGTGTGAACGGGGACGGAAGTAGCCGGGCGAATCGCGGTACACCGTGAGGCGCGCACGCCCGTTCGGCAGGCCGCATTCAGCTGACAACTGGCGCAGAAGGTCACCAAGGCGCGGAAGATCCAACTTGGCAGGCATTTCAATGCGCAACACCTTCAAACCTTCGAGAAGACGGGTCCAATGCGAATCCAAAAAGCAACCCCGGCCATCCATCACACGGATGCTCTCGAACAGGCCGTCACCATAATGGAACGCGCGATTGTCCAGCGTGATCACTGGCTGTTCGGCCGACATCAATTCCCCATTGAGGATCACCGCTTGTGCCATCAACCAATATCGTTTTGCCGCATGGTCTGAAGCAAGGATGTATTGGGCTCCACCAGGATGCCGAAAATTCCCGCAGCTGAGGCTGCCTCCACGTCGCGTTCGCGATCACCGATCATCACGGAGGATGATGCATCGATCCCATGCCGAGCGATGGCACGCTCGAGCAAAAGCGATCCCGGTTTTCGGCAGAGACAGCGTCCTTGGGTGGGATGATGGGGGCAGTAGTACACCGCGTCGATGGCTGCGCCTTTTCCGGCCAGCTGCGCGTGAAGATAATCGTGCAAGCGTTCCACATCGGCCTTGCCATACAGCCCAAGCCCAATACCGCTTTGGTTGCTGATCACGATGACCAGCCGGCCGCTGGCGTTGATGGCGCGGATGGCCTCGGCCACATCGGGCAACACTTCAAAGTCCTCCTGTCGCCAGGTATGCTCGCCGCGTTCGCGGTTGATCACCCCATCACGGTCCAGGAACACGGCCGGCCTCCCCCTCATGCGAACGAGTTGGAGATCGCCTCCACAAAGCGCCCGACCACACCGGGATCAAGGATCGACGTGAAGAGGATGCCTACTAAAGCCCCGGCAAAGTGCGCATCGTGCGCAATGCCATCGCTGGCGCGCTGGCCCTGGTACCACTCATACCCCAGATACAGTATACCGAAGACCCAGGCCGGTGCGGGTATGGGCAAGAGCAGCAGGTACATGGTGTTCGTGGGATACATCAGGATACTGGCGAACACTACGGCACTGGTGGCGCCGGAGGCCCCTACGGCCCTGTATTGCGGGTCCCACTTATGCTTGAAATAGCCCGGCAATGAGCTTAGCGTGATGCCCGCGATGTACAGGATGAGGAAGGGTAAGAGGCTGCTCCGACCCGTGAGCTCCATGTAGCCCCGCTCCACAAGCGGACCGAACATGAACAGAACGAACATGTTGATGAACAGGTGCGGCAGGTTGCCGTGGATGAAGCCGTGCGTCAATAACCGGAACCAGTCCTGTTGCGTGTTGATCGTGAACGGCTCGAAGACCATGCTGTCGAAGACCTTCCGATCGCGGAATGCAAACAACGAAATGAGCACGGTAAAGCCGATGATGGCGTAGGTCATGCAGGTCAGTAACGCGTTGGATGCGTTGGGTGGGAAAGATAGGGGGCGATGTCGCAGACACTGCTGTGGCAGCTGGCTTCGGGTTTCGGGCGGCGGCTTTGGTGCCGCACGCCCGGGTTTGGCCGGGCTGCCTATCCGCTAGTAGGTATGATCCCGCACGATCCTCCACCCACCCGGGCCCTTGGCCCAGAGCAGGCTGAAGCCACCGCCAACGGTGTCCTGCGCGCGGCGCAATTCCCACGTCCCGGTGCACCAAGCGCGGTCGGCGCCGGCGCCCAGCACTTCAAGGCCCCCGAAGTCCAGATCGCCCATGGCGGCCTTGTCGGGGTAGCTCTTGACGTAATGGTCGAGCACGGCCTGTTTACCGCAGGTGCGGCCTTTGCGGCTGATGAAGCAGACACTGTCCGCGTATCCCATCATGAATCCCGGTATGTCACCGCGGTCCCAGTCCTTTTCCTGGTCGGCCATAATGCATCGGATGGCCGCCTCATCGGAGGGGCCATAGCCAGGCCTGCAACCGACGATAGTGGCGAAGGTGGTGGCGAGGAGGATCTGTCGTAGCACGGTGGTTCAAACAAAAAGGCCACCCGAAGGTGGCCTTGTAGCGCGGGGGAGACTTGAACTCCCGACCTCGTGATTATGAATCACGCGCTCTAACCAGCTGAGCTACCGCGCCAAATTGGGGCCGCGAATATAAAAACAAGGATCCACTCGGGAAGCCCGTCATGGACTTGCACAGGTAAAGCATCTTCTTACCTTGCCCGCAGACCAATGCACGTAAGGGACCCATGGCGAAGAAGAAGTCGGCCGTAATCAAGAAGACCCCAGCGAAAGCCAAGGCGGCTACCAGGAAGGCCTCATCCGTTAAGAAAAAGGTCGCGGCCAAGCCCGTGGGAAAAGCCAAGGTCGCAGCGAAAAAGGCTGCCAAACCTGCACCCAAGGCCAAAGTGGCCGTGAAAAAGTCGGTGAAGGTCACACCGAAAAAAGCGATGAAGGCGGCATCGAAGAAAGGGGTGAAGCCCGCCACCAAAAAAGCGGTGAAGCCGTTAGTTCCTGCCAAGAGGGCCGACCCGAAAAGCACGGCCAAGGCACCTGCGAAGGCAGCCAAGCCAGTGACGCCCGCGCCCAAAGCGCCTCCCGCAAAGCAAGTATCCGCGCCCCAAGCAAAGGTTCCTCCTCCTGCGCCCAAGGTGACCGTGCCTGCTAAGGCCGCGCCCACCAAAGCAGCTGCTCCTGCCTCCCCGACCAAAGCCGCTGCAGTTGCGCCTCCGGTAGCCAAAGCGCCCCCCGTAGCCAAGGAAAAAGCCACGCAGGCCGTGGCCAAGCCGAAAGAGCCCGTGATCGCCGTGATGACCGGCATCGAACCCCTCGGTTCTCCCTCCCGCGCGCTGAAACGCCCCATGAAGGAGCGCTTCCTGCTCGAATTCTACCTGCGCGCCACGCCCAGTTCTCTTTACGACCTGATCAGTTCCCCCAGCGGCTTCAGCGAGTGGTTCTGCGATGATGTGGACGTGCGTGGCGATGAGTTCACGTTCCGCTGGGGCAATGATGAACAGGTGGCGCAATGCCTGAGCCGTCGCTTCGGCGAGTTGATCCGCTTCCAATGGGACACCGATGAAGACCCCGGCTCTTACTTTGAACTGCGCATCCGTATCGACACCATGACCAATGAGACCTGTCTGGTAGTGACCGACCATGCCTGGCCCAAGGACATGGACGAAGCCAAGGCCTTGTGGAACTCCCAGATCCACACGCTGCAACGCGTGCTGGGGGCGTAGGGTAGCATTGCCGCGACCCCGACCGCGAGCCTTCGGAACAAGTACGGACCGTGATCGGCAGGGTCCTTTAGCAGCACCGCGCCGGTTGAGCGGGTAGCTTTGCCGCGTCTCCGATGAAGAAACTGCACCTGATGATGATCCGGGTCTTTTTGGGCCCGCTTTTCATGTCGTTCATGATCGTGCTCTTTATCCTGAGCATGCAGTTCCTTTGGAAGTACGTGGATGATCTGATGGGTAAGGGGTTGCCCTGGTTCACCATCGCGCAGCTCCTCACCTATGCCACGGCCAGCTTCGTTCCGCTGGCGATCCCCTTGGCCGTGCTGCTGAGTTCCATTATGACGATGGGCGGATTGGGGGAACGCAGCGAGCTGACCCCCATGCGCAGCGCCGGGCTCGGGCTGTTCCGCATCCTGCTACCGCTCATTCTCTTCGCCTTTGGCATCGCCGGCTTCTCCTTCTACTTCAGCAACAACCTATTGCCCATCGCCAACCTGAAGTTCCAGAGCCTGTTGTGGGATGTGACCAAGAAGAAGCCTGCGCTCAACCTGCAACCCGGGGTCTTTTACGGGGGGATCGAAGGATTCACCATCCGCGTAATGGGCAAGGACGAGGAAAGTGGGCGCCTTGATGACGTGTTGATCTACGACCATCGCCAGATGAACCAGGCGGATCGCACCGTGGTGCGCGCCGAGCATGGACGCATGAAACGCAGCACAGATGGTCATTTCCTGGTGCTGGAGCTGGAGAATGGGCACATTTACGATGAGCGGGATAACGGACCGCAGGGACATGGTTCGAGCATGCCTGTGCTGCGCGGCCGCTTCAAGCAGGACGAGATCCGGCTGGACATGAGCAGCCTTGGGATGAAGCGCACGGATGAGGACCTCTTCAAGGACCACTACAAGATGCTTACGCTCGGGCAGCTGCAGACCGCAGAGGACAGCTTGGTGGCGAAGTACGACCAGCGCAAGTTGCAGCAGGAGCACTACCTGCGGAACGGAATGTACATCACCCGCGACAGCGCGCAGTCCAGCGCTACAGCGGCTGCTACCGAAATGAAGGAGTTCCTCGGTACGCTCCCCCACCCGCAGCGGCGCGAGCTCTACACACAGGCCGCCGATCAGGTGCGCAACACGATCAACTTCCTGGACCGCACGAAAGAGGAGCGCGATGGGCGGCTCTCCCAGCTCATCAAATTCCGTATCGAGTGGCATCGGAAGCTGATGCTGGCGATGGCCTGCCTGATCTTCTTCTTTATCGGTGCCCCGCTGGGTGCCATCGTGCGCAAGGGTGGCATGGGCCTCCCCACGGTGTTCGCGATCGTCTTCTTCCTCATCTTCCACATCATCTCCTACTCCACCGAACAGCTCGTGAAGGCGGGGGAACTCGCGCCCTTCCCGGGCATGTGGATCAGTACCTTCGTGCTCCTACCCATCGGCGCCTTCCTCACTTGGAAGGCCGCCACCGATAGTCCCTTGCTGGATGCCGATGCGTATGCCCGCGTGTGGGATAAATTGCGGTCCCTCCGCTCCACCCGTGCGCATACTCCAACTCTGTAATAAGCCACCCTATCCGCCCATAGACGGGGGTACCAAGGCGATGTTCGGCATCACCCTAGGGCTGTTGCATAATGGACATACAGTGAAAGTGCTCAGCCTGAGCACCCCGAAGCATCCGTTCAGCCCCGACGAACTACCGAGGGAGATCATGGAGCGTACACGGATGGAGGGCATTTATGTGGACACGAGCCTGAATATCGTAGATGCGTTCACTGATCTGGTGACGGCCGACAATTACAACGTCAGCCGCTTCTTCTCACCGGACATGGACATCCGGTTGATCCGGCTCCTGTCCCGCGAGAAGTTCGATGTGGTGATCCTCGAGAGCCTTTTCATGACGCCCTATATCGCCACCATTCGGCGATACACTAAGGCACGCGTCATACTACGGTCGCACAACCTGGAGCATGTGATCCAGGAACGCATTGCACATGGTGAGACCAACCCGTTCAAAAAACCCTATCGCCGATTCCTGGCGAAACAGCTCAAACAGTACGAAGTGGCCGTCCTCCAGCGCGTGGACGGCGTGGCCGCCATCACCCCTGGTGATGCGGAGCACCTTATGTCCTATGGTGGCAGAACGCCCGTGGTCACCATTCCTTTCGGAGTGGATTGTGCTTCGTACACGTCCAGCGGCCCAACAGGTACCCCTGTCTTCTTCCACCTAGGTAGCATGGACTGGCTGCCGAATGAGGAAGGCATCCGCTGGTTGGTGAGCAAGGTGTGGCCATTGGTGACCCGAACGCACCCCACCGCACAATTGCATCTGGCGGGCAACAAAATGTCGCAGGACCTGATCGATCTGAAGATGCCTGGCCTGTCCGTGATGGGCCGTGTGGAAAGCGCAGAGGACTACATGGCCGGCCGTCATGTCATGGTGGTCCCCTTGTTCAGTGCGGGCGGTATGCGTGTGAAGATCATCGAAGGCATGGCCATGGGCAAATGCGTGATCAGCACCACCATGGGGGCTGAAGGGATCGCGTGTACGAGTGGCCATGACATCCTGCTGGCTGACACGCCGGAGGCCATGGCGCATCACATCGGCGCGATCATCGACGATCCGCAGATCGCAGTACGCATCGGTCAGCACGCCCGCGAACTCGTTATGGCCCATTACTCGAACGATATCATCGTGCGCGACCTCATCGCCTTCTTCGATTCGCTGGGCAAGGCATGAAGCTGCTTGTTGTGCTTTCACGGGTGCCCTTTCCGCTGGAGAAGGGCGACAAATTGCGGGCCTATCACTTGGTGAAACGGCTCGCTATGCGGCATGAGGTGTACCTGTTCTGCCTCACCGATCAGCGCGTTCAACAGGAACATCTGGACCATCTGCGGACCATCTGCGCGCACATCGAGGTCGTACGCCTTGCGCGATGGCGCATTCTGGCCCGCCTGGCAACGTCGGCTTTCTCACGGCTGCCTTTTCAGGTCGCCTACTTCCACCACCGCATCGCGCAGATGGCCATTGATCGAGTGATCGCCGAGTTCAAGCCGGACCACGTGTTGTGCCAGCTGGTGCGCACCACGGAATATGTACGTCATCACTACGATCTGCCGAAGACGCTCGACTATATGGACACGCTGAGCAAGGGCATGGAACGGCGCACGGAGAACGCGAGCTTCTGGAGCCGACCCTTGATGCAGTCGGAAACACGGCGGCTCATCGCATACGAGAACTTGATGTTGGACCTCTTCGACCGGCATGTGATCATCAGTGCCCAGGACCGTGACCTGCTGTACCACCCTGCTCGAGATCAGGTAGCTGTGATCCCCAATGGTGTCGATACGTTCTACTTCAGCCCACGCGATGCTGTGAAGACGCACGACCTGCTCTTTACTGGCAACATGAATTATCCGCCGAACATCGACAGCGTGCTCTACCTGGTGAACCACGTACTGCCCATCGTCCGCAAACAACGGCCAACCACCTCGCTGCTGATCAGCGGTGTTGATCCCTCGCCCCAGGTCCGCGACCTGGCCAAGGCCGATCCGCTCATCACAGTAAGCGGCCGTGTACCGGACATTCGTGATTCGTATGCCCGCTCCACGGTCTTCGCTGCGCCCATGCAGATCGGCACCGGCCTACAGAATAAGCTGTTGGAGGCCATGGCCATGCGCATGCCGTGCGTTACCAGCGCGCTGGCCAACAACGCCGTGGGGGCTATGCCGAATGTCAGCATCCTGCTCGGCTCCGAGCCAGCGACCTATGCCGAACACATCCTGCGCCTGCTGGGCGATCCCGCCGAACGGGAACGGATCGCCCTGAACGGCTACTCGTTCGTGCGGGCACATTTCGATTGGGAACGCAGCGCTGAAAGCCTCGATCGCTTGATCCGATCGGTACCTGCGCCCGACGCGCCTTCCCTTGGTTCCTAACTTTGCACCCCCATCGGTCCGTGTTCGGGCCGACCCGGGTTCTTTTGCACATGGCACACACCGGAGCGTTCGACAGCATTGAAAGCGCCATCGAAGAGATCCGCGCAGGTCGCGTGGTGATCGTGGTGGATGATGAGGATCGCGAGAACGAAGGCGACTTCCTCACTGCGGCCCACAATGCCACTCCTGAAGTGGTGAACTTCATGGCCACCCATGGTCGCGGGCTCATCTGCGTGACGCTCACCGAACAGCGCTGCGCTGAACTGGGCTTAGAACTGATGGTGCGCGACAACACGGCGATCCACCAAACGCCATTTACCGTCAGCGTTGACGTGAAAGGCCGCGGCACTACCACGGGCATCAGCGCCAGCGATCGGAGCAGAACGATCCAGGCGCTGATCGACCCGGCCACACACGCCGACGACCTTGCGCGCCCCGGCCACATCTTCCCGCTGAGGGCCCGTGATGGCGGCGTGCTTCGCCGCACAGGCCACACGGAGGCCGCTGTCGATCTTTCCCGAATCGCGGGGCTGGGACCTGCCGGGCTGATCGTGGAGATCTTGAACGAAGATGGATCCATGGCGCGCCTGCCGCAACTGCGCGTGATCGCCGAGCGCTTTGGTCTGAAGCTGATCACCATTGCCGACCTGGTGGCCTATCGCATGCGCAATGAACGCCTCGTGGAGCGCGTGGTGGACGTAAAGCTGCCCACCGAACATGGCGAGTTCGAACTGCATGCGTACCGCCAGATCGATAACGGAGAGGAACACCTTGCCCTGGTGAAAGGCACCTGGCGGCCCGATGAATCCGTGTTAGTGCGCGTGCACAGCAGCTGCGTCACCGGCGACATATTCGGTAGCCAACGTTGCGATTGCGGACCCCAATTGCATGCGGCCATGGAGATGGTGGAGCGCGCGGGCAAGGGCGTGGTCCTTTACATGCACCAAGAGGGACGCGGCATCGGGCTCATCAATAAACTGCGGGCCTACAAGCTGCAACAGGAAGGCATCGATACCGTGGAAGCCAACCGCATCCTGGGGTTCGATAACGACACGCGCGATTACGGTGTAGGCGCACAGATCCTCTTCGACCTTGGCGTGCGCCGCATGAAGTTGATGACGAACAACCCGAAGAAGCGGACTGGACTCGTAGGCTACGGTCTGGAGATCACGGAAAACGTCGCAATCGAGATCGCGCCCAACGAACACAATCGGCACTACCTGCTTACCAAGAAGCTGAAGATGGGGCATACCCTGCATCTCGGAACGCAAGAGTAACTTCCGTTAATCGACCGGTCGCTCGTTCTCCTTTTTCCGGAATACGTTGGTGAACTTGACCCAGAACTCACGCACTGTGTTGAACTCCTCCCGGTAAGCCAGACCTACGCCTTGGGTGGTCAACGACTGGTTCAACTGGTTCAAGTTGCGATCGTTGCTTTGGCTGAACGCCTTCAAGCGCAGCTTGCCATCGCGCGTGATGAGGTATTCGGCACTGAAGTCGCCCAGGAACTGGTTGCCCTGCCTAGCCGCCACCGTGCCCGTAGCAACCCCCACGTTGGTGCTTAGCTGAACGCGATCGTTGAACACGGCAGTGCCCAAGGCCACTTCCCATTCATCCGCAGCGATCGCTGAGCCGGGACGGTAGTTCACACCGATGTCCACCTGATCAGTAAGTTTGTTCAACGCGTTGGTCAGCTGGCTGCTGCCAAATTCCGAAAGGGTCGTAGCACCGCCTGTACGTGCATCCGCCCCGAATCCGGGTGAGGAACCCACATCCTCTGGAATGAACTTGTTCACCACGATCAGGCCGAATACCTGCCGGTTCAACTTGTCCTTGTCGCCGAGTATGCTGGCCACCTGCGTGCGGGTCCCTTCATCCACGGATGGCAGCCGGACCTCAAAGTCGATCTGCGGGTTCAAGAGTTTATCGCTCAGGTGCATCAACACCTCTACCGGCACCCGCTTGCGGTAAGCTTCGGTGCGTTCACCCACCGGTATGATGTCGTACAACGGAGCCCGTAGCTTGTACACCGCGTTGATGTTCAGTTGTGCATCGAAAGGATCGCCGTACCAAGTGATATGCCCACCAGGATCCACGGTGAACTTCTTGTTCACCAGATTGCGCAGGGTGAAGAGATATTCACCTTGCGTGATCTCCACATCGCCCCGCATGGTGAATTCGCCACTGGGTGTGATGGTCATGGCGATGTCGCCCCGTCCACGACCGCTCATGATGTCGCCCACCGTGGGGTCGAAGATCAATTCGAAATGTGCATCCGGTGTGACCCCCACTTTCATATCGAGATGAACACCCGTAAGATCCAATGGAACATGGAGCGAGTCGCTCATGGCATCACCGGATAGGAATCGGACATACGGGATACCGCCGATGTCGGCACTTCCGCCTAGCGGAAAATGGATATCAGTGCCGCCCATCGTTCGGGCATCCACGGTGATACCGAGGTTCTCGGTATAGCCGTCCACGAACAAATCACCCGAACCGATGGCCCGGCCATAGTACCGGTCGTTATCACGATAGGTGGTATTGAGGACCATGAGCGAATTGAGCTGTGCAGCCACGTCGAAGTTCCATTTGGAGAAGGCCCTATGGTTCACAGTGAACGCACTGGCGACGGCTGTTCCCCCGATCTCATCGTGCAGGGTGACACCATCCATCCAGAATGCGTCCGGGCGGATCGTCACGGGGTGGCTGAAGGTGTACTTCGTATTGAGGTAGTTGATCCGAAGCCCGGCATCCTCCAGCATGGCCTGGCCGTTCATCTGCGGGTTGGCCAGCTTGCCTGTGATGGCGACCTGGCCGGACAGTCGACCCTGCACGTCGCTGATACCGGAAGGCAGGTACGGCTCCAGGAAGAGCAGGTCGAAGCGGTCGAAGAGGAGTGCCAGCTTCAGCTCCTCCTCCTGCCCGGGCGCGAGAACACCATTGAAGCCCATCATCTTCAAGGTATCCCGTCGGAGTTCCCCGTTGATGTCGATCACATTGCGTTCGTTGTTCCAGGACGCACCCACCACCAGGTCGCCCACCGGATACTTGTCCACCATAAGGCTGTCAACGCACAGGTAGCTCAGGAGGTAAGGGTGGCGATATAGATCAAATACGCGACCATCCCCACCGAGGAGACCGTGCAGCGGAGGGCCTTTGTAGAATGGAGTGGCATTGTCCAGGTCTACATCCCGCAGGTCGAAGTTCAGCGCGGTGGTGGGGTCACGGCTGACGGTGCCATGGAGCATCACGTATTGTTTGCCGTTCGTCAACTCCAACGAATCCACGGTGATGCTCGAGGTATCCACGAGAATGGTGGCGGAGCGCTCGTTCCGCCAATCGCCACGACCGAAATACAACTTGCTCGGGAGCATGTCGATGGTGACGCTGTGGTCATTCAGCACAAGTGCGTTCAGGTTCAATTCGCCGCCCGTGCCCTCATTACTGCCGGTCCAGCCTGCTTGCAGCGTCACTTCATCCTGATAAGCTTTGCCCGTTAGGGTGATGCCGCTGAGGTATGCGCCACCGGAGCTAAGCACCTGTCGGTCGCTACGGAAGCGGAAGGCCAGCAGGTCAAGTGTCTTATCCATGACAACGTCCACTGAATCGCCGCTGATGGCGCCATACTGGATATGCGGTATGCGCGCTGTAAAGCCAAGGTCGAACGTGCGACTGTCGAAGGAGCCCGAGGCCACCGTGCCACTGTCCACCGTCAAGCCACGGGCCACCAGGTTCAATAGCGGTTGGGCATTCTTCACCAGGAGATCGAACGTAAAGTCCTGCTCCTCCTGATCGTAGATAACCTTATCCTGGAGCGAAGGGAATACACTGTAGACAACGCTTTGGATGGCCAGCGGAAGTCGCGTTGGATAGAAAGGACCCCGCACTGTGATATCCGCCAGATCGCTGCGCAGTTCAAGCACAGGTTCGCCGCCCTCACGCATGTTGCGCAGGTCCAGGTCGCCGATCACCAAATAACAGGAATCCTCACAGTAGCTAACGTTCTCTAGGTGGATAGCGCCTTTAAGGCTGTCTGGTGCCAGTTCGCCTTGGGCTGAGACCTTCATGGATATCGAACTGTAGCCTTCGCCGCCGATCAGACCCAAGGCCCGCAGGTCCAGCTGGGTAACGTCCGCCGTGAAGTCCACTTTGGGCCATCGGCCGCGCATGTCGGCCAGACCATCAAAGGTGAATTGGGCCTTTGGATCATTGCACCTCAGGTGTCCGTTGAATAGGTTCTTCTCCAGCTGTCCGTTCAGCGCGATGCCGCCCACATCGAAGCCAGCGGCGCGTATATACGGAACCGTGCCTTCAATGCTGGCCTTCAATGTTGCCAGGTTCCGCCCACTGGCCTTCACCTTCACGTTTGTTGCGATACGCCCCACGGTCGCGTCGCCGAGCATGCGCCCCAGTTCAAATCCATCCGTGGCCATTTGCCCACGCAGTTGGAAGTACCCGCTCACCGTGTCTCTGTCGTACGTGATGTCCGTTGTTACCGCCCCCAGCTCCGTGGTACTGCGGCCAGAGGCCGTGAACGCATTTATGAAGCCGGTGAAGTTGCCGGCGAAGGAGACCACGCCCAAGCGCTGAACTTCCCCTGGTAACTGCAGCCGGGCCCGCTCCATGAACGGCGGCACCGGAAGCGCTGCAAGGTCTGAAGGGTAGGCCGTGAAGCGTTCCACGTCGATCACCATGAACGTGTTCGGCATGTCCGGCAATCCCGTCAATTCAGCCGCGCCCTTGAACTGTGAGTGCTCGCCGAAACGCAGATCGATGTCCCGCCCCTTCAATTCACTCACCGTGCCGCGGAACCGGCCACTGATGTACAACGGAAGATCGATGCCTTGGAGCTCCGGTGCAAAGAGCGCGACGTCGGCGAACTGCAACCGCGAACTGTCCAGATCCGCGTGCATCGCCACATTCGTTTCGAACGCATCGTAGTCTGCGAAGCTGGTGGTGGTGAATTGCAAACGACCATGCAGATCGGATCCGGACGTGCGGATGCGCATCCCATCGATGCTCAGCCCGCGAGGGCTCAGTTGCGTGCGCCCGCTAAGCTCCTGCAGGGCAAGGCCGCTACGATCGTTCAGCGCGATGCCTTCCAGATCGATCAGCACGGAATCCCCAGCGACGGCCAGATGCGAGCCCACGATATCCGCCGTATTCACATCCACATGATGGAAATCGACACCGAACGGGATCGGAGGCGTGTTCGCATCATGATAGCTGAAGTGCAGACGCCGGATGTCCACCTCACCGCACTGAATTTTGTAAGCGACATCACCCGACGTGGTATCAGCACCGGCAAGCTTGTTCAGGATGTTGGTGAGGTTGCTGTGCACATCGCCTTCGAATTTGGTGAGCGCAAAACGGGTATCATGCAGTTCGATTCGTCGGAGCTTCACCAAATGATCGGTGGTGTTCACCTTCAATCCACGGATCCACAGCTCGTCGGCGGCAAGAAGTGTATCTCCGCGCAGGTCGGCGACGAACACACCATGCAAGCGGTTCGGACCGAACGGGCGCAGCTCGATCCGTTCGATCCTAACGGTGATGCCCATGTCACGGCTCAGCTTGGCGGCCACTTGGCCACCCACCCAGGTCTGCACGAAAGGCAGCAACAGCAATACCGCCAAGGACACCAGTAGGAACAGCAAAGCACCGATGATCCTGAAGGACCATCGCACCGTTCGGCGCAGGCGCCGGGCTATGACCTTTCTGTCGGCCAGCTTCGTGTAGTTTCGACCCGTTCGACAAGCGAACATCGGACCGATCGGCGAAAGTAGCCTTCACCCTGTGGACAACGCCCTCATCATTCTCGGCATCGAAAGCTCATGCGATGAAACGGCCGCGGCCGTTCTGGTAGATGGCGTGGTGCGCAGCAATGTGGTGGCCTCGCAGGAGGTGCATGCCCGCTGGGGCGGCGTAGTGCCCGAACTCGCCAGCAGAGCCCACCAAGAACACATTGTTCCGGTGGTCCGCGAGGCATTGTTACTGGCGGGTGTGGATATGCGCCAGTTGACAGGCGTCGCCTTCACCCAAGGCCCCGGCCTGATGGGGGCCTTGTTGGTGGGTTCAAGTTTCGCCCGCTCCATGGCCCAAGCGTTGCGTGTTCCATTGCTCGCCGTGGACCATATCCAAGCGCATGTACTGGCCCACTTGATCAGCGACAAGGATGTACGACCATTTCCCGCCTTCCCTTTTCTCAACCTGACCGTGAGCGGTGGACACACTCAACTTGTGCTTGTTCGCTCTCCATTGGAGATGCAGATATTGGGCACCACGTTGGATGATGCTGCCGGCGAGGCCTTCGACAAGGGCGCCAAGGTCCTTGGCCTTCCCTATCCGGGTGGCCCGTTGATCGATCGTTACGCGGCCAGCGGTAAAGCGGGGGTCTTCCCCATGCCGATACCTGCGGTACCCGGACTGGACATGAGCTTCAGCGGGATCAAGACCGCTTTTCTGCAGGGTGTACGCAAACTCGAAGCGCAGGGTGCCGGGTTCATTCCAAGCCATCTCCCGGATCTATCCGCCACGCTCCAGTCCGCCATACTCGATCATCTGCTGGCCAAGACACGCCGCGCCATGCGCGAACAAGGCCTTGAACGCATCGGTATCGCAGGTGGCGTAGCCGCCAATACCGCCTTGCGCGCGCGCTTGAAGGCCCTGGGTGAAGAGGAACGGTGGGAGGTGTTCATTCCCCCCTTCGCCTACTGCACCGACAATGCGGCCATGATCGCCATGGCCGGCCACTACCTACTGCTGGCCGGGCGGCATGCATCGTTGAACGTTGTACCGCTCGCGCGGATGCACCCATGATACCGCTGGCATTTCCGAACATCCGCCTGTCAGCCACCATGTGCTCTGGCACGATGCATGCCTTGGAGGGCTGCCCTACCTTTGGGCAACGAATGAGGGTACTTCCCGTGATCACACTGTCCTTGCTGCTTCTACTCGCCTCAAGTGCCAACGGCCAGTCCGCTGCGCACTTGATATCCGAGGGAGATAGCTTGCTGGCGATCGACAGGCCCCAGAAAGCCTTGGATAAGTACAGTGCGGCGGTCGCACTAGAGCCCAACGCCACATCCTATTCCGCCCGCTCACGTGCTTGGTTGTACATGGACCGAATGGACCGTTTCCTACTCGATTCCGAAAAAGCACTACAATTGGACAGCCTGCATGTGGAGGCCAATGCCCAGCGTGCCTTGTATGCGTTCCGCGGTGAGGACTATGCCGTCACCGATCGCCTGTGCACACGCGCCTTGGACCATGGAGCACAAAAAGACCTGCGCCAGCAATGCCTGATCATGCGCGGTAGGTCACGTACCGAGCTCAAGAAGTACATGGCGGCGATCCGCGATCTGGAAGAAGGCCTCGGCGAACACTCGAACGATATCGATGCACTGAAGAGCCTCGCCAGGGCCCATGATGCCAATGGTGATCACGCCGCGAGCCTTGCTGTGCTGGAAAAGCTGTGCACATTGGAAGCGGATGACATTGGCAATTGGGCCAACCGGGGATTTGAGCTTGATGCCTTGGGCCGGCATGAAGACGCACTTGCCGTCTATGATCAGGCCTTGAAGCTGGACAAGGATGAACCCACCGTGCTGAGCAACCGTGCGAACGCCTTGCTTCAACTGGGAAGGGAGCAGGAGGCCTTCGATGACGTTCAACGCAGTCTGCGTAGTTACCCGGCCAATGCGTTCGCATTGCGCACCCGGGGAATCCTGCTTTCCCGCAAAGGCGAGAAGGAAAAAGCCTGCTCAGATCTGAACCTGGCCCGCATACTAGGCGGAGTGCAGGACATCGGTCAGCTCATCGAGCAGAACTGCAGTGGTCTAACTCCGCAGCGCTGATCGCCAGACCAGCGGTCCGTTACCGGATCATGATGCGCCGCATGGCTTGGCGACCATCACCAACCGCGATCCGCAGCAAATAGACCCCTGCGGCCTCATGCGTTTCCACCACGGCACGACCTGCGCTTAGCAGCATAGGACGCATTACCTCTCGGCCCTGTAGATCGAACAGTTGCACTGTGCCGCCGACACCTGCCGCCTCCACGGTGAACCGACCATCGTTCGGAGTGGGAAAGACCATCACCTCCAGAACTTCGTTCGGTTCGTTCACCCCAAAAAAGGGTGATAGGGGCAGCACCGCGAACTGATCGAGGCCGGCTTCCACTAGGTGCCCTGGTTCCAGATCGCTCGCACTGATGATCAACTTCATCGTGCTAGTGGGTGTGATGGCCTCCGCGATGGAGAACTCCCGCAGTGCCCAAGTCTGAACACCGGGACTGACAGCACTGACCGTTTCAATGTTCACAGTATCCGACCCGTTCGAGAGCTTCACGAAGAGCGTGTCGTTGGGCGTGCCATTGCCACCTCCGTTGAAATACCAGCGGTAATAGCGGACCCAAGGATCGGGCATTCCGGTAACATCGAAGTTCGGTGAGGTGAGCACCGTGGTCCCATTGTCCACATCGTCCTGGCCGGCCTGACCACCTGCATTGCCCGTTATGTACGCGAGGTTCGCGCAATCGCCAGGGACGTCCACGCCCGGGTTGGAGGGTTGACCGCCGAAGGTGGTGCCAACTGGGGTATCGCGCACCCAAGCGCCTGTAGCGGCATCGCCCGCAACGCTCCATCCCAGGTCCAGCGCGAAATCATCCGCATATCCCACTGGAAGTTCGAGTACAACATCCGGCGAATTCTGGTCGATCGAGGCCTGTGGCTGGCAGATCGTGTGGTATCCCCATGCACCGGCCGTGATCGTGTAGGAACCATCGAACATCACCGGGATGGTGAAATTCCCGCCGGCATCGGTGAACACCGTGAAGGTGAAATCTGTGCTGCGCACCAACACCTGTGCACCGGCCACCGGCGTGGTGGTCCCTTCCTCAAACACCTGACCACCGAAGGCGAAGGAATTCAATGGAACAAGCTGGACGTTCAGCACAGTCACTTGTCCGTTCTGTAGCACCACCCCGTCAACCGTCTGCGGCACATAACCTGGTGCACTCACTGAAACCTGGTAGGTGCCCGCAGTGGCCCAGCCGGTACTGTACGCACCATCGAAGCTGGTAAGATCACTGGCGGTGGTGGTCACAAGGCTGAGTGTAGCATTCACCACGCCTGCGGACGTCTGTGCATCGCTGATGACGCCTTCCAGGCGACAGGCCTGCACATACTGTGGGCCCAGGATGTACAGCCCGCCCTCGATATCGCTCACATACAAGTTGCCGCTCGGTGCGAAGGGATAGACGCCCCACGCCCCGTTGAAGCCGTCGCCCGTGAAGGGCGAGGTGTCGTAATGGCCCACCTCTACGATGTTCGTCGGGTCGGCCACGTCATAAATGGACACGCCTTCCGTGTAGTAGCTCTGCACTACATAGTCGTTCAACCAATAGGTGTTGTGGATGATCGCACTGGAACCAGGGGCGGTCTGCAACTGATCCTCGAATTGGATATCGGACGGGTCGCTCACATCGTAGGAGGCAAGAAAACTGTTCGGCTGCTCATCTGTGGTGAAGAGGTGATGACCGGTGTCATCGAGCCAGCAGTTGTGCGTGAAGTTGCTCGGCGTGGTCTGCGTTCCCAGCAGGATCGGGTTTGCGGGATCACTCACATTCACGATGCTGAAGAATCCATTGAAGATGTGGGCTGCGTACAAGGTGTCCCCGCGTGCAAAACAATCGTGCACGTACCAGTTGTCGAACTCCCCCACCTCCACGGGTGCCATGGGATCCTGCGCAAGGTCGTACATGATCACGCCCCCTGCACCCCTGTTGGAACCGTTCAAGTACAAACGACCGTTCTCATCGATGAAGAGCGAGTGTGATGTGAGCCAGCCCTGACCGTTGAACAGCGTCGTAGGCAGGTTGGTGCTCTGCGGAAGTGGGGAGAGATCCACGATCAGCAGACCGGATTCGGCCTCGGTGGTGATGTAAGCATGATCGTTCCACACCTTGATCTCCCGCCAGATGCTGTTAGGTCCCGGCGCGAAGAAGATCTCCTGGGGGTTCGTCGGATCGTTCACGTTCACAATGCTCAGGCCTCCGCTATTGTTGTTCCCGGCCGCTCCATTCACACCTACCAACGCGTATTCGTTGCCCAATTCATCCGTGTAGCCCCACAGGTTGCTAAGATCGCTGTTACGAAGCGTTTGGTAATCCAAATGCCCCAACTGAGTGATGTTGAGCTGGGCGTTCAGCAGTGTTCCGAGGCAAAGGGCCGTGGCCAGCAGAAAGGTCTTTTTCATGTACGTTGTGTGCGGCAGCGAATGTACCGGTACGAAGGTGGATCGCGAGCGGCATCCGATAAGATAAGGTTTCCTTCCAGGGGAAACCCACGGACATCCACCGTCCAACCGCAGCTGCCTACCTTAGCACACATGACCGATATCCTCTGTCCCACCGATTTCACCAAAGCGGCCGAGCGCGCGCAGGTGTATGCCACGGAGATAGCAGCCCGTTCGAGCGCCTCCATCACGCTCTTGCATGTGTTGGACAAGCGGGACAATGAAAGTGGCGCATTGGCCAATGCCAGTGCGCGCATGGGGAGTGCCGCCGACATGTTGACGCCAGCCAATAAGGTGAACGAGGTGTTCCGGGCAGGTGATCCGCTGAAGCAGATCATTGCTGAAAGCAGCCAGGGCCATGCCTTGATGGTGGTGGGTACGCACGGTCCACGCGGACTGCGCCAGTCCCTGTTGGGGGCGGATATTCTTAAGCTGGTCCGGAACGTGAAGATCCCCTCGCTGGTTGTGCAAGCAGAAAGCCCGGAGCACCCTAATTTGGATCGCATACTGATGCCCGTGGCGGGCCACGCCGATATCCATCGCCTGTTGGATTCCGTCTGCCACCTCGCCCGTACGTTCAACTCAGAGGTGCATGTGTTCCAGGTCTTCAGGCCAGGTGAGCAGCCCAGTGAACGCTTGCTGCGCAATAAACACCTAATGCTCGACCGCCTCAAGGCGGAGAATGTGCGCTGTGTGGAGGACAACGTGCCGGCCACCGTGTTCAGCATGGGCTTCGCTGAGCAGACCATCCGCCACGCGCACGATATCGGCGCCGGGACCATTGCGATCATGGCCATCGCTAGCGATGAATATCGCTGGATCGCGGATGCTGAGAAGGAGCGGTTGTTGATGAATGAGCATGGTATTCCCCTGCTTTGCGCCTGTTAAGACCCTGAGGGTCAATCCTTAAATTTGGTTAATGCTGGCTCGCAAGGTGTCGCGTAGGCGTTCCCTCTGTGCGATCGGCACGGATAGTGCGCGCCTCAGACCATGAACGACCAAGGAACGATCATCGAACGTTCGATGCTGGTGCAGGCTTCACCAGCCTCTGTGTGGAAGGCCCTCACCGAACCCGAACTCATCCGCCTTTACCATTACAATTGGAATGCGGAGAGTGAATGGACACGCGGTACACCTATCTCCTGGATGGAACGCGTAGGCCCTGAAGGCATCACGCGGGCTAAAGGCACCATCATGGAAAGCCTTCCAGGGCATCGACTGCGCTACACCTATTACGTGATGGACAGTGGCTTGCCCGATGAGCCAGCCAGCTACACCACGGTGGATATCAAATTGGACCAACAGAAGGATGGCCGCACGCTGGTGACCCTCTGGCATGGTGATTTTGCTGGACTGCCGCAGGATGTACGCCGCACACGAGAAGCAGGTCGCTCCTGGGTGGAAGCCTTGGTGGGATTGAAGCGCGTATCCGAGGAACAGAACGACGCCATGGCCGCGTAAGCAATTCCACCGTTGGCATCGGGGCTAGGCCCGTAGTGTGGAAGTATTACACACTCCCGGACGCATTTAGTCGCAGACGTACAACGCTGCTGCTTGGAAGGCGTGTACCGGCATCATGGAACCCGAGGTTCACTTCTTGAACAAGTGTGCCAAGCCAGGTTTGAAGTAGGACAGCAACCAAGAGTAGTCCAAACCCGATCCGACCGCACCAAGTTCGTCGAGCGCGCGGTCAGCATGATGGCCGCAGCGGGCTACACGAACGATCATCATGTCCGCTCCAAGTTCAAGGTCCTCAACGTAAAGGGTCCTTCGTTCAGCCAGGCAATCGGTATAGAGCTGGATCGCCCCGCGGATCATCCCCGCCGTGTCCGACAATGGTCCCGCAACGGTCAGCTGTTCTTCCATCTTAAGGACCTCGTCCTGCAACTTCCGGCGCCAGCGCTGGTCCAGGGAATCGGTCACCAGCCGCAAACCGATATCCGTGAACAGGCTGTCGTATTGGAGGCGTAGGCCGCTTCGGAGATCGTAGGTATAGTGGATGTCGAATTCAGCGCAATATGCGCTGCAGAATTCGCCCATCAGTTCAATGCTAACGACCTCAAGCCTCGGTCTTACACACGACCATGTAAGCGCGTTCACACGGGGCATGCTTTCACTGAGCGGATCGCCCCACACTTGGGTGAAGAGGCCATTGTGGGCCGTGTCCGGGTCCACCTCCAGAAACTCTACACAGAGATCCCTATTGATGCGCGACGCGATCTCCGGCCGCTCGGGCCATGCCAGGTGGGGGAACGTGAATACTTCATGCCGACCCCCTGGTTGAACATCGCGCAGCGTATCCAGCCGCAGCCCTTGTGCAGGCAGCGGACCTGCACCGTCCCAGAGAAGCACTAGCACAACGACGTGCAGCTGCACTCGCATCAATCGAATCCCAGCTTGGCCTGCTTGCCTGGCTTGTAGCCGATGATCGGATCATCCGGTGACCGGTCCTCCACGCCTTCATCGGCGTTCAGCTGCTTCTTGAACTGCTTCACCGGTGATTCCTCCAGATCCTCTTCTTCCGGAGCTTCCAAGTTGCCGATCTCCTCATCGGTGATCAACATGGCCTGCTTTTCCTCGAGTTCGGCGGTCATGGGGATGAACACCGGTGAGGTCAATGTGAGCTCCTTCACTTTGTGCGGTGTGAGGCGATTGCCCAAGGCCTTCACGCCTTTCACGCCGATGAAGTCCTTCAGGACCACATCCTCATCCTCGCGGTTAGTGCTCCGCTTATCATAGGCCACGTGCATCACCGGATCAGCCACAAGGCTGTGCAATGTGAGCTTGCTGTCAGGATGTTCGGTGATGAAGACGACGGGATCGCGCGAAGGCTCCTCAATGGCGAATCGCTTTACCTGGAACTGCTGCTTCTCCCCTTCCCAGTAAACGGCGCTCACGATCTCCTTCGGGTTCCACTTCACCACAGTGAGCGCATTGTCCGGGAAGTGGGTACTGAGCACGAAAGGAAAAAGCTGGAACTGGCCGCTGGCCATGATCACCAAGATGCGATCATCGCCTTTGAAGCGACCGAGGTAACGTCCGTGGCCCGTGTCGTTCATGCGCCGCACGGTCTCATCGAACCAGATCGGGATGGCGCCAAGCGTACTTCCGCCCCGCTCCTTCTGGGTGACCTTCTGTACCATGTAGCGCGTCAGCAGGTTGCCCTGGCTGCCGCGCCCCTTCACCAGCATCGTACCGAAGTCCACATCGAACTGCGACTTGCGCAGGTTGGCACGCGCTCGCAATTGGATCCGCACCGTTTCGGAGGCCCCGTCCGGATTCGCTGTGAAGTAGAGCACCTTGCTGTTCGCCGAGCCCTTGGTCAGGTCGTACACGTTGTCACGCACGATGCCGGTCACTGCGAAACGCTTCATGTAATACGCCCCCTGCGGACCGTCCTGGTAGATCATGTGGTAGATGGTGCGCTCGTCGCCCTTCTTCCATACGCCTACATGTAGCAGTCCCTTCCCGATGAACTTCTTATCCGCCACCTTGGTCACCATCATGGTGCCGTCCTCGCGAAATACGATGATGTCATCGATCTCCGAGCACTCGTCCACGAATTCGAAGTTGCGCAGGCTCCAGCCCATGAAGCCCTCGTTGCGATCGAGGTAGAGCTTCTTGTTGGCCACGGCCACTTTCGTGGCCACGATGTTGTCGAACGCGCGCAGTTCCGTTTTGCGCTCGCGCCCAACGCCGTACTTCTTCTTCAGGTCCTTGAAGTAGTCGATGGCGTACTCAATGATCGCATCCAACTTGGCTTGGGTGTCGGCCAGCTGCTCCTCGAGGTTGAGAATATGCTCATCCGCTTTGAAGGCATCGAAGCGGCTGATCCGCTTGATCTTGATCTCGGTAAGCTTCACCACGTCCTCATCGGTGATGGGCCTGCGCAGCTCGATCACGTGTGGCTTCAGGCCTTTGTGGATGAAGCTGATCACCTCCTCCCAGGTCTCGGCCTCTTCGATCTTCCGGTAGACCTTCTTTTCGATGAAGATCTTCTCGAGCGACGCGAAGTGCCATTGCTGCTCCAGCTCGCCCTTCTTGATCTTCAGCTCCAGTTCCAACAACCGCAAGGTGTTGTCGGTACTCTTCTTTAGCAGTTCAGTTACCCCCACGAAGCGCGGCTTGTCATTCTCAATGACACAGGCGTTAGGCGCGAGGCTCAGTTCGCAGTCCGTGAAGGCGAATAGCGCGTCGATGGTATTGTCCGGTGAAACTCCGGCCGCCAGGTGGATCACGATCTCGGCGTACTCGGCGGTGTTGTCCTCCACATGCCGCACCTTGATCTTGCCTTTCTCATTGGCCTTGAGGATGCTCTCGATCAGGCTGGTGGTGGTGGTGCCAAAGGGGATCTCGTGGATCACCAACGTTTTCGCATCCTCCTTGCGGATGCGGGCCCGCACGCGCACACGGCCACCGCGCTCGCCGTCGTTGTAGTTCTCCATGTCGGCGAGGCCGCCGGTGTGGAAATCGGGAACGAGCTTGGGGTTCTTGCCACGCAGCACCGCGATGCTTGCATCGATGAGCTCGTTGAAGTTGTGCGGCAGGATCTTGCAGGAGAGGCCCACGGCGATGCCTTCGCCGCCCTGCGCCAGCAGCAGCGGGAACTTCACCGGTAGGAAGATCGGCTCCTTGTTGCGGCCGTCGTAGCTCAGCTGCCAGTCGGTGGTCTTCGCGTTGAAGACCACATCATGCGCGAACTTGCTGAGGCGTGCTTCGATGTATCGCGGGGCTGCAGCGCTGTCGCCGGTGAGCGTGTTGCCCCAGTTGCCCTGGCAATCGATCACCAGGTCCTTCTGGCCGATCTGCACCAGCGCATCACCGATGCTCGCATCCCCGTGCGGGTGGTATTGCATGGTATGCCCGATGATGTTCGCCACCTTGTTGTAGCGGCCATCATCCAGGTCTTTCATCGCATGGAGGATGCGGCGTTGCACCGGCTTCAATCCATCGTACAGCGCAGGCACAGCGCGCTCGAGGATCACATAACTAGCGTAGTCCAGGAACCACTCGCGGTACATGCCGCTCACGCTGTACGTACCGGCTTGGCCCGCACCTGGCACACCGGGATATTTACTGTCCGCACCGCTGTCCTGCGCACCTTCCGAACGCTCCTCTCCCTCTGGACCACTTCCTTCCATCCCGTTCTCCGGACCGTCGACAGGTCCTACGTTCTCGTCGTTCGTGTTCATAGTGCAGCCGTAGTGCAGTAGCGGTAAGCCTTCGTCAGAGAATACTGCACCTTCAATTGGTAGGTGTAGCAATAGTCCATCCCGAGTTGAACGTGGTGGTATGTAAGCTCAGGTTGGGGAATATCCGAGGTGTAGTCGATGATCTCACCGGTGTTCTCCTTCACGATGTACAGGTCCCAAACGGTGCCGGGCGGAAGCAATTCCTCGCGTACGTGAACGACCTGCTGCAGAACCGTATCCACTGGGTTATTCTGTTGGTCCAACACCACGAACGTGGTATCGCTTAACAGCTCGATAATGGCCGGACCCGTATAATCCGGATCCAGCCCGTTGGTAGTTAGCGCATCCACGTCCACCCCATCCTTCAGGCAGGCGGAGAGTCCGATGGACAGCACAATGAGCATGAGCAGCAAGTGCTTCATTGGGAAAATTTCCAGGTGAGTCCGCCGAGCCATTCACCGCCTTCCACACCAGGCACCCACACCAGCCCGTCAAAGCGCACTTTCTCTCGGTCCTGGAACACCGGCACCTCGCGCGAAGCCGAGCGGTGGAAGAGGTAGACCGTGGTAGCAGTGAGCACCGTGCTCAACCCGGCAGCGAGGTAGAAGTTGCTACGCGCGTTCTGGAACTCGTCCTTGTGCTGCGGGATCGTGCGGTCCTTCAGGATGTTGATCGCCTGCGGCGAATAGCCCTCCTCATACGCCACGAGATCCTCGTTCAACTGATCATGTGCCTGTTTGAACGCGGACCATTTCACCGCGGTGTACACGAATGACCCGGCGGTGAGCACCGCAGGTAGCAGTCGCCGCAGTTTGCGGTCGTTCCGGTACCGTTCCATTTCGCCCTGCCATTGTTCATACTCGGCCGAATACGGAAGTCGCAGCAGGACATCCTTGGTGCGACCGGGCTCCACGTTCAGGGTAGTGTCCTTCATACTACGCTCCGGCGCCCAGAAGGTGAACGTATGCGGGCCGGGGCTCAGTTCCACTTCGCGCTGCTGCATCCGGTACTTGCTATCCAGCACGAACTGGAAATCACCACCGGGGTCCACAAGCAGACGCAGCTTGCCAGCGCTTTGGGCAGTGGCTTCGCCATGCGGGAACGCCAGCATCCATGCGCACATACCCCCTTGCACAAAGGCCCACATGGAACCGTGATCCCAGCTCAAGTGCTTCATGCTTCCGCCTCCACTTCGTTCTCCGCGAGCTTGCGTGCGATGGCCTTCATCGGGGTCTCCTCCTTGACCACGTCCTTCTCGATCTTCAGGTGGTTGATGATGAAGTCCTGCCGCAGCGGCGTGTTCTTGCCCATGTAGAAGTCGAGCAGATCGTGCACCATGGCGTCCTTCGTGATCATTACCGGTTCCAATCGGATGTCCGGACCGATGAAATGCTTGAACTCGTCCGGACTGATCTCGCCGAGGCCCTTGAAGCGGGTGATCTCTGCGGTCTTGCCGAGCTTTGACAGGGCTGCCACGCGCTCGCCCTCGCTGTAGCAGTAGATCGTTTCCTTCTTGTTGCGCACCCGGAACAAGGGCGTTTGCAGGATGTAGAGGTGGTCGTTCTTGATGAGGTCGGGGAAGAACTGTAGGAAGAAGGTCATCATCAGCAGGCGGATGTGCATGCCGTCCACATCGGCATCAGTAGCGATGACGATGCGGTTATACCGCAGGCCATCCATGCCGTCCTCGATGTCCAAGGCCGCCTGGATCAGGTTGAACTCCTCGTTCTCGTATACCACTTTCTTGGTAAGGCCGTGGCTGTTGAGCGGTTTGCCCTTCAGGCTGAACACGGCCTGTAGTTCCACGTTGCGGCTCTTGGTGATGCTGCCGCTGGCGCTGTCGCCCTCGGTGATGAATAGGGTGCTCTCCATCTTGCGTGGGTCGTTCTTCGGATCGCTCAGGTGGATCCGGCAATCACGCAGTTTCTTGTTGTGCAGGCTGGCCTTCTTCGCGCGTTCGCGGGCCAGTTTGCGGATGCCGGAGAGCTCCTTGCGCTCGCGCTCGCTCTCGAGGATCTTGCTCTGCAAGGCGTTGGTGGTCTCCGGATTCTTGTGCAGGAAGTTGTCCAGCTTCGTGGCCAGGAAGTCGCCGATGAATGAGCGCATGCTCTGTCCACCCGGTTCGATCTCCAACGACCCCAGCTTGGTCTTCGTCTGGCTTTCGAAGACCGGCTCGATCACCTTCACCGCCACGGCCGCCACAATACCAGTGCGCACATCGCCCGCCTCCCAATCCTTCTTGAAGTAGTCCTTGATCACCTTGGCCACCGCCTCGCGGAAGGCCCCTTGGTGCGTGCCGCCTTGTGTGGTGTGCTGCCCGTTCACGAAGCTGTAGTACTCCTCCCCGTAGTGGTTGGCGTGCGTAATGGCCACCTCGATGTCATCGCCCACCAAGTGGATGATCGGATAGAGCGGCTCGCCGTCCATCTTGGTGTTCAATAGGTCCAGCAGTCCGTTCTTGCTCTGGAACTTCTGTCCGTTGTAAAGGAGCGTAAGGCCCGTGTTCAGGTAGCAGTAGTTCCACAGCAGCCGCTCGATGTGCTGCTCGCGATACTGATACGTGCGGAACATCTCCTCGTCCGGCTCGAAGATCACGCGGGTGCCGTTGTTCTCGGTGGTCTTCTCCAGCTTGGTGTCCTTGCGCAGCACGCCGCGATCGAACTCCGCGCGCTTCATCTCGCCCTCGCGGTAGCTTTCGATCTTGAAGTAGCTGCTGAGTGCATTCACCGCTTTGGTGCCAACGCCGTTGAGGCCCACGCTCTTCTTGAAGGCCTTGCTATCGTACTTGGCTCCGGTGTTGATCTTGCTCACCACGTCGATCACCTTGCCCAGTGGCACACCCCGACCAAAGTCCCGCACTTCCACGCGCGTGCCTTCGATGGTGATCTCCACCTTCTTCCCGTGACCCATCACGTACTCGTCGATACAGTTGTCCAGCACTTCCTTCAGCAGGATATAGATGCCGTCATCGAAGCTGCTTCCATCGCCCAACTTCCCGATGTACATGCCTGGGCGCAGGCGGATGTGCTCCTTCCAGTCCAGCGACCGGATGTGCTCTTCGGAATAGTTCGTTTCGCTCATGTATGAATGCGACTAACCGCGACGGCACTCCGGCGCAACGTGAACTCAACGTGGAATAGAAGTTGCATCGTAGCGTGGTAGCGG
>JBKJNF010000212.1:0-3117 GCA_046596155.1 Flavobacteriales bacterium | reverse complement strand
TCGATCGTTCCCTTCACTGTGCGCACATGCACACCAATTGTCGAATGGCCTGGCCAGAGCAGGAGCTTGTTCACGCACTTGTCCCACTCCGCATCTACCACCCCCGGTTGCAGCCGTAGCCAAGTGATCAGGCTGTCATAGTTGGTGGAGTGGATCACATAGGAACTGGAGCCTGTCCCTACCCGTGTGCCCTTCCGGAGCGTGTGCAGTTCGTGCTTCATCCAGTGATCCAAAGCGGCGGCGCTGCCGCGTTCCACCACGTGTGCAAAGCGCTTTGCATTCTGCGCCGCAACTAGCATAGGAGTGAACAGTATGGCCCATACGAAGCACCTCATTCCGGTGCAAAGGTCTTCCACTTCAACAAAGCGTCACGGATCGTTGCCTCGTTATACCTCACATCCAACCGCGACGTGTCCTCTGGAAAGAACGCCGTTCCTGTGAAAAGATCCAACGTACGAAGGATCCAACTGATGTATACCCCGTGGATGGTCGAGTTCTCGCTGCCGGCGATCACCCAGGGCGTGTTCTCCAACACGTGGATCAAGTAACGGACGGCCTGGCGGTCCTGCTTCTCCAGCATCGCGTAATGCGCTTGCGTGGCGCACACCATCGGCCGGCTGCGACGGTACTCCCACACCGCCTTCACCGCGGCGATGCGCGTGTCCGGGTTCCAGTGCGTGGTCAGCGCTATGGCGAGGTGGAGATCGAGGTGGCGCCGGATGTAGGTGAATGCAGCGTGTGCCCGCGGATCCGCATAGCGCTGTGCCAGGTGCTCGAACTGGTAGCGAACGGAATCATCCGCCATGGCCTCCTGCAAGCCTTGCAGCAGCTCGCACGTAAGCGATGGAGGCTTGGGATAGTCCACGAAGAGGCGGCCGGTGTTATCGGCAAGCACCTTTTCCACATGCGATGCGAATCCGTCCATGGGTACATCGCATTGTGATGTAGCGCGTTGGGGCTCCTGCGCACATGCCGCGCACGTACTGGTCAAGAGAAGGGCGAAGGCGACTTTCATCAAACGTGTTTCCTGTACAGGCAAGTGGAACAAAGGTTCACAATAGCTCGAACTGGCCTTGTGCATACTATCAACATCAGCTGGTACGAATGTCCGGTCCGTAGCGCTTCTGCACCTTAGCGACCATTGGGTTCATCATGTTACGTTCGGATGTATGCCGAGTGGCGGCTGGGGAAGATCTTCCCCGATCATGGGCATTACATCCAGCGATACATGATCGATCCCGTGGTCAAGTGGGCTTGGTACCAGATCTGCCTCCCGCTCCAATGAACCCATCACACGAACCAAGTAACCACCATTGCCATGCGTAAAGCACTTCCTCTCATTTTACTGATCGCCGGACTCGCTATCATCGGATTCGGGCTGCGTGAAAAGGACAGCAAACAAGTGAGCATCGATCTGGGCAAGACCGAGATCGACCTAGGTAAAAAGGACAGCTTCTTTTCCCCCTATTTCATCATTGGGGGTATCGCTGCTGTGGCGGGCCTCGCCATGTTCGCGACAGCTAAGAAGTGAAAAGGAGCTGCATGGCAACGTAGCAAAAGGTCAGGCGTTTACCTCTGCAACATCCCGTCTCCGGCTGCCTGCGTATAGATCATACCGCAGGAAGCGGCAATCGAGCGCACCGTTATAGAGCTTGATCTTCGGCTTCGGTGTGAGCTTGATGAACTTGGCTGCTTCCATGTTGGACGTGATCACCCAAGCCGTCCATCCCGGCCATTTATTCTTGAGCGTGTCGCCGATCATCTTGTACACCGCGTTGATGTCCTCATCCTTATCCATGCGCTCGCCATAAGGCGGGTTGATGATCAGGAAGCCAGGGCCTTGAGGGGCTTCCAGTTCGGCGAATGGCGAGGTGGTCACCGTGATGAATTCCTCAAGCCCGGCGTTGTGGATGTTGGCAATGGCCTTGCGAGCGACATGGGGCGATAGCTCACCTCCGACGATCACGGGCCCGCGCATGCGTACCTGCGCCATGGCCTCATCGTACACACGTTTCCAGAGGTCCGCATCGAAGTCCTTCCAGCGTTCGAAACCGAACTGGGCGCGATCATGGTTGGGCGGAATATTGAAGCCGATCATGGTGGCCTCGATGAGGATGGTGCCCGACCCGCACATGGGATCCACCAACGGGCTCTGCTTGTCCCATCCGCTCAGTAGGATCATTCCCGCTGCCAGCACCTCGTTGATGGGAGCAAGGTTCGTCTGGTCCCGATAGCCCCGTTGATGCAATGAAGTACCGGAACTGTCCAGCGATACTGTACAGCGATCACCGTGCACGTGGAGGTAGATCCGGAGCGTGGGAATGTCCACATCCACGTTGGGTCGTATGCCGGACCGGTCGCGGAAGTGATCGGCGATGGCATCTTTCGCCTTCAATGCAAGGAATTGGGAATGCGTGAAGAGGTCGGAGTTCAGCGTGCAGTGGATGGCGAAGGTGTCGCTCACGTGCATGTAGCTGCCCCATGGCATGGCATGCACGGCGTTGTACAGGTCCTTTTCGTTGCGGACGGTAAAGGTGTTGATGGGCACAAGGATCCGCAGGGCCGTGCGCAGGCAGAGGTTGACGCGATACATGCACGCCTGATCTCCGGAGAATCGCACAGCGCGATTGTGCCGTTCGATGCGTTGGGCGCCAAGCTCTACCAGTTCGGTGCATAAGATCTCCTCCAACCCAAAGAGGGTCTGAGCGATCATCTCGATCTGTTTCCCACGAATATCCAAGCTGCTCATCGCGAACGAAAGTAAGGCCCCGTGCATGGGCTTAGCCACTCATCCTGTTCCCGACCCATCGGGTGATCCATCACCCAGCGGAAGCATCAACGGCCTCCACGAAGAGGTCTCCTTGCTCACCGCTTCAGGAACGACGCCAAAGGCAGGAAGAGCACGATACCGGCCGCGCCTTAAGGGAATAGCACAAGCAGGCCAAGGCCGATCAGCTACCAACGAAGAAGGGGGACGTGGACGACGATGGTGCGTAGAATCGAATGTAACAAGCCACGCACGTATGGTGGGTCGATCGAGCTCGGCGAACTGGAAGATGATCAAGTAGCTTCAAGGCCCGGAACCACAAGGCCATGCTCAGGAAAATGCAGACCGCC
>JBKJNF010000214.1:0-8022 GCA_046596155.1 Flavobacteriales bacterium | reverse complement strand
CTCCGGATGTGGCAGGAAGGCGAGGCGTGAGCGGAACATGCGCGGCACCTCCGTAGCACCATCGAAGTTCATGACGACGCCTGGGTTCAGCGAGGTGCGGACGATGAAGCGTCCCGGCACGTTATACACCACTACGGCGATGGCTTCCTTACGCGTGGTGTCGTTCACCAACAGTCGGAAGGCAGGAACTGCCTGCAGCGTATCAGCGGGATCGGCCACCTCCTGCGCACGCGAGCGGGCGAGGCTGCCCAGGAACTTACGCACGCGTGCCGTGTCGGTGGGTTGACCTTCGAGCAACCAAGTTGATCCCGATCGCACCATGGTATATCCTGTGTCCCCCGGAAAGGTGAACTGCACGCTGGTCCAGTTGCGAGGATCACCGGTCACGAGGTGTTTCGGCATCCAATCGCTATAGGTCTGGTCGGTAAAGGTTCCCAGCCGACCGGTGATACCGTATGCGTTCACATCACCTACCGGGCTCACCACCGTCATGGGATCCTCACCCTCCGTGCAGCGACCCACGAGCATGTCGATCCGACCGGACGGGATATCCAACACGAGGTGATCGGCGGTGCTGTCGCCCAGGTCATACCGTTCGGCCACCGAGACCATGCTTCCCGCCACGCGCATCGCCCGCATATTCGCCAACGAGCCGAGCAGGCTGCGCACAGGGTCCATGTCCACCACCGTGGTATCGTTCAACATGGCCAATTCCCACCGGCTGCCCTTGCGCAGGAAGTGGAGCGGTGGGAGGCCTTTGGAACGGGCGGGAATGATGGTGAACGATCCCAAGGATGCGGTATCCACCTGCAGGAGTTGTTCGCGGAAGGTGCGCTGCTTGGCCGTCGGGCTTAACAGCCCCGTGATCCACCAGAGCGCCGCCAGAGCGGCCACGATCAGCAGCAGGTGCGATGTGCGCAGCTTACCGAACATGATCCGGGGCCATGCGCTGTTTGCGCTGGCGGCGACGCCAAGCACGACGGAAGAGTCCGTAGACCATGGTGATGATGACCGGCAGCAGCAGGTTGGTCCACTTCAGCGCGCTGCGCCGAACATCGCTCGTCTCCTTGATCGGCCGGTAATCCACCTCCTTACCGCGCAGTCCCAGCAGGTCATTGCTCCCTGTGGCGCGGTCCACGGCGTTCACCATCAGGTTGATATTCCCTTCCGGCAGTTGCTGCGGCTGTTGTCCTTGCGACAGGCCGTTCACGCAAAGCCCACCGTTGGTGAAGAGCATCAGGTTGGCTTCAGATCCGTTACCAAAGTGGCCGTGCGTTTCCGCACCGACCACCTGAGGACCCATGGGGAAATCCGCATCGCTCCATCGTCGGTCGATGTCGACCATCTGGGGTGCGGACAAAAGGCCGCTCTTCTCGCTGGTGAAGAGCAATGGCGAAAAGTGCAGCGCTGTATCGCCTGTGGAAAGGATGGGCGAGCAGAATTGATAGGTGACCACATCGAGCCCGCTGCATACCGGATGCTCTGCGAACGAGCTGATCACAGGAAAGTAGGGGAAGGTGATGGGGACCGGCAAGGTGAAGTTGCCCATCTGTTGCATCACTTGCACTTGGTTGCAGCGCTGGTCCAATACGATCTGCTGATCAATGCGCAGGCCATGCCGCTCCAGCCAAGGCTCCAGATCAATGTGTCGCATGTCGATACCTGGGGATGATCCGAGTGCACTGTTCACCGCACTATACGCGATCACTACACCTCTGCCCTTGGCCAGAAAGTCATGTAAGCGGTCCAACTGCATCGGCGGAATGGTATCCTGCGGGTCGATCAGCATAAGGGCCGCGAAGCGATCGTTGATCAGCATGGAGTCGTAGATGGCCATGGGCTGAACACTGTACATCACGTTCAGGCTTTGTACCAGTTGCGGCATGGCCTCGATAGGCGGTTCGCCATGGCCCTGGATGATGCCCACGATCGGCTTTTCGAGGATGCTCACTTCCTTGATCGCGCTGCTAAGCGCCCACTCCAGCGCCGACCCCTGCTGGATCACGGGGATGGCCGTCCTCCGGTCGCCCATGCGCACAGTGGCTCCCATGTACACCTTCAAGTTCTCGGCCTTGTCCTTTTCGCGGGTGGTGGCGATAAGTTGCCGGATGCCTTCGGCCAGCGCGCGCTTCTCCACGGAATCGGCGCTACTAGGGTCAATGAACTCGAACACCACGTTGCCCTTGCTGCGCGCGGCATATTCCACCAGCAGGTCCTTGAAGTCCTGGCGTGCGATCGCGAGGTCCGGAGGCATTTTCTCCGTGAACCATGCGGTAATTGTGACGGCCTCCGGCAGATCATGCAGCAGTTTGATGCTGGCAGGACTGAGCGAATAGCGTTCGTCACTGGTGAGGTCCACCCTGAAGTGCGCGCGCTCGCTGATGAGGTTCACGAACACAAGCGCCGCCAGGAGAAGCAGCGCATTGCGGATGAGGTGTGCACGGGTCCGCATGACTCAATCGTTCACCAACCGTTTGGCGATGTTCATCTCCGCGAGGGAAAGCCCGAGCACAACGACACTGATGAACCACACCATATCGCGGCTGTCCAAGATGCCCCGGCTGATGCTGTCGAAGTGCGTTTGTGTGCTCAGAGCCTGCAGCGTGCGCCCGGCAATGCCGGTGAAGCTGGAGGCCATCACCCCGAAGGCGAGGTGGAAGAAGGAGAGGAGCAGCAGGCCCAAGAGGAAGGCCACGATCTGGTTGTTGGTGAGGCTGCTGGCGAAGATGCCGATGGCGATGTAGGCTGCGCTCATGCACAGCAGAGCGAGGTAGCCGCAGGCGATCGCACCGTTGTCCACATTGCCAAGCGTAGCGATCGTGAGCCAATAGGGCAGCGTGAAGAGCAGGGCGATGGCAATGAGCGCGAGGCTGGCGAGGAACTTGCCGGCCACTACCTGCCGGTCGCTAACGGCCTTTGTAAGCAGGAGGTCCAATGTGCCGTTGCGCCGCTCATCCGCGATGGTGCGCATGGTGATGGCGGGAATGAAGAGAAAGAGCGCCCAGTAGGCCACATTGAAGAAGGTGCTCAGGTCGGCCAATCCGCGTAGGAACACATCGGTGCCGTACCACCACGTAAAAAAACCGCTGACGCCCAGAAAGGCCACCAGGATCATGTAGGCCATGAGCGAATCAAAGAAGGAGGCGAGTTCCTTGCGGGCGAGGAGCAGGGTGGTGCGCATGATTCCCGTCGGCGTGGATCAGTTCAGGGTAAGGTCGCGGAAGACATCCTCGAGGCGCGTTTCCACAGCGTGTAGTTCGGTGAGCAACCACTCGTTGCGAACGCACAATTGGTAAACGGATCGCGCCGGAGAAGCATCCTGCTTCGAGCTGAGTTCGTAGCGGTCCACTGCACCGGCCACAGGCATCACATGGTCGATGCCGGGCAGGGCGCGCAAGGCGTTCAGCACCGTATCCCGATCCACCTCTTCCACTCGCAGGTGCAACAGCACTTCGCCCTGTGAGCGGGAACGCAGCGAAGCCGGTGTGCCATCGGCCACGATGCGGCCCTTGTTGATGATGAGGATGCGATCGCATACGGCCTCCACTTCCGGCAGGATGTGCGTGCTGAAGATCACGGTCTTGGCCTGGCCCAGTTCCTTGATCAAGGAGCGGATCTCTACGATCTGGTTCGGATCCAATCCGGTGGTGGGCTCGTCGAGGATCAGCACCTGCGGATCGTGCACCATGGCCTGCGCCAGGCCCACACGTTGGCGAAATCCTTTGCTGAGCTCGCCGACCTTCTTGTGCTTTTCGGGACTGAGGCCGCACACCTCCACCATCTCTCGGATGCGCTGGTCCTGCGCATTCCGGGCCACGCCCTGTATCCGCGCGGCGAAACGCAGCAGGTCCAGCACGGGCATGTCCTCGTACAATGGATTGCTCTCCGGCAGGTAACCGATCATGCGACGCACGGCCTGCGGGTCAGTGGCCACATCATGGCCGCCCACAGCGATGCTGCCTTCGTTAGGCGCGATGAGGCCGCAGATCATCCGCATGGTGGTACTCTTGCCAGCGCCGTTCGGTCCAAGGAAGCCGAGTACTTCACCGGCGCTCACTTGAAAGCTGACGTCGTCAACGGCCGTTTGCGGGCCGTAACGCTTGGTCAAGTGATCGATCCGGATGTCCATGGTAGGTCCGCGAATGTAGGTGGACGACCGTTGCGCGTTAGGGAACGGCGCAGCGAAGATGTGTTAAGCGACGCCCTTTGATGTACCCCACCCGGTGGGACGTTTGTTACTTAGGGCGAGCCGCGGAATAACAGGCCAACGCGGATCACTGCACGCTGGAGCTTTCCTCCTTGCGCTCACCCTCGCGGATCTTCTCCAACGCCTGGGCAATGCGGCGCTTGCGCGTCTCCTCTTGCTTGGCGTCGGTGACCCACTCCACATACTCCTTTTTGCAACTGTAGTTGAAGGCTTCCCAATTGGCCCACGCCGTGGGATCCTTGTGCAGGACCTGCTCCAGATCCTCCGGCACCACCAATGCCTTGCGGGCAGGCTTGGCATCGGAGAGTTTCGTGCCCTTGGCGTTCAGAACAACAGCCTGTTTCACGAGGTCCACAAAGGCTCCCTCATTGATCTTGTCCCCTTCGTACAGTTTGTACGAGCGCATACCTTTTTCCTCGGTCTTTGGCAGGGCTTCGAAGAGCTTTTTCGGATCTTTGATCAAAGCACCCTTGTGGAACCAAATGGCCACATGCTCCTTGAATCCGCACATGCCGATCATGATGCCATTGTGATCAAAGTGGGGCTTATCCCAGCGCCAGGTCTCTTCGATCTGCTCGTCCGTGCTGTGGATCAGCTGCCGCAGCCGCACCAGAAGCTTGCGCTGCCATTCAGGTTGGTCGGCTATGTAAAGATTGGTCTGCTCCGTCGCTACCATGGGAGTAAAGATAACATGGGGCGAATATGGGGTTTACTTCTTGGTCTCACTGCTGAGTGTAATGACCACAGGCCAGGTCTTACTCTTTCCGAAGCCCTCGGAGCCGTTGGTAACGATCAGGCCGGGCGCGGGGAACCACACCTGTGCAGCTTGGATACCCAACTGCTGGAACGCAGCGCCCTCCAGTACTTTTTTGGTCTTGTCGCCGCCATCGCCCTTGATCTCCACGAAGATGGCATCCCGCATGGCGGTAATGGGATCCAGAGGCTCCTTCAGCTTGCGCTTTTCGATGTTGCCCTCCGCATCGTTCATCAACAGGAACAGCACATCATCATACACCATGCTGATCACGGTGCCGGGCACGGCATTGTCATAGGACAGTTCACGGTCGAACACGCGATACCACCTCTTCTCTCCGCTGGCATCCGTTTCGAAAAGGTGCAGCGCGCCCTCCACCTGCTCGGTCTTCGCCGTCTTCTTCCCGCTGAGATCCGCAACGTAATGCGTTTCAACACCGCTCTTGCGCGTGACGATGTACGTGCCACCATTCTTCTTCCAGAACACACGATCGATCACCATGTTGGTCTGGAATTCCTCCTCCTTCTTGATCACCTGTTTGTTGAAAGGATACAGCTTGAAGCGATCGAACTTCTGGGCCTTGGCATCGAATACGCATTGGAACGCGCCCACCGATCCGTTGCGCTCACTCTCCTCGTTCCCGTAGGTGCCCGCCAGCACAATGCTGCCGTCCATGCGCATGTCCAAGGTGGCATCCTGGGCGAAGTCCTTGCCGCTCAGTTTCAACTCGAAACCCTGTTGCCCTGCACTGTCCAAACGGTAAAGACTGAAGCTGTAGCCCAGTTCTTCGCGCGTTTTCGGCGTTGGGTTGGTCACGTTCTTCAGCAGGTACCACACGGCCCCGGCAGGATCCACATGGGTGGTGATGATCTCGAAGCTGCGGGCTGCCGAAGGCGGTGTCAACGTATTGCTCCAAAGCAGTTTCATCTGCTTGTCGAAGACCTGCGCATAAATGGGGCATCCAGCGCTGCGCGTGGTGCTTTCCGGGCTAAGGCCGATGAGCATCAGGGTGCTGTCAACGCTCACGGTGGTGGTGAAGCCTACAGCCGTGTTCGGTTTAAAGTAGTCGCTGCCCTTGCCTAGCCGATCGTAGGGGATCTCTGTTAGGAGTTGGCCCCCCTTGCCCGTAAGAGCACGTGGGCTGAGGATCTGCTGGATCAGCAGCAACTTGCCCTTCTCCGGATCGGGCTTGGTAGCGATCACGCGGAACTGGTTGGCGAAGCGTTCGATGGTCTCAATGGCCACCGGACCTTCACCCCAGAGGATCTTCGTTTTGTCGGTCTTGATCACGGCAGGACCGGCCACCGAGAAGGCCACAAGGCTACGATCCAGTTCCACCTGGTTCATGCCACCGATCACCGGGCTGTTCCCCTTCACCTGTAGGGCCACGAAGGAGCCTGCATCGCCCTTGGCCACTTTCGCGAACACGGTGCCTTCATTGGGCACGGCCTTGAAGTCGGCGAAGATCTTCCAGCGCACCTTGCTCTCCTGGGCGTGCAGGGTGAGGGACAGGATGCACAGGGTACCGACGGACAGCAGGCGGTTCAATGTAGGGGTGTTCATGATGGTGGCGGAAATGGCCGTTAGGGGCGTGAAAGTAGAGGGCTTCGGGGCTCGGCTCAAGCGATCATCGTGCCGGAGCCTCAGCAACGCTCGATGATGGTGGCATATCCCTGCCCTACGCCGATGCACATGGTGCACAAGGCATAGCGGCCTTTGCGCTCGTGAAGCTCGATGGCGGCCGTCTGTAAGAGGCGGGCACCGCTCATGCCCAGCGGATGGCCGAGGGCGATGGCCCCTCCGTTCGGGTTCAGGCGGGGGTCATCGTCGGCGATGCCTAGGCTGCGGGTGCAACTGAGCACTTGGGCGGCAAAGGCCTCGTTCAGTTCCAGGATGTCCAATTGGTCCAGTGTGAGCCCGGCGCGCTTCAAGGCGAGCTTCGTTGCGTTCACCGGACCGATACCCATGATACGCGGCTCAACCCCCACAACAGCGCTAGATACGATCCGGGCCAAGGGCTTGAGGTTGTGCTGCTTGATGCCTGCATCGCTGGCCACCAGAACAGCGGCAGCTCCGTCGTTCAATCCGCTGGCATTGCCGGCCGTTACACTGCCATTCTTCCTGAAAGCCGGTTTCAATCCAGCAAGGCCCTCGAGGGTCGACTTCGGTTTCACGAACTCGTCTTGCGCGAAGAGCAGGGCGTCGCCTTTTCGCTGCGGAATGCTCACCGGCGCGATCTCCTTGGCCAAACGTCCGTTGGCTTGCGCCGCCGTGGCCTTTTGCTGACTGCGAAGGGCGAACTGGTCCTGGTGCTCGCGAGTGATCGAAGCGTTTCCTTCGAGCAGGTTCTCGGCCGTTTCGCCCATGGCATCCACACCGTATTGTTCCTTCATCAGCGGATTCACGAAGCGCCAGCCGAAGCTGCTGTCGAACATCTGCGCATCGCGACCAAAGGGCACGCTGGTCTTGCTGATCACCCAAGGACCGCGCGTCATGTTCTCCACACCACCGGCGATGAACACGTCTCCGTGCCCGGCAGCGATAGCCCGTCCGGCGTTCACCACCGCGCCCATGCCGCTGGCGCAAAGTCGGTTCACCGTTTCCCCGGGCACGGTAACCGGAAGTCCGGCGAGCAACAGTGCCATGCGCGCCACATTGCGGTTGTCCTCGCCGGCTTGGTTCGCACAACCGAGGATCACATCATCGATAGCGGCGGGATCCAATAACGGGTGACGCTTCAGCAGTTCGCGTAGTACATGGGCCGCCAGGTCATCCGCTCGCACGGGTGCAAGCGCACCTCCGAAGGAACCGATAGGTGTACGGATGGCGTCTACGATGTAAGATTCGTTCATGCGTATTGGGGAAGCGGTTCCTCTGGGAACCAAGGTTTGCCGGTGCGGAACACAGTGCCTTTGAACAATGCCACCTGTTCGATCCGCTGGTTCGTCACCGTTATGTAGTAGATGCCAATGCTACGCGACAGGCTTTTCTCCACGGCATCCGTGCGGTAAGTGTGGAAACTTCAATTTCCCACACAAAACCGGTATCCGAAGGCGATATC
>JBKJNF010000291.1:0-7815 GCA_046596155.1 Flavobacteriales bacterium | reverse complement strand
CACCGCGTTCCTTCCGCAGAAGAAGCGGCATCTTGAAGCCGACGCCCACTTGATGCCCATCGCCGAGAAGAACGCTTCCCGCTTCGTTGTTCAACGCTCCAGCGCTGCCTAGCCATTGATATTTCAAATCGAGTTCCGGCTTCAAGTATTCGCTGCGCAGGCGGCGGTCCACCTCGAATTGCTCGATCCGCGCTTGCGACTGCCTGAGCAATGGATGTTCCTCGATCGCGCGGGCGATGGTGGTATCCGCCAGGACAAACACAGCCGGAGAGGAGAGGTCCGTGATCGCAGGCACACCGCCGGGTTGCAGTTCCAGCGGACGTTGTGCGTCATCCCACAAGTGGTTGCTCAAGCGCAGGCCCGCATTCCGGAAGTTGAGCTGCGCTTGCTGCTGCCGCATCTCGCGGTCCTGCACCTGGAGGAACGCTTCCAGGGTATCGATACCCGGGCGGTCGCCACCCCGGAAGCTGCCGCGCACTTGGTCGAACCGGTTGCGTGCCAGTACCACGGCGGTATCGCTGATGCGGAGTTGTTCGTAGGCCGCGACCCAATCGGTATGATCGTTCAGCGCGGTAAGGAGAAGTTGGTTCAGCAGCTGCTGGCGCTCGCCTTCCGCAGCACGTTGATAGGCCTGCACTTTCCGCAAGGTGGCCCTGCGCTGGTCGATGAAGAGCCCTTGCCCGATCGGCACTTCCACACCGGCTTTGATCAGCCCCTCAGTGGGCGTTGTGGAAGCCGGGTCGAGATAGCTTCCATCATTGTTCTGGAAACCGCCGATGAGTTCCACGCCGAACCACGTGGGTACCTTCAAGCCCGCATCTAGGAGAGTGAAGTAGTTCTGATCGTCAAAGCTCTTTTCCTCGTACCCGGCAATGGCCATGGGGTCGAAACCACCGCGCGCACTGCGCACCGAAGCCTCGCCCATGCCCGTGCGCAGAGCAGCCTGACGGGCCATCGGGTGGTTCTTCAGGACCAGTTGCACGAAGGCTTCACGCGTAAGCACACCCGCGTTGGGGGGAGTTTGAGCGCTCGTCAACGCGGTCAACAACAGGCCGATGCAACCTGCCAACGCCCTCATTTCGCAACGCTGGTCTTGGTACCCACCACTTGCGGGTCCGTGTAGAGGTCCGGCGGAAAACCGTTCATCTGCCTCCACAGTTCGTACCAGATGGGAACGTCCTTCATGAGGGCGAACCCGATCGCACCGCTGCCCACGCGCAAGGCATTGGGCCAGGGATGCTCGCCAGGAGCAGGAGCGACCAGCAGCCGGTACTTGCCCTGTGTACTGATGAGATTATCGATGGCCACGACGTGGCCGCCATACGTGCCGTAGCTCGTGTTCGGCCACCCACTGAACACGATGCTCGGCCAGCCGTCGAAGACGAAGCGCACCTTCTGGCCAGTATTGATCAGCGGCATGTCCATCGGGCGCACGTAGAGTTCCACCGCCAGGTCATAGCGCGCTGGCATCACCGTTACCAGGTCGTCGCCTTCTTTCACAGTTTCCCCAATGCCGGTGACAACGGCCTTGGTGATGTAGCCCTGCTGAGGCGCGGTCACATAGTAGTTGCCAGCCCTAACCGTGTAGTTCGCAAGATCCACCTGCATCTTGCTCACCTCCGCTTCGGTGCTGTACATCTGGCTCATGCTACTGAACTTCTCGCTTTCGGCCTTGCTCAGCTTGTCCCGGTAGTCGTTCTGGATGCCGCCCAGGTCCAGTCTGGCGTTCAGCAGTTCATTGCGGGCGTCGAGCAGCTTGTTCTGCGCGTCGATCAGGTTCGCGTTCGCACGCTGCTGCGCCACCGTGCGGCGTTCGAGCTCCACTTTGCTGATCAGACCCTCTTTGAACTGTTGTTCTCCGCGCGCGAACTGGTCGTCGGCCACCTTGATCTCGGTATTGGTTGCTATAACGCGGATGCTGTCGCTCTGTAGTTTGAACTGGGCTTGCTTGATCTTGTTGCGCGCCTGCTCCAGCTTGATCACCAAGGACTGGCCGAGCGCGTCGATCTGCGCATCCAATGAGCGCACCTTCTCATCGTAGCTCTGCGCTGTAAGCTCCTTGGAGTGGATCTGGTCGGCTGTTCGGTCCAGCAATTTCGGGTCGAAGTATTCAGGTTTCACTTCGCTGAGGCGAAGAATGGTGTCGCCCTTCTCAACGAGTTGTCCTTCCTTCACGAACCATTCTTCCAACCGACCCGGAATGATCGCATGGATGGTTTGCGGACGCTGGTCCGGAGAAAGACTGGTCAAGGTTCCGCGTGCCCGGATGTTCTGTGTCCATGGGAGGAACATGCCCATCAAAAGGATGATGGAGATCGCCACCACCCAACGCGCAAAGAGCTTGTTGGCTCTGGCCACGCCGATCGTACGGAAGCTCTCGAAGCGGGTGCGATCGAGCAGCGGGACCTGGTTGTGCGGACTGAGGTCGAGCATCGGTCAGCGGTTGATCAGTTGACCCTTGCGCAGTTCCAGCGTGCGCGAGCAGCGTTGTTGCAACCAGGGGTCGTTGCTGACAGCGAGAAGGGTCCAGGGTCGTTCCGGCGCAGTGATCCAACCCAGCAGGTCTTCGCGATCGGCCTTGTCGAAGTTGTGCAATGAGTCTTCCAAGAGGATCAGGCGCGGTCTGCCCGCAATACAACGCGCTTGGATGATGCGTTTCACCAAGCTGCGCGGAAGGCGGGCGCCCTGCGGGTCCAAGGGTGTCAGCAAGCCTTGGGGAAGCATGGAAAGGTGATCCAACAGTCCAGTTACACGGCAGGCTTCGTTCAGGTCCTGATCCTGTATCCAAGGTCGACCCATCACGATGTTCTCCAGCACGTTCCCAACGAATACATCTTCTTGGTCCAAGCTATCGCCGATCACGGAGCGTACTAGGTCCAGATCGAGACTAGTGACCGGATGACCATCGAGCAGCAGGCTGCCCTCCACGGGCTCCAGCGCGCCACCGATGATCCGCAGAAGCGTCGTCTTGCCCGATCCGTTCAGGCCCCGGATGCAGACCTTTTCACCGGCTTTCAATTCCAGGTCGATGCCGCTGAGGACCGGTTCGTTGTTCCAGTAGGATCTGAATCCCACGTTCATCAACTTGACGTCCATACCGCCCGACTCCCCTGCTGGGCGTAGGTTCTTCAATCCTTCGCTCCGATCCAATTCAAGGTCCGTCACACCACCGATCTTCTCCAGCGCGGTCAGCACATCGTACACGTGTTCGATACTGAAGATCAGTTTTTCCACTGCACTGATCACCAATAAGATGACGATCTCCGCCGCAACGAATTGGCCGATGTTCATTCGCTCGGTCATCACCAAGGTGCCGCCCAAGGCCAGCAGGCTTAGGGTAACGATCACCTTAAAGACCACCATGGCACTTGTCTGCCATAGCAGCACGTTGAAGTGCGCCTTGCGCGCTTGCACATAACCGTTCACCAGCCGGTCCGTCCGCTCCACCGGCAGACCGGTCTCCCCGGCCAGTTTGAAGGTGCCTTGCACGCGACCGAGTTCTTCCAGCCAATGTGCCACCGCGAATTTGTACTTGCTCTCCTCCAAGCTCGTCTCCAGTCCCCGCCGTCCACTGTAGCGGAAGATCAGATACAGCAGGGCCAGTAGGAGGACCCCGAAAGCAATGAAGAAAGGATGGTAGAGCGCGAGCAGCAACAGGCCCAGCGCCACCTGCAGGATAGCCAATGGAATGTCGAGCAGCAACTTCGCCAGGCCCTTCTGCACGGTCAGTGTATCGAAAAAGCGGTCCACCAACTCTGGCAGAGGTTGGCCCTTGAGCGATGCGGCTTTGATGCGGGGGATCCGATAGGCGAATTCCAATGCGCTGCGCGCGAATAGCCGCTGCTGGATATTCTCGGCAAGGGCGAGCTGCATCACCTGCATGCCGCCCGCGACCCCTACGCCGATGGTAACGAAGGCGATGAGCACTCCCCAACTTGTGGCGATCTGCCCACCGCTGATGAGGTTGATGATGGCCTGCACACCGATGGGCACGCTCAAGCTGATGGCCCCGCCCACCAAGGCGTACAGATAGATGTGCCCGATCTCGCGCTTGTCCACGCGCAAGAGGCGCATAAGGCGTTTCCAGGGGGTGATCGGTGTAATGATCGGCAACGATGAGGCGGCGCAAACTTAAGTAATACATTGCATAGGTTAAGTATTACTATATTTGACGCAGAATGATCCGTTACCACCTCGAGCCCGATCGGTCCTTGTTCCTGAGGGACCCGGCACCCAGCGCGATAGGCGCTCGTATTCTGGTGGAGGGTCTCGCCTTGATGAACGTGCTTGGTCTCGAAGCCTTCACGTTCAAGAAATTGGCGATCAAGGCGCATTGCACCGAGGTGACCATCTATAACTACTTCCCGAACAAGCACAGGCTGTTGCAGTATTACTTCCAGCTGTATTGGCTCTGGTTGGATACGCATTGCCAGCAGGAGGGCCGCTTGTTGAAGGACCCTATTGAGCGCATACATGGCGATATCCGCGCGCTTTGTGGACTGTGGCCGAAGGACACGCTCATTGCCCAGCTCGACCCGGCCATCCTGCGCGAACTCGTGATCGTGGAAGGCTCCAAATCCTTCCTGCACCGCAACGTGGATGCGGACAACAAGCTGAAACTGTTCCAACCCTATAAGGACCTCTGCGCGCACATTGCCTCCGAGCTGAAAGCGTACGACCGCCGACTGGTCGGGGTGAAGCACAAGTCGTGCAAGCAGCCGCGCTCCTTCGCCACCACGCTCATTGAAATGGCGCACTCGCTGGAGTTCGCCATGGTGCATCTGCCTGCGCTGACCGAGTTGAGTGCCAAGCGCGACCGCAAGCGATTGGCCGGCTTCCTCATTGACCTTACAGACCGATACCTTCAAGTGCCCGAAACGCGTCCCACTCCACGAACCAAATGAGCCACACCATCACGGTCGCCAAGGGCGACGGCATCGGCCCCGAGATCACCGAGGCCGTATTGCAGATCCTGGACGCCGCGAAATGCGGCCTTACCTACGATCACATCGACGTGGGTGAGAAGGTCTATCTAAGCGGCAACAGCAGCGGCATTCCAACGGAAGCCTGGGATACGCTGCGCCGCAATCCCGTCTTCCTGAAAGGTCCGATCACCACGCCACAGGGAGGTGGCTACAAGAGCCTCAACGTCACCATCCGAAAGACGCTCGGCCTCTACGCCAACGTGCGGCCTTGCCGCAGTTTCCATCCCTTCGTGCGCACACAGCATCCCGATATGGACGTGGTGGTGGTACGGGAGAACGAGGAGGACCTGTACGCAGGTATTGAGCACCGGCAAACGGTGGATGTCTACCAGTGCCTGAAGGTGCTGAGCATTCCGGGTACCGAGAAGATCATCCGCTATGCGTTCGAGTACGCCTACAGCAATGGGCGGAAGAAGGTCACATGCTTGGTGAAGGACAACATCATGAAGCTCACCGATGGCATGTTCGCGGACATCTTCCGTCGCATCGGAAAAGAATACCCGGGGATCGCTCAGGAAACACAGATCATCGACATCGGCACCGCCCGTGTGGCCACACAGCCGAACCGCTATGACGTCATCGTGACCCTCAACCTCTACGGTGACATTATCAGCGATGTCACAGCCGAACTCACCGGAAGCGTAGGCATGGCGGGTAGTGCCAACATCGGCGACCGCATCAGCATGTTCGAGGCGATCCATGGCAGCGCGCCCGATATCGCAGGCATGAACATCGCCAACCCCAGCGCGATGCTCAATGCCGCGGGCATGATGCTTGTGCACCTGGGGATGCCCGAAAAGGCAGAACTGATCCAGAACGCCTGGCTGTCCGCATTGGAGGACGGGATCCACCCAGCGGATATCTACCGCACGGAGACATCAACCACCAAAGCAGGTACGAAGGAATTCGCAGATGCAGTGAGCGAGCGCTTGGGCCGTGCGCCAGCGCACTTAAAGCCGGTCCATGCCAAGGGCGGTGCCATGCCCAAGTACGTCTATGATCGTCCCGTGGTAAAGCGGGAGCTCTGTGGCGTGGATGTGTTCGTCTGCGATGCGACAAGCACGCCTGACCAGCTCGCGGAGCGGCTACAGAAGGCTTCCCACGGCATGCTCAAACTGAAGTTGATCACCAACAGAGGGGTGAAGGTGTGGCCGGAAGGATTCCCGGAAACGTTCTGCACCGACCACTGGCGCTGCCGTTTCGTGGGGCCGGATGTGGTCATCGACTACGACAAGGCCACCTACCAGACCATCGGCCAGCGCCAGATCGTACAGATGCTGCACCTGCTTACAGAGGCCGGTGTGGACGTGATCAAAACGGAGAACCTCTACCTCTTCGATCACGTTCGTGGTTTCTCGCTCGGCCAAGGGGAGTAAGGGATGCCCACAGCGCTCCATGATCGGTTCGCTGGTCGCACCTTGGGTGTAGCCACCTTACACGGGAAGGAGCGCGTGATCGGTCCGGCGTTGATGCAGATGTTGCCGATGGCCGGCTACCGCGCGATCCCGGATGTGGACACCGATCGGTTCGGAGCCTTCAGTGGTGAAGTGCAGCGCAAGCAGGATCCGCTGACCACGGCCATCGAAAAGGCAAAGCATGGCGTTGAGGTCTCCGGCATGGACCTAGTGGTCGCCAGCGAAGGTTCCTTCGGGCCGTATCCGCTTTCACCTTTCATCAGTTGCAATGAGGAGATACTCGTGCTCTACGATGCGCGTGATGGGTCCGCTTACGATCACAAACACTTGTCATTGGACACCGTATTCGGTGGGGAGGCATGCGCATCGCTAGGACAGGTCACGGCCTTCGCGCAGCGTATGAAGTTCCCGGAGCATGGGTTGGTGTTGCGCACAAAAGTGAATTGGAAGAACGGCGATCTGCTGGAGAAGGGGATCCACGATGCGGATCGCCTGCTCAGCGCAGCCGGCGATCTCCTGAACGCGAACGGGACTGTTTGGGTAGAGACCGACATGCGGGCCATGTGCAATCCAACGCGGATGAAGGTGATCGGGGAAACCGCGCAACGATTCGCCAAAGAGTTGGCCTGTACGTGCCCACAGTGTGGGCACTTCTTCTTTCGGATCATAAGGGCGCAGTCCGGGCTGCCGTGTGATCTGTGCGGCTGGCCTACGGAGAGCACCCGGAGCTACTTGCGCGAATGCCGTACCTGCGCATTCGTGGCGGAAGAGGCGCGACCGGACGGGAAGAAGGTGGAGCAGCCACAGTTCTGCGGGAACTGTAATCCCTGAGAAATCCGGTACCGCTTGCTCGCCTGCCACTAATAGCAAGGAACGATTCCGGCGCGCATGCGCTGGTTCTGCGATATCAGGCGCGCGACCGATCAACCTTTCTCTGGTCACGCTTTGCCCGCTTCACGCACTTAACGCTTCAGCACCACCGCTCGCGAGGTGCATTGGCCATTCGCACATTGCCGCACGTGGTATACACCAGCTGCATGCCCTTGCATCGCAACTTTCCATGCACTTCCCATGACGAGGGCGTGGGCCATCACCATGCCCAGTGCGTTCGTGACCTGCACGTCCGCTCCCGGCGTAAGCCCGTTCAGGAACAGGCTTCCCTCCCCCGCGTTCCAGTAAGCCGTGAACGCGACGCTTGGCCGTTCAATCTCCGATGTGGAAAAGCAGCTGTTCAAGGATTGGTAGCGAGCACCCGTGGAAAGCGAATCGAGCAGGTCGCTCAACGCAGCGGATGATCCGCGCAACTGGTGGTCCAACCACAGATCCGTTAGGTCGGTCACCACATCATGCTGTTGATCGCGCGTGATGGAGAGGTTCGGCGCGCAGGTGAACTCCCCGAAAGTGCAGAGCGCATT
>JBKJNF010000338.1:0-3594 GCA_046596155.1 Flavobacteriales bacterium | reverse complement strand
CTACTTGTTCAAAAGCGCGAAGATCCTCAAGTGCCAGGACAACCCGTACCTCTTGAGCATGCTCTACCACGGGCTGGGGTCCAATTACTTGATCTCCGGAAACACCTCGCAGGCGTTGCAGTGGTGCAAACGCTCATTAGCGATCGCCGACAAGATGAAGATCGCTTTACTGCAACAGAAGGGCTGCGACTGTCTATCGCAAGTGTATGACCGCATGGGTGACAAGGGTGCTGCGCTGGCCTACTACAAGCAGTACATCACACTTCGCGATTCCTTGTTCGGATTAGCAAATGCGCAAGGCATCACACGCATCGAAATGAGCCACAGCTTCGCCAAGCAACAATTGGCGGACAGCCTGGAACGTGGCCGCGAGAAGCTGCGCACGGAACTGGCCTACCAGCAGGAACTGGCCCGTGGGCGTGAAGAGCGCAACGTAGTGATGTTCGTTTCGCTGGCGATCCTGGCCTTGGCCATCGGCCTGTGGAGCCGGCTTCGATACGTGCGCCGCTCAGGAACGTTGATCGAACGGGAACGCAAACGCTCAGAAGAACTCCTGCTGAACATCCTCCCACAACACATCGCTCAGGAGCTGAAGGATACAGGGCAGGCAAAAGCCCGCGAGATCGATAATGTATCCATTCTGTTCACCGACTTCGTGGGCTTCACGCAGCTCAGCCAGACCATGGGACCGCAGGAGCTGGTGGCCGAGATCCATCATTGCTTCAAGGCCTTTGATGCCATCGTAACGAAATTCGGGATCGAGAAGGTGAAGACCATTGGCGATTCGTATATGGCAGCTGGAGGACTTTCCGGCAGCTCTGCCACCTCGGCCACCAACACGGTGTTGGCCGCCTTGGAAATGCAGCGATTCATGCGGAATTATCAAATGGAGCGTCAAGGCCGTGGACTTCCGGCGTTCACCATGCGGGCCGGCATCCACTCTGGGCCGGTGGTGGCGGGTATCGTAGGTGACAAGAAGTTCGCCTACGACATCTGGGGTGACACCGTGAACACCGCAAGCCGCATGGAGAGCAGCAGTGAACCGTCCCAGGTCAACATCAGCCTCAGCACTTACGGGCTGTTGAATAACGATCCGGCATTCGCCTTCACACACCGAGGGCAGTTGGAGGCCAAAGGCAAGGGGGCCATGGAGATGTTCTTCGTTTCGGGCGTGACCTCGCAGGTCCCCCATTCCGCGCAACTGGAAACGGCATGAGCACATGGGCATGTGGGCATTCCAGCAACAAGACCTGACACGCTTCAGCTGCGCTTGCCATGTTGCAGGCACTTCCGCAGCTGACAGGCATGCACGGAACAGATCTTGCGTTCCGCGCTGCGCCTGGTCGTGGTGATACCGGAGGGTAAGCAGCGCGCGTGAAAGCATGCGGTGCCGTCAGGAAGTGATGATCTGTGTTCACAACATTAGCGGAATGCCGGAAGAGCCTTCCATAAATTGGGGGCATTAACAAACCCTCCATGAAACACAGCTACGCTCTCCTCTTCGTGCTCATTGCGTCAACCATTCCGGCCCTGGCCCAGACAAGTCTGGGCTCCGGTTCAGTAACACCGGTCGCAGGTGATCAGATCACCTTCAACCAAAGCACATACATGGCCCCAGGCGCTGGTGGTGCCAACCAGAACTGGAACTTCTCCGCGCTCACATCGGCGGGGACGAATCCAGTGAGCTATGTATCCTTGGCGCAGACCGGTCTCGGAAGCACGTTCCCCAACGCCACGGTGGCGCAGGATGAGACCGGCGGTGATTACATTTTCTTCCGCGGAACGGCCACCAGCTTTGAAGAGGACGGCTTTGCGGTGGGAGGCTTTACCGGCACCTGCGCGGATCGCCTCACCTACATCGCATACCCGCTGAACTATAATGGCACCTACACGGATAACTCCACATGCAGCGTGACCGATGGCACCAGCACTTGGGCCCGCACTTCCGACATCGCAGGCAACGCGGATGGCTGGGGAAACCTGCAACTGCCATGGGGCACGGTAAATAACGTGCTGCGTGTGCACTTCATCAAGCACATGGTGGACAATCAGTACAACCCAGCTTCCACCTTCGATAATGACACTTACGCATGGTACAAGCCCGGTGTGCATGCCCCGATCCTTTCTATCGACATCGTGTCGGCCAGCGTCTTTGGCTTTCCCTTCGGCGATTCCACTGCGACCTATACAAGCGCAGCCGATGTTGGCATCCTGGAGGCCATTCGGCAGGACATTGGGTTGGATGTGCAACCTAACCCCGCGACGGACCGCGTAGAGATAGTTTACGGACTGGGCGGTGGACATGCCGTTACGATCGACCTGATCGACCTCACGGGGCAGGTGATGAGGACGATCGCCCGGAAGACCTTGGTGGCCGGTATCCAGCGTGAGTTCATCAGCCTGAACGAACTTCCCGCTGGGGCTTACCTGCTGCGTGTCACGGATGATTCCGGCGCCATGGGCTTGAAGCGCTTGGTGAAGAACTAGAACGACGCAAGCGCATGTCGCCCCTGTTCATGGCCCGGAACTCCGGTGCATGGGCGGGGGCGATGATGTTATGGCCAGGATCGGTCACGCGTCGATGGAACCCTGGGGGATGTTGGACTCCACGGCTCCAGCGGTCATTCCATCTTGCACCAGATCATAGAACGCCACCCAGGCGCCGCGCAACTCATCCGTGTACCCATCACCGAGCATCCGTTCCAGGGCGACCATCCAAGCCTCCTTCAATGCCTGATAGTGATGCAGCTTCACACCATAAGAAGTGTGCCGTGCGCCAAGGTTGCGCAGTGACAGCTTGAGCGCCTCCTGGTCATCCAATCGTTCCATCGCGCTGGCGATCGCGCCTACGAGCTTAACATGCTGTACTTCCATGGAATTCTCGAAGAGCATGCGCAACTGAGGTTCTGCCGCGAAGAACTCCTCGTACAGCACGTCCGTGAACTTCAATGCAAGGGGCAGCATCTGGTTCCAACCTGCACGCACTGTGTTGACCTGCTCCGCTGTCATGGCATCCATTGCAAGATACGGTATCAGTGTCACGTTGGCGGCTAGATCCTCACGGTCAAGACCGACCTTATCTCCCCCAGGTCGCGCCCCATCACCGACCTCGCCTCTCCTCCTGGGCCGTTCCGGATCGGACAGATCGTTATTACGGTTGGAATACCGGAATATCAGGATCCTTCCGCTTATCTTCCACACGTATTCACCAAAACCTCCTGATCATGAGCACGCGTATCGTCCTTTCCACTGCTTTGTTCGCCTTGATGCTGTGCCCCGGTAACACCACGGCCCAAGTAAAGACCGCACCGACCGCCGCAGCCGTTGCAAGGCCCATGGCCGTAAAACCCGATGTGAACTACGTGACACAGACCACTGCCAAGATCGTGATCCCCGATGGCCTCACGGAAGATGACATGTGGAAGATGCAACAGGAGTATTATGACAAGGTGTTGGCGAAGAGCACGTTGCTGAAGCACTACACCATCTATCGCCACGCTTGGGGCAGCATGGGTGCCAGCGTAGTGCTCACCTTGGAGTTTGGATCTTGGGGTGACATCGACAAATTCAATTCAGAGGAGAGGGACGCGCTTG
>JBKJNF010000127.1:0-27922 GCA_046596155.1 Flavobacteriales bacterium | reverse complement strand
CACTCGGGTCGCAAAGTCCAAAGCCACGTTCACCACCGAGCTGAACCAGGAGCGCACCGCGCATGCTGCGTTCCGCAAGTTCCGCGTAGAACGCAGCATGCGCGGTGCGCTCCTGGTTCAGCTCGGTGGTGAACGTGGCTTTGGACTTTGCGACCCGAGTGGCCAATTCCTCCCGGGGCTTGAAGAGGTCTTCCACCTCAAGTCCTAATTCCCGCCATCTCTGATCCTGTTTGGCTGTCACGAACGCTGCGGAGGTCCGTAGCATGACCACCGGCATGGGTATGCGCAGGCTCTGAAAAAGCCAACGGAGTTGTGACCAATAGGCTACTTCGCCCCCGCCACCCACATACGCGATATTCGGTAGTACGGTCTCCTGATACACGGGCCGGAGCAGCACATTCGGCGAGAAACGCTCGGGGTGCGACTCCAGCTCTGCGAGCAGCGCATCAAGCGAAAAGACCGGACCGCCATCCAGCACCCGGTAGTGATCATGCTCAACCACAATGCGCGACCGATGACCTTCACGCAGATGGAACAAGTTGATGTCGCGTGCATGCGCTTGCAGGGCGTAATGCCCAGCAAGCTTCTCATTGGCATAATGCACCGTACGCGCGGTCACTTCATTCAACAGTTCCTCTTGCATCACAGGCGCGAAGGTCTTTTTCATCGACGGGTCATCACCGTCGAGGATCACCACGCCAAAGCGACCGAAGATGGCGTTCACGAAGCTGCGGGTGGCCTGTGCCAGTGTGGTATTCTCAGTGTAGCATTCACGAAGCAGGCGCCGCATGGCATCGGCCTCGGTACCGCCGCCAAGCAGGCGGTCCACCTCGTCGAGCACCGCGTTGATACCTGCTAGCCGCAACTGACCGACAGGTCCTCCTGCTTCGCCGGGCCAGTGCACGCGGTGACCATTGATCCAGGCGTGATCTATCTCGGCGCGGTCATGGTCCTCGGTGGCCATCCAGAAAACCGGCACCACCCGACGTTTCGGGGTGGATAGTGCGCGTGCCAGACGGACCACATTCAGGATCTTGAACGGGACGTACAACGGGCCGGAGAAGAGGCAGAGCTGGTGACCGGTGGTAACGGTCAAGGTGCTATCCTGCAGCAGGGCATCGAGGTTAGCTCGCACGGCTGGATCGATCACGAGTCCGCGGTATTGGTGCTCAAGTGCCGCACACAACACGGATCGCATGGCTGGATCGAAGGTGCGAGCGGCAGCAGCCGCTTCAAGCCCCTTGCGATCGGGTGTATATGGAAAGAATGCCTGCAAAGCAGTCGCCCCTTCCACATAGTCGCACACCAGATGCGCAAAGCGACCAGTGGCGCGGTAGGGGATCGGAAGGCGCAGCATGGGCCGTGCGAAGGTAGGTTCCCAAGTTCTGAGCGGATGTATCCAGCCCCTCTCCTTCCACCGGATACTTTCACGCATATGTTCCTCCTTCACATGCGCCATGCCTATGCCCTTCTGGGCCTGCTCTCCCTTTCCACGCTGATCGCTCAGGACACCACGGTGATCAGCACCCTCACCTTCGACAGCATTACCACGCGTCGCGGATGGTGGGAATTCCCCCCGGCAACGGAGCTCTATCGCAAAGTGCTCATGGTGCATACGCTGAAGTGCGACCCACAGACCACGCAGGACCAATACGCCTGTGGCGAGTGGGATTACCTGACATACCATTTCATCCATGAGCACACTGGCGTGAACGATAGCACGGCCCTCACGCATCCTTACTTCATGGTAGGCACCGCCGCCCCGGTAAACGTGGTGGTGAGTGACGCTCATCCGTTCAACCTCCATCAGCGCTGGCAACGCTGGGCGAATGTGGTGAACGCCACTAACACCACAGTGAGTGTGTTGGGCACCAGCGACACCACGGACGCGAACTCCTTTCTGGGCCTTACGCGCAGATGCCAGTACCTCTACACCGCTGCAGAGCTGGTGAGCGCAGGGCTGGTTCCCGGACCTATCCACGAGCTGCGCTTCCATCCGATCGGAACGGATGCTGCAGTGAACGCACGTTGCACCATCCGCATGAAGAACACGGCGGGGCCGACGCTCAGCCGCTTCGATGAACAGAGCTTGATCACTGTCTTTGATGCCGGCCTGAACTACGACACCTTGAACTTTGTGCTGATCGCACCCTTCCAATGGGACGGCAGTAGCAATGTGCTGATCGACATCGCGGAGGAGAGCTCGGACGACTACTTGCCGGTGGCCGTGGAAGCCTCCTATGCCGCAGCCGGCATGGCTTTGCATGAACTCGGCGCCGATGATGCTATTGCAACGAACAATGACTTCGTTGGTGTGGAGGCTGGTGCCCTAGCCTCGCTGAGCGACCAGGTCACCATCACTTTCCGCACCTACGGGGCACCTGAACTTCCCTTGAACACGACTTTCCTGGAGGCCGTTGGCGCGGACGGACAGCGCATCCTGAACATCCACCTGCCGTGGAGCAATGGCCGGGTGTACTGGGATGCCGGTAGCAATGGCAGTGCCTATGACCGCATGGACAAGGCAGCCATCACCACGGAATACCAAAGCCAATGGAACGATTGGGCTTTTGTGAAGAATGCGACCACCGGATATATGAAGATCTACCTGAACGGGGTCCTCTGGTATTCTGTGGCCGGAAAGACCTTGCCGATCAGCGGCATCGTGCGCATGCGCATAGCCAGTGACGCGAATGGCGGCAACCCTTACCCTGGGCTGATCGACGGGCTGAACATCTACAGCACCGAGTTGAGCGCATCAACTATCGCCGCGTGGCATGATCGAAAGACCACATCCGCCCATCCGGACATTGCATCCCTGCTTTATTCGTTTGAGATGGATGAAGATGTTTATCCGGGCCTTTCGTCGGTGACGAACATGGTATCGGGCAACGGCGATGGTTGGTTGATGGGCACGGTGCAACGGATACATCGACCCGCAACGGAACTCTTCCGAGCTCCATTGGATCCAGGCGTTCGGCCGGTTCTCACCATCGTCCAGGGCGATCACACTATAGCCGTGGACAGCACATTGACCAGTCTGCCGATCTCCGACTTTCTCCCGCAACTATCGCGGGAGATCTTCGCGGTGCAGGGCAACGGCGTGGTGCCGATCGACACGACCTTCGGATACAGTGCTGGCTGGTCGTACACGTACGATCCACAGGGCTTGGTGATCGACTCCACCTTGAACGGCGGTACCACGTACTTCAACGATACCTTAGATTATTTCGGCGTGCCCTTCGAGGTGGTCAACAACCACGAGATCGGGCGCTACATCACACCCTACGGGATCGGGTTGAACCTGGGCGCGAACGGATCCAGCTGGGTGTACGACATCACGGACTACCAGTACCTCCTGCACGACAGCGTGGAGCTGAGCGCTGGCAACCAGCAGGAACTGATCGACTTGCAGTTCCTCCTGATCCAGGGCGATCCACCCCGGCCAGTGGTGAACACGCAATGGCCTTGGGGACCGATGCGAAGCTACAGTTACGGCAGCCTCAGCGACAATACCAGCCTGGTTGCCACCACGCTCGATCTGCACCCGGATGCAACCCAGTGGATGATGCGCAGCCGCCTCACAGGTCATGGCGATGCCACGAGCAACCCGAACGCGCAGGGCTGCTGCGAATTCAAGGACAACACGCACACGGTTCTGGCGAACGCATCGCAAGTGGACAGCTGGCATATCTGGCGCACGGAGGATTGCGCCAACAATCCGGTGTATCCGCAGGGAGGAACGTGGATCTATGCTCGTGAGGGCTGGTGCCCCGGAGATGTGGTCCGTGATCGCGAAACAGAACTCACTCCCTTCGTCCAAGGGAACCAACTGACGGTGGACTACGGTATTACGCCAGTGCCGGGTAACAACCCCGGAATGGCGGGTGGTAACTATGTGGTTAGCATGGAACTCGTGGAGTACGGCCCTTCCACACATCAGCGCGATGCGGAGATCTACGATGTGCTTCGCCCCACGGATGATCGCTACCGCAGCCGGAACAATCCGAGCTGTGACGACCCGGTCGTCGTTATGCGCAACGCAGGCGCTCAGCCCCTAACGAGCGTAACCTTCGATTATCGCGTAAGCGGTGGACAGGCGCTCCAGTATACATGGACGGGAATCCTGGCCCATATGCAGCGCTTGGAGATTGCGCTCCCCGTGGTCGATGGGGCTTTTTGGGCGGGCGATACGCTCCATCAGTTCTTAGTGGACATCATCGACGCGAATAGCGGTGGTGCGGACGACTACGCCGATAATGACCATTATCGCACGCACTTCACCTTGCCGGTGATCTATCCGGAGAACTTCGTTGTGTACTACAAGACAAATAACCGACCAGAGGAGAATGACCTGTTCGTGCGCGATATGAACGGCAATGTGGTCTTCAGCAGGATCGCGTTCACAGCGAACACCACCTATCGCGACACGCTTCAGTTACCCCCAGGCTGCTACGAACTGGAGTTCACGGATGCCGGAAATGATGGATTGAGCTTCTGGGCGGACCCGAATGCCGGCAGCGGTTTCTTTCGCTTCCGTTCACTAACCAACCAGACCTTGCGCACGTTCGGAGCGGACTTCGGTCATCGTATCTACGCGGCCTTCGGCATTGGCACCATCACAGCAATAAATGAGGTCAACACACCATCGGTCGTGCTGACCGCGAAGCCCAATCCAACGACCGGACGTGTTCAGTTATCCGCGGAAGGACTGGACGGCCCGTCCCGGATAGATATCCTTGACGGCACTGGAAACGTTGTGCGAACAGAGGGAATGAACGTGACAACTGGTTCCATGGAACTCGACCTGAGTAAAGAACCCGCGGGCCTGTACCTCATCCGTGTGACGGATGCACGGTGCACAGCCGTGGTGCGCGTAATGAAGCAGTGAACGCTGCATCTTCGCATCATCTAGCCGAGTGATCGATCGAACGCTAGGCGTACGAATGTCCCTTCTAACACCGACCACACATGCCCATCCGAATGACGCCCGACGAGGGTCAGGAACAGAACCAAGGACCACGTCCCGGTCGAGGTGGCGGCGGGTTCCCGAACATCGGGGGCGGCGGTGGTGGGATCGGTGGTGGATTGATCGGCATGTTGCTACCGATGCTCTTTCGCAGACCCAAATTGCTGCTCTTGCTCGTCGCCGGTGTGGCCATCTTCTGGTTCATGGGCGGCGGTCGTGGTTGCAGCACGGCCGATCCCGGAGGCGGTGGCGGCAAGGCCGGCCTGCTCGATCTCTTCACCAAAGGTGCCACGCTGGACCCCAAGGAGTACGACAAGGCCGACGTTTACGAGCCGCTGGCAGACAACGTAAAAAACCCGTTGCCGGAGCGCGTGTCGCTTGAGGCCTTCGCTCCTCCCCGCCTCAACCAAGGCCAGCAAGGCAGCTGTGTGGCTTGGGCCAGCGCTTATGCCGCGCGAAGCATCGTGAACAACGAGGCCACCAAACAGGCCCCATCCAAAGAGACGGCCTTCAGCCCCAGCTACCTCTATAACCAGATCAAGCTGGGTAACGACTGCCAGGGCAGCTATCTGACCCGCGCCATGGAGACCATGCTGAAAGGCGGCGTGGCCCCGTTCAGCAAATTCGGGTACGATGATCAGGACTGCAGCCGCCGTCCGCCGCCAGAGGCCATTGAAGCTGCTCAGCGATACAAGATCAAGGGTTTTCAGCGGCTCAGCAAGAGCGACGACCCGAACAGCGGTGTGGATATGTTGGGGATGAAACAGCACTTGGAGAAAGGCTCGCCGGTGGTGATCGGCATGATGGTCGGTGGATCGTTCATGCAGGAAATGGAGGGCCAGGAGAAATGGAATCCCACCGAACGAGACTATCAGATGTCGGGATTCGGCGGCCACGCCATGTGCGTGATCGGCTACGACGACTACAAGTTCGGGCAGGATGGCGGGTTCCAACTGATGAACAGCTGGGGCACCGATTGGGGCAAGAATGGCTTGGCTTGGGTGAGTTATCGCGACTTTGAGCACTTCGCCAAAGAGGCTTATGCGGTATATCCTCAAGGTGAGAGTGGCGATGTAAAGCCATCCCGTTTCGACATGCGCTTTGGCCTCACGATGGTGGATGCCAAGGGCAAGGCGACCGGCGAGAATATTCCGCTGGTGCGCGAAGGCGGCCGCGTGTTCCGCACAGCACAGCCCATCGCTAAGGGCGCGCGCTTCAAGATCGAGGTGACCAACAACATCGAGTGCTATACCTACCTATTTGGTGAAGAGACCGATGGCAGCACCTACGTGCTGTTCCCCTACACCCCGAAACACTCGCCCTACTGTGGCATCACCGGCACGCGCATCTTCCCGAAGGACCAGAGCTTAACGGCCGACGAAATGGGGACAACGGACGTAATGGCGATCCTGGTGTACAACCAGGCCGTGAACTTCCCGCAGCTCAATGAGCTGATGAAGACCAGTGCCGTCAAGGGCTTGGAGTCCAAGTTGGTCGGTGCCTTAGGCGCCGAACTAATGAACGCGGATGGCCTTACCTATTCTGAAGGACCCACCTTCGGGGCGGCTGGACCGGCCAATAGCAATGCCGTGGCCTTCGTGTTGAAGATCGATAAGCGATAGAAGGCCCTCTACCTGTTATCAAGGATCGCTTAGCCTTGCCTTTGCGACGGGGCTTCGTCGTTCCTCGTGTGCGGTTGTCCAAATTCACGTCTGGCCGCCGGAGGTTCTTCCGATCTTGTGGCCTCCTCGCCTATCCAATGACCAAACGCATCCTTCTCGTTCTCGCCTCACTGCTTGTGTTGGCCCAGTTCATCCGGCCGTCGCGTATTGAGCAGGTCACCGACCCCGGTGCCGACCTCATCGCGATCACTAAGCCTTCAGCCGAGGTGGAAGGGATACTGCACCTAGCTTGCTATGATTGCCATAGCGACCGGCCTCGCTATCCTTGGTACGCCAACATCACCCCGGTGAACTTTTGGCTTCAGGATCATATCAAGGACGCCCGCGAGGAACTGAACTTTTCCGAATGGGGAACCTACTCAGCAAAGCGCATTGACAAGAAGCTCAAGGAGATCAAGCACCAAGTGTCGGAAGGCGACATGCCGTTATCGAGCTACACGTGGATGCACGCGGACGCCAGATTGAGCGATGTGCAACGCAAGGAGCTGGTCGCCTTCTTCGAGGCCCTTCACCACTGAAACTAGTCTGCCGGCTCGGCGCGCAGCTCATGCTCGCGGGCCTCAGTAATGCGCACCAGTGCGAAGTCGCCGAGGCGCAAGTGCCCGGCTGAGGTTGGGATCAGCACATCGTTATCCACTTCCGGAGAATCATGCTCCGTCCGGGCGTGATAGAAGCCGCCTTCGGCCTTGTCCACCAACACACGGTATACCTTCCCCACTTTGGCCTGGTTCAGCTCGAAGCTGATACCGCCTTGCACCTCCATCATTTCGTTGGCCCGCTCCTGCTTCACCTCAAAGGGCACGTCGTCCTCCATGCTGAAGGCGTGCGTATCCTCTTCGTGGCTGTATGTGAAGCATCCAAGACGATCGAAGCGCATGCGTTCGATCCAGCGCAGTCCGTCTTCATGGTCCTCCTGTGTTTCACCGGGGAATCCCGCGATCAACGTGGTCCGGATGGCGATGCCCGGCACGCGGTCGCGGATGTCCTGCACCAATCGCTCGGTCTTCTCCTGCGTGATGCCGCGGCGCATACGGGTGAGCATACGTGTGCTGCCATGCTGAAGTGGCATGTCCAGGTACTTGCAGATGTTGCTCCGCTCGCGCATTACGTCCAGCACTTCCATGGGGAAGCCGCTGGGGAACGCGTAGTGCAGTCTGATCCAATCAATACCCTCCACATCACTGAGTTGCGCGAGCAGTTCAGCCAGGTTCCGCCGCTTGTAGATATCCAGGCCATAGTATGTGAGGTCCTGGGCGATCAGGATCAACTCTTTCACGCCCTGCGCGGCAAGGCCTTTGGCATTGGTCAGGAGCTGGTCCATGGGCGTGCTCACGTGCTTGCCTCGCATCAGGGGGATGGCACAGAAGGAACACTTGCGATCGCAGCCTTCGCTGATCTTGAAATACGCGAAGTGCGCCGGGGTGGTGAGCAGGCGCTCCCCCACCAGTTCGTGCTTGTAGTCCGCCTTCAAGGTTTTCAGCAGCCGTGGAAGGTCGCGTGTGCCGAACCACGCGTCCACTTGCGGTATTCCGGCTTTCAATTCCGGACCATAGCGCTGGCTCAGGCAGCCGGTCACATAGACCTTCTCCACAAAGCCTTGGTCCTTCGCCTGCGCATAGCTGAGGATGGTGTCGATACTTTCCTGTTTGGCGTTCTCGATGAAGCCACACGTGTTGATCACCACCACGTTGTGCTCGCCGCTGCTGCTCTCGTGGTCCACGGCGATGCCATTGGCCTTCAGCTGGGCCATCAGCACCTCGCTATCGAAGGTGTTCTTCGAACAGCCCAGGGTAACAACGTTCACCTTGGTGGTCTTGAGGGTCTTGGCTTTCATAGCTTTTTTGGCGACAGCCGGGCTGCAAAGGAAGGTAGAACTGGGCAGCGGGCCGACGAACGCGTTGAAACCCCCCCGTGCATTTCACGTTCCAAGGCATAGTAACGGGCCACTCACCCGTGAACAGCACTTTGTTCTCACCCATGCGCCGCTGCATCCTGTTGTTCTCGACAAGCCTGTTGACGGGGCTTACGGCGGTATTCGCCCAAGAGGACACCACGCATCTGAGCTTGATGGAGAGCAGCCTTGAGCGGTTGTTGACCACCACCGTGAACCAGGCTCCGCAAGCCGGTGGACAGCAGTCCGGCATCGCCGATCTGATCGACCAGGACATCCGGGAGGCTCCGGGCGTCATTCAGGTGTTCACCACCACTGGGATGGAAATAGCCGGCGGCCCTTCGCTGGAGGATGCGTTGATACTCATTCCTGGTTTTTTACGGGGACACGACGTAAGCAGGAGAGTGCAAAGCCCATGTAACAATTGCCTGCCCCTGCTGCCCCTAGCTGGTCGAGTGTGCACCTCGAAGCTCGTTCACTACTTCCCCGAATGAACAGCCATGTCCATACTCTGGTGTTGGCGGCCCTGTTGTTGGCGACGCAGGCCCGCGCCCAAAAGGCTGCGGAGCTGTTGGGGGAGCTGAGTACGTTGGCTGATGAAGGCCAGCGATTGGACCTGCTGGCGAAGGCCGCCATGGCCAGTCTGCTGGAAGGCGATCACGAAGAGGCCAGTGATCTGGCCAATATGGGTATGGATGCAGGCCTTGCCATGGAACGACCGGGCCCTTCCAGCGTGTGCTCGGAAGTGCTTGCACGCATGGAATTGATGGAGGGCCATGCCGACGCTGCCCTGCCCCATGCCTTGCGAGCACTGACCTATGGAAAGGAGGCCGGACTCGCGCAGGAGAGCCGTTGCGCAGTGCTCCTCTCCGAAGTGTATGGCAAGTTGGGCTTGTCCGAACGTGCTGCCGACCATGCCAAGGTCGCGCTGGCCACGGGAACGCTGGATGCTTCCGATCAGTCCCGTGCGGAAATGGCCATCGCCCGGGCTTTGGATGATGGACAACATTCGGCCGAAGCCATTGCTGCCTACACACAGTGCAAGGCCACAGCACGCCGAACACGCAACAGCGATATGGAGATGGACTGCATGAGCCGGATCAGCGCCATTCACTCCCAGAGCGGGGATCTGGCCAAGGCCGTGGACGTCGCCGAGCAGATGATCCCGTTGTTGCAGGTGGTGGGCACCCCCCTGGAGACCGGCATTGCCTACAACAACCTCGGCGAACTCTACGCACGGCAGGATCGGTACGATGCCGCCATCAATGCGTTCGGCGATGCGGGTACCTGGTTGGCGGGAGAGCCTGAGGTGAACGATCGGATGCTCACCAACTTATCCATCACGCTCGCCCGATCCGGGCGTATGCAACAGGCCCATGCCGTGATCGACAACGTCGTGGCCCGCATTGAAAAACGCCAGAACCCCAAGGGACTTGCGCACGCCTTGCTGATCCGGGCAGGTATACAATTGCTTGATGGAAGCAGTTCAGGTGCCGCCTCATCTGCGGAAAAGGCCTTGAGCGTGGCACAGAAGAACGATCTGTTGGAGGATCAGGAGGAGGCGCTCTCTTTACTGGCACGGATCGCCCAGGAACGCGGGTTGGCAATGGAGGCCCGAAGCATGACCGAAGCGTTGAACAAAGTGACCGAGCAGCGGTATGACAGGCAGCAGAAAGCGGATCGCCGGCGCGAAGATGCCTTATACGGCATTCTACGCCAAGAGAACGATATCATGGCCTTGCTCAACGCAGAGCAGCGCGACCGCATGGACCTCATGCAGACTATCCTGATGGCCGAGAACGAGGGCAAACAGATCGACATCGACCAGTACAAGGAGGACCTGCGACGGTCATTCGCGCAGCAAGAAGCGCTGCTCAACGAAAAGGCGGAGCAGGCCGTGGAGCTTGCCCGCGCCACGCTGGAAGCGGAACGCCGCGAGAACGAGATCAGCAGTTTGGAAGGCCAACGCCAGATGCAAGTGCTCCAATTATCGAAGCTCGATCTGGAACGAAAGCAGAAGGAAACGGCCATGTCCATGCTGAAGCGCCAGAACGAGCTGCTCGCCAGCGAGCAGAAGCTCAAGGCCGAGGAGCAGCACCGCGACCGCCTCATCAGCCGCTTTGCCATGGCCATCGGTGCCATCCTCATCGGCCTTACCGTGTTCGCCTTCTGGGTGATGCGCAAAGTGAAAGGGAAGAACCGGACCATTCACCACCAAGTGGAGCAGATCGAAAAGATCAATTCCCAACTGAGCGATAAGAACGCTGACCTGCTGAGTAGTATCAATTATGCCCGTAACATCCAAGGCACCATCATTCCATCAGAGGCGGACATCCAAGCCATTCTTCCGGACAGCTTCCTGTACTACCGCCCGCGCGATATTGTGAGCGGTGACCTGCCGTACATCCGTCAGGTCGGAGAGCGCGTATTCCTTGCGGCGATCGATTGCACCGGGCACGGTGTGCCTGCGGCCATGCTCAGCTTCATGGCCTATTACAACCTGAACGACATCATCACGGCGAACCCTACAGCGGGCGTTGGGAATATTCTGCTGCTGCTGCACGAGCGCATCAAGAAGGCCGTGCATGAGAATGAATCCGGCCACTCGATGAGCGATGGCATGGACATCGGCTTGGTGGAATTGGATCGGAACGCCGGCACCATGTGGTTCGCCGGCGCCCAGAGCGCTTTGGTCATCCTGCGAGGCAGCGCAGCCGAACGCATCAAGGGAAGCTCCTGCTCAATTGGCGATCCCTCCGGCGATAGTTCAGAAGGCTTCGCGACACACCAGATCGAGCTGCAGCCATCTGACAGGATCTGCTTGTACAGCGATGGCCTGATCCACCAGTTCGGCGGTCCCAATGGACGGAAGAAGTTCAGCAGCACCAATTTCATGCAACGCCTCGAGGCCCTGAATGGCCAAAGCGCCCAGGAGATCGGCACCCATATCTGTAGTCAACACATTGAATGGCAGGGAAATGAGGAGCAGACCGATGACATCATTCTTATCGGATTCAGCATCAACGGAACCCCACAGGCCATAGCCGCGTAATAACCCCTACTATGAGCCAACTCCGGAGCAACGCCGAATACAATGGACATCTGACGAGCGATGTGCGCGTGCAGCTCACGGATCTGTTGAAGGTAGTAGCTATCGCGAACCTCGATGGCCGCGCTAACATCAAACGGCTGTGTGGCATCGCCATCGAACTATTGGACAATGCACAGCGCTATTGCAGCGCTGGTAACGTCCGGTTGACCTGGGAGGTGCGTGGCGATGAACTTGTCATCTGTATTGAGAACCAGGCCAAGGAATCCGACGCACGCCGGTTAATGACCATGGTGGAGGCCGTGAACAAAATGTCGCCGGAGCAACTGGCAGAGGCCTTCCGGGCGCAACTTACCAACGGGCAATTCGGTGAAAAAGGTGGCGCCGGTCTGGGATTCATGGAGATCGCCCGACGGTCCAACGCCAACATCAAGGCTCACATCACTCCCAAAGGGGGCGACCAGTACATCTGCCGTAGCGAGGTCTCCACACAACTAGGCGCAAAATGAGTTTGCTGTACCTGCGCCCCTCCCGTACAACCCCTCTCGTCATCTTGGATGATATAACTGGGAATTGTTACCTGATCGGCGATTCCATGCCAGAGAACTCAATGGAGTTCTATTGCCACCTGATGGCGTGGATGGACCAACACCTTCCGGCCATGCCGGGACCCGTGCGTTGGCATTTCCGCTTGCATTACTTCAACACCTCATCCACCAAAGGTCTTTACCAAATGCTTGCACGCGTAAAAGCGGAGATCGCCGCTGGCAAGCAGCACGAGATCCTGTGGGATGTGGAGAGCGGAGATGAATTCATGCGCGAATCCGGCGAGAATTTCGTTGAATTGCTCGACTTGAAATTGACAATTCGCGAGATCACCGAGGAAACCGGTCGTGCTGAGTCGGAGATGCTGGCGTTGGAGATGATGAAGCGCGCAGCCTAAGCCGCTCCAGAAGATTCAATCCTGCTTGAAGAGGCTACCTACGAAGGCCTGTTTATCAAAAAGTTGAAGGTGGTCAATACCTTCCCCTACGCCCAAGTATTTTATGGGCACTTGGAATTGATCGCTGATACCGATCGCCACGCCTCCCTTGGCCGTACCATCCAATTTCGTTAAGGCCAGGGCAGTGACTTCCGTGGCCTTGGTGAATTGACGGGCCTGTTCTATCGCGTTCTGACCAGTGCTGGCGTCGAGCACCAACAGCACCTCATGCGGTGCGTCCGGGATCACCTTGCGCATCACTTGCTTCACCTTCGTAAGCTCGTTCATCAGGTTCACCTTGTTGTGCAGGCGCCCCGCTGTGTCGATGATCACCACATCCACGCCCTTGGCTTTGGCGCTTTCCACGCAATCGTAGGCCACTGCGGCCGGGTCGGCACCCATGCCCTGTGTTACCATGGGCACGCCCACCCGCTCGCTCCAGATCCTCAGCTGGTCCACGGCCGCAGCGCGGAAGGTATCCGCAGCACCGAGCAGCACCGAATTGCCGGCCTGCTTGTAGGCATGCGCCAGTTTGCCGATAGTGGTGGTCTTGCCCACGCCGTTCACCCCCACCACCATGATCACATGGGGCTTGGTGCCATGCGGTACAAAGGCCTTGTCCGGTTCGGGACCGTCCTTCATGAGGCTCGCGATCTCCAATCGCAGAATGCCGTTCAGCTCATCGGTGCCCACGTATTTGTCCCGGGCCACGCGCGCTTGGATCAGCTGAATGATCTTCAGGGTGGTCTCCACCCCTACATCGCTGGTGACAAGGGTTTCTTCTAGGGCATCCAGCACCTCATCATCCACGCTGCTTTTGCCTGCGATGGCGCGGGAGAGCTTGCTGAAAAGGTTGGTACGGGAACGATCGAGGCCCTTGTCCAGTGCCTCTTTCTTCTCCTTGGAGAACAGTCCGAAGAATGCCATTGGTCAGATGTGCGAAAGGCTTCCCGGATGCCGGAAAGCCTTTCGCATGGGGTTAGTGGGAATGGATCACTTCCGGCTGGCGAGGGCCTTGTCGGCTTCTTCGGCAGGGACGATCTGCTCTTGGAACTGATAGCCGCCGGTGCGCTCGCTCTTCACCATGCGGATGACCTTAACGAACACTTTGGCGTCCGCTTTCTTCAGGGTTGCAACTACCTTCTTTGCCATAGCTTACTTGATCTCTTTGTGAACGGTCATTTTGCGCAGGATGGGGTTGTATTTCTTCAACTCCATGCGCTCCGTGGTGTTCTTACGGTTCTTGGTGGTGATGTAGCGGCTGGTGCCCGGCTTGCCGGACGTTTTGTGCTCTGTGCACTCCAGGATCACCTGTACGCGGTTACCTCTCTTGGCCATTGGTGCTGCTTATTGGGGTGGGTCGGTCAGGCCTTATAAAAGCCTTTGGCGGTGGCCCGCTTCAGGGCTTCAGCCAGGCCGATCTTGTTGATGGTGCGCATACCATTGGTGCTCACGCGGAGTTTCACCCACTTGTTCTCCTCGGTCAGGAAGTACTTACGGTCCTGAAGGTTCGGGGCGAAGGTGCGCTTGGTCTTGATGTTGGAATGGCTCACACTGTGGCCAACCATCACTTTTTTGCCTGTGATCTGACAGATACGGGACATGGCTCTCTCGAATTCGGGCCGCGAAGATGCGAATAATTCGTAGAAAGTGACACAACGTCTCGAAAATCGCCTCGGCAAGAGGCCTATCGGGGGTCAATGATGCCCAAGGAGCTGCTTCCGCAACAGATTCAGCCCGCTCATGGCGGCCCGCTCGATCACCAGTTCACGCATTCCCGGAAAGTTGCCCAGCTTGCTTACCACACCATGCGGACCGGCCACGGCCAACCAAACGGTGCCCACCGGCTTTTCGGGTGTTCCCCCGTCCGGACCGGCGATCCCGGTGGTAGCAATGGCCCAATCGCTTCGCAGCGCCGCCCGTACCCCTTGGGCCATGCGTTCGGCAACGGGTTGGCTTACCGCCCCGTTGAGCTCCAGCATATCGCTGGGGATGCCCAGTTCCTCCATTTTCACGGCGTTCGCGTAGCTCACTACGCCACCTATGTAGTAGGCCGAACTGCCGGGAATGCGCGTGATCAGGTGGCTGAGATACCCGCCAGTGCAGCTCTCCGCCAAGGCCAGGGTTTGGCCGCGTTCCTTGAGCATTCCCCCCACCACCTTCTCCAGACCCTGGTCGCCTTCGCCGAAGATGATCTCCGGGATCAATGCGTAGAGCGCCGATGCCCTCTCATCCACACGTGTGCGTGCTTCGGCAGCGTTGCGGTTGGCGTAAGCCGAAAGCCGCAATTTTACTTGGCCTGGGGATGGCAAGTAGGCCAGTTTGATATCCAGCGGGGCCAAGCTGTCCTCCCACGCTTCAATGCGTTGGGCCAGTAGGCTTTCGCCCAGGCCGGCGGTGAGCAGTGTGCGATGCACGATCACCGGCGGCTTGAAGTGTGTGCGCAGCTTAGTGAGCCCATGTTCCAGCATGATGCCCTTCATTTCATAGGGCACGCCGGGCATGCTGAGGAAGACACGGGCAGGCTGTCCCTCAAGCGGAACGACGGCTTCGAACCACATGCCGCTGGCCGTACCCCGGGAGTTGGGTAACACGCTACAGTTCTCCGGAAGGTCGGCCTGCGCGCGGTTCACCTCTTGGATGTCCTGCAACGAGCGGCCCATCTGGAGGAACATGTCCACGATGTGGTGCTCCACCTCGGGCATGCGCACCAGTTTGGCGTTGAAGAACTCGCAGAGAGTGTGTTTGGTGATGTCGTCCTTGGTGGGTCCAAGGCCACCGGTGATGAGCACCACATCGGCCACGGCTGTGCGGAGCGCCTCGATGATCTCCTGCCGGTCGTCGCCGATCACGCGGGTGCGCACAGGCCGAATGCCGATCACCCCGAGCTGTTCGCCCAGCCAGGCCGCGTTTGTATTGATGGTCTGCCCGATGAGCAGTTCGTCGCCGATGCTGAGCACTTCGGCCGTTACCTCCTTACGCTGATCAGCCATGCATGGTGGGCTTTGTGCTGTAGTTGGCCATGATCGAGGCCTCGAAGGCCAGGAACTCCTGCCACCGGGCATCCACGTTCACACCCTGGCCGAATTGGCGTGCAAAGCTGATGAAGGTGGTGTAATGGCCCGCCTCGCTCTCCATCAGTTCGCGGTAGAAGCTGCGAAGTGCCGGATCGGAAACGCGCTCGCTGAGCATCTTGAATCGTTCGCAACTGCGGGCCTCGATCATTGCGGAAAAAAGAAGGCGGTCAACCAGGCGTTCTTCGCGTGATCCGTCCTTGCGGACAAAGGTGAGCAGTTCATTCACGTAGTGGTCCTTGCGCTCAGGTTCCAGCGTTAGGTCGCGTTCGCCGATGCGCTGCACCACCATGCCGAAGTGGGTGATCTCCTCCTGCGCGATGCGCGTGAGCTCCAGCACAAGGTCCATGTGCTCGGGATAGCGCACGATCATGGAGATGGCATTGCTGGCCGCCTTCTGTTCGCACCAGGCATGATCGCTGAGGATCGCACCGATATCCTCATCCACCAACCGCGCCCAGCGGGGGTCGGTGGGCAGTTTCAATCCGAGCATGGTGAGGGAACTTGATGATTCAACGGCTGATGATAAGGGTGGACCGGTCCAGGGAAAGCCCGTTCTCATTCACGCAGTGCACACCATATGCACCGGGCGATAGGCGCTTGACATCGAGAGTGACGCTCGCTTGGTGTGCTGGCCATGAGCGGAGGAGTACGGAACGCCCAAGAGCATCGAACAGGGCGACCAATACGGGAAGTTGGGCTGGGTGCCATTCCACCGTCACTAGATCACTTGCAGGAAGCGGGAATAGGCGCAGTCTTTCACATGAATGCTCCGCGAAGCCCACAGGCACAAAGGCGAGCGTATCAGAGATCAGTGTACAGGGCGCACCTAAATCCACCACTACCTGGTATTGGCCCGCAACTTCCGGAATATACACATGATCGGTCGCATCGGCGATCGCTTCGCCGTTCATGTACCACTGGTATGTGAGACCCTCCGGAGCGGTGAGTTCTTGGCCATTCACCCAGATCTCCGGATCGGCCATCGGGCACGGATCAAAGATCTTCTTCAACTCACCGTTCAACTGGTTCACCACGTACAGATGACCGTGGACATCCTCGCCGATTCCTGCGTAGCCTGACGTGGTGGTCATCAGCATGGTGTCCACATCGAACGAACCGTCCTCGGCGAAGGTGAGGAAGTCGCCAGCACAATAGTCGGTGAAAATGTAATGACCGTAATGGTGCGGGAAGGTGGCGCCCCGGTAGACATAGCCTCCCATGACGGAGCACCAAGCCTGTCCGCCTTGTGCAGCGGGAATATGATCGAACACGGCCACGGGGCTAACATAGGTGGCCGAGTCGCTGCACATGGTCTGGTCCACCGCGGTGTTGGTAGTAAAGCCTTCTCGGCAGCGCCAGCCAAAGTTGGCACAGCTGTTATCGCCAGCCGGACGGAAGTCGATCTCCTCCCATGTCACCTGGCCCACATCACCGATCCAGAGGTCGCCGGTGAGACGATCAAAGCTCCAGCGGAACGGATTGCGCAGTCCGGTCGACCAGATCTCTGGCAGTGTATCGGTTCCATCGGCGTTGGCGAACGGGTTATCCGGTGGAATGAGAAAGGTGCTATCGTGAGCGCTGACGTCAATGCGGATGAAGCCGCCCAACGGATCGGTGTAGTCCTGCCCGTTATTGTCCTGATCGTTCGCACCGCCACCATCGCCGAAGGCCATGTACAGGTAGCCGTCCGGGCCGAAATGCAGATCGCCCCCGTTGTGGTTCCAATAGGGTTGCGGCCATTCGTAGATCACCTGTTCGCTGGCGGCTGAGGCCGAATCCGGATCATCCGTCACTTGGAAACGGGAGATCCGGCTGACGCCTGAACCCGTACCAAAGATGTAGTAGACGTAGAAATAGCCCGATATCAGGTAGTTCGGCTCGAAGGCCAGGCCGAGGCAACCCTGTTCATTGCCAGCATCATCCACTTGTTCGCGAATATCCAGGAAAGGTCTAGTGGCCACCTCCATGCTATCGGTCACGATGCGTATCAGCCCTTGCTTTTCCACCACGAACAGGCGATCATCTCCGCAGTTCTCCACCCCTACAGGCTGGGTCAGGTACCAGGCCCAGGTATGGAGGCCGAGCTTAGGCTTGTTCAGCGGTTGCGCATGCGCGAAAAGCGGGGTGATCGCCAGCAGGATGAGCAGCTTCCGCAAGCGCATACCCATTCGCACTTTAGCGCGGCTTAGCGCGCGATCACCAAGGTCGTGTTCGAAGGCTTGACCGTTCCAGGTCCGCTGATGCTTACCACGAAGGTGCCAACGGGGATCGCGGCCACATCGACATCCATTTGCCGCTGGCCCTTGGTCCATGTGGAGGAGAACACCACGCGCCCCAAGACATCGAAGATCCGCAGTTCGCTGGCTTCTGCAGTTGCCACGCGCTCAATGATCACCCGGTCCTTGGCTGGCTGTGGGTATATGGCTACGCCGGTCCCGTTCTGCTCGACCAGACCGGTGGCGATAAAGACCACAGTATCAGAGATCAGGTTGCAGGGCGTGCCGAAGTTCACACGCACCTGGTAGTTGCCGCCTACCTCGGGAACAAACGTCTGGCCCGTTGCATCTGCGATCACTGCGCCATCCAGGAGCCATTGGTAGCTCAGACCTTCCGTGGCGGTGATCTCGAACCCGTCGCTGGTGATGGCGGGATCGTTCATTGGGCAGGGATCATAGAGTTTCTTGATCTGGCCATTCGCCTGATTGGCCACGTAGATCTCGCCCTCGAGATCTTCGCCAAAAGCGGCATAACCACCTGTAGTGGTCAACAGCAGCGTATCGAGGTCATAGTTGTTGTTGGCTGCATAGGTCATGAAGTCCCCCGCGCAATAATCCGAAAAGATGTATTGACCGAAAAGGTGGGGATAACTGGGCCCCCGATACACGAAGCCGCCGATCACCGAGCACCAGCCGTAGGGTGAATCGTGACTGTGTGCGCTTCGAGGTTGATCATAGCCACTGGACCCTAGACATCCGGTCTGGCTTACGCCTGAGTTGATGACCCACCCTTCGCGGCAGCGCCATCCGAAGTTGGGTCCGCTGTTATCTCCAGCGGGCCAGAAGTCGACCTCTTCCCACGCGTTCTGCCCCACGTCGCCGATCCAGAGATCGCCGGTAAGCCGGTCAAAGCTCCAACGCCAGGGGTTGCGGAGTCCACTGGCCCAGATCTCTGGCAACGTATCGCCATTATTGGTGTACGGATTCGTGGGCGGAATAAGATAGGTGTCGTTGTGTTGGCTGACGTCGATACGGATCATGTTCCCCAGCGGGTCTGAAGGGTCCTGAGCGTTCCCCATGGGGTCGTCCGCACTGCCGCCGTCGCCAAAGCCGATATATAGGTATCCATCAGGCCCGAACATGATATTCCCACCGTTGTGGTTGGTAAAGGGCTGCTGCCATTCGTACAGCACCTGCTCGCTGGCCACATCCGCCGAATCGGGATCTGAGCTCACGTGGAACCGTGAAAGACGGCTGTAGCCGGGGCCCGCACTCCTGATGTAATACACGTAAAAATACCCGCTATCGAGGTAATTCGGTTCAAATGCCAAGCCCAGCAGACCTTGTTCATTTCCATTGCTGTTCACAGGGCCGGATATATCCAGGAAAGGGCGCTCAACCACCTGCATGCTATCGCTGATGATGCGGATCAGTCCGTCCTTCTCCACAACGAAAAGACGCGAATCACCACAATTGGCAAGGCAGACGGGGATCGAAAGGCCGCTGGCCCAATTATGCAACGCCACCTTGGGCTTGTTGAGCACTTGGGCGGAAAGGAGCGCTGGTAAGGTCAACAGTGCTGCTAGAAAAATTCGTTTCATGGGGTCGCGATGGTTCGGAAGGAACAAGATGCGAAGTTACCGGTTCGGGGTATGAAGCGATGGAACAATGCACGGGGACCCGATGGATCCCGATACTTGCAGTGGTCCATCCGCGATCGAGCACCAGTGCTGTCGGCTACATTCGCGGCCCCGTTGGTGTAAGGCCCACGGACCCAAATGGGACTGCACGAGGAAATAGCCAAGCGGCGCACGTTCGCCATCATCAGTCACCCGGATGCCGGTAAGACCACGCTTACGGAAAAGTTCCTCCTGTACGGTGGGGCCATCCAGACCGCCGGTGCAGTGAAGAACAACAAGATCCGCAAGGCCGCCACAAGCGACTTCATGGAGATCGAACGGCAACGAGGGATCAGCGTAAGTACCTCGGTGATGACCTTTCAATACGCTGAAAAGCTCATCAACCTGCTCGATACGCCTGGCCACAAGGACTTCGCGGAGGACACCTACCGCACGCTCACGGCAGTGGATAGCGTGGTGCTGGTGGTCGATTGCGTGAAGGGTGTGGAAGCGCAGACCGAGCGGCTGATGGAGGTGTGCCGCATGCGCGACACACCGGTGATCGTGTTCATCAACAAAATGGACCTCGAGGGCCGGGACGCCTTCGACCTATTGGACGAACTGGAGGAAAAGCTATCCATCAAAGTGCGGCCGCTCAGCTGGCCTATCGGTATTGGTGCCACCTTCAAGGGAGTTTACGACCTGTACGATGGTGACCTGAAACTGTTCGAGAGCATCAAGACGAAGATCGAGGGCCAAAGCATACACATCAATGATCTCATCGATCCGCGGCTCGACAAGCAGGTCGGCGAGGATGCGGCCAACCTACTGCGCGAAGAGGTAGCACTGATCAACGGGGTATACGATCCGTTCGATGTGGAGAGCTACCGGGCTGGCCGCGTGGCACCTGTGTTCTTTGGCAGCGCCTTCAACAACTTTGGTGTGAAGGAGGTGTTGGACACCTTCGTGCGCATCGCCCCCACCCCCGCCCCGCGGCCAACAGACCAGGGCATGGTGGCTCCGGATGCCAAGAGCTTTAGTGGTTTCATCTTCAAGATCCACGCGAACCTCGATCCCAACCATCGCGACCGTATAGCGTTCATGCGCATATGCTCCGGGCACTTTGAACGGAATACATACTATCATCACGTGAGGCTGGATAAGGACGTCCGCTTCAGCAACCCCACGACGTTCCTGGCCGCGCAGAAGACCATTGTGGATGATGCCTGGCCCGGCGATGTGATCGGACTGTTCGACACGGGGACCTTCAAGATCGGTGATACGCTCACCCAAGGGGCCAGCTTCTCCTTCCGCGGTATCCCGGCATTCTCGCCAGAACTCTTCCGCGAACTGGTCAACTTGGACCCCATGCGGAGCAAGCAATTGGAGAAAGGCATCCGCCAGCTTACCGACGAAGGCGTTGCGCAGTTGTACACGCAACAACCGGGCAATAAGAAGATCGTGGGCTGCGTAGGCGAACTGCAGTTCGATGTTATCCGCTATCGCTTGGAGCACGAGTACAATGCATCGTGCAGCTTCCAGACCATCCCGGCCTTCAAAGCGTGCTGGCTCACAAGCACAGATCCGCAGGCCCTGTCCGCGTTCATCCGTACCAAGAACATGCAGATCGTGCAGGACAAGGATGAGAACCCTGTCTTCATTGCCCCGTCGGCCTACATGCTGGATCTTGAGCGCAGGAACAATCCGGAGATCGTCTTCCACACCACCAGCGAGTTCAAGACCGCGACTGCCTGAAACGCCGAACGCCCCTGTTCAGGGGGCGTTCGCAAGGGTTGGATCGGGAATGGATCACCTAACGGCTTCGTGCCACTTGGTGGTCTGGTCGGCCGTGAGGATCTGGGCCAGTTGGAATTCGACCATTTGATCAACGCCTACCCATTGGCTCTTCATTTCGGCGGCGCGGTCCTCGGCGCTCATGCCGGCCATATCAAAACGCTGGTTCATGGCGTCCAAACGGCGCTCCACCACCATGTAAACCTCATTCACACGGGGTTTCTGCTCTTCGCTCAAGCCAACGGCTGCATCGACTTGCTGTGCATGCTTCACCGCGTTGGCGCGCATGGCGTCCGTATCCTTCACGGTAATGTCACGGTTCTGAGCGGAAGCGAATGTGGCTACGGCGCAGAAAAGGAGGGAAGCGAATACTCGTTGCATGGGTCGTTGGGCTTGGAGGACAAATATAGACAGACGGAAGACGCTTTGCACCTACCCATGGTTGCCTGTCACCAACGGCGACCTGTTGATCCCCACGTTCTTAATGGATCGTTAAGGCCGGGGGGGCTGCGGATCGGCACCCGCTACTTTTGGCGCCATGCACCTGAATCTTTCTGCCAGCCTCACATTGTGGACCCTGCTTTCCCTCGCCACGATCTCCGGTGTTCATGCCCAAGATCAGCGACGCCTCGAGTTCACCATCAAAGGTGCGGCCAAGGATAGCGTCTTCCTGGCCAACTATTACGGCAGCAAGCTCTATTACAACGACACCGCCGTGGCCGACTCCAAGGGCCACGTGGTCTTCGCTTCCGCCAAAGGCTACAAGGCAGGCGTTTATGCTGTTGTAGTTCCGGGCCCGAAGTATTTCGAGATCCTGGTGAATGAGCCGCTGGTGCAGATCGAGACCGACACCATTGATCTCAACGGGCACCTGATCGTGAAAAAGAGCCGTGAGAATGAGGTGTTCCAAGCCTATGTCCGCTTCGTGAACGAGCAGCGTAAGCTAGTCGAAGATATCGGGAAGCGGCGCGATGCCACCGAGGAGCCAGCCCAAAAAGCAGACCTGAAGGCCCAAATGGTTGCCATCGACAAGAAAATGAAGGCCTACCAGAGCGACCTAGTGGCGATGAACCCCGGCACCTTCGCGGCGGTGATCGTGCGCATGAGCATTGCACCGGAAGAGGTGGAGATACGAAAGGCGGATGGGGTTCTTGACAGTGCCGCTACGTACTATCAGTACCGTAAACACTTCTGGGACAACACCGACCTGAAGGACGAGCGCATCCTGCGCACACCGGTGTTCCAGAACAAATTCGACGAGTATGTTGGGAAGGTGATCCCGCAAGTGCCGGACACGATCAACAAGCTGGCCGATGAACTGGTGAACATGATGGACCATAGCGACGACCTGTTCCGGTTCGCCGTGCATGGCATCACCTACAAGTACGAGACCAGCGACATCATGGGCATGGACGCTGTATTCGTGCACATGGCCCAGACCTACTATTGCACGAAGGATGGCAAGCCAGGCCGCGCCAAGTGGATGACCGCCGACAAACTGGACAAGTTGTGTGAACGTGCGCGGAAGCAGGCACCACTGATCATCGGTGCACAGTCCAAGAACATCATCCTGCCGGATTCCACGGAGCAGAATTGGATCAATATGTACACCCTGCCCAACGAATATGTGCTGGTGGTGTTCTGGGATCCGCATTGCGGCCACTGCAAAAAGACCCTGCCTGACCTGTACTTGCAGTACAAGGAGAAACTGCGCCCCTTGGATGTGGAGGTATACTCTGTAGCCAAGGCCACCGACAGCGTGCTCTTCGCCGATTGGAAGGCCTTCATCCGCGAAAACCACATGGACTGGGTGAACGTCGGCCTCACTTGGCACGTGTATGATGATGCCAAGAAGGCACCGAGCAAGTACATCCCTAGCAAGACCACTATCGAAAGCTTGAACTATGCTGATGCGTGGGATGTGTTCAGCACACCGCGGTTCTTCCTACTGGACCGTGAGCGCAAGATCGTGGGCAAACAATTGACGCCGGATCAAATGGTCGATCTGATCGGTCAATTAAAGAAGCGCAAGCAGAAGGAAAGCGGCGGTAAGTGATCCTGTCGGCCAGCGAAAGCTGGCTTATCGTCACTGTGACCCATCGCAGTGGGCGTTTGCGGGTTCCGCAGTTAGCCGAAGCATCGCCTTGTTTGAAACTGAACGGGGTAGGTTGTCCTCGGCGGCCGCGGAGTCCCCGCGGTCCGAGCGGCGTCCTTCCTTCCCTGAACCCGCGCTGCTGGCCTGTCCGTCGGGGCCCAGCCGATTCGTCGCAACTTTGACCCACATGCTCACACTACCCGCGAACACGGATCCGGTCTACGTTAAGCCCGAACACTACTCTGTCCTGGATCGCTTCTTCCTCAAGCTGATCCGCGACCCGTGTGATCTGCCCTTCCCCTACCTCAGTCTCAAGGTCTTCTTCACGCTCGTGCCCTTAGCCGCGCTGATGTACCTGCCCTTCGTTACCGGCTGGCTGTGGTGGGCTATTGCTGCAGTGTACTTCTACATCAACAACATCACCTACAAAGGCCCATTCGGATTGATGCTGCATTGCAGCACGCATCGCCCATTGTACACGGAGCAATTTGGCTGGCTTAATGGTCTCATTCCCCTTGTGATCGCGCCTTTCTTCGGGCAGACGCCCTTCACCTACCACGCCCATCATGTGGGTATGCACCATGCGGAGAATAACCTGGAGCCGGACGAGAGCAGCACCATGCCTTATCAGCGTGACAGCGTGCGGGGCTTTATGCATTACTTCATCACCTTCTTATTCACGGGCATATACACGCTGGCGGCCTACTTCTTCATGCGCAGACGCAAGCGCTTGATGTACCGCACGGTGCAGGGCGAGCTGCTCTTCATTTTCATGTGTGCCGGGTTGTGCCTGGTGAACTGGCCCGCCACGCTGATGGTGTTCATTCTGCCGCTCATCGCCTTCCGCTTGGTGGCCATGGCCGGCAATTGGACACAACATGCCTTCGTCAGCGCCGAGGACCCCGGAAGCCCTTACCAGAACAGTATTACCTGCATCAACGTGAAGTTCAATCACAAGTGCTGGAATGATGGCTACCACATTAGCCACCATATCGATCCTACGATGCACTGGACAGAGCATCCGCAGTACTTCCGTGAACATTTGGTGGAGTTCGGACGCAACAAGCCCGTGGTCTTCGTTGGCCTGAACTACCTGGACATATTCATGCTGTTGATGAAGGACCGTTACGCCGAACTAGCCGCGCATTTCGTGGACCTGGGCGGGCACTATAGGAACGACGAAGAGGTTATCGCCTTTCTGCGTAGCCGCACCACGCCTGTCCCTTTCGCGACGGTCAACTCTGCATTGGCTTCCTGATGGATGGGCGCACGGGCCAACTGAGCGGCCGGAATTACTATATTCCTGTGTTCTGAGACAGGCAGTGTCGAGAGCAGCAACTCTCCGTGGTTGTTGACTTTATGCAGAAGCTTGGGTCCCGGCGTTCTAACCCATTAGGTGATCATACGGAACTACACGGACACGTGGTGAATGTCCAGGGGAATGACCCTGATGATGACTTCATTGGCGGCCACGGGGTCCGGCGTGCTGGTGTTTCCGTTCCGCCTTCGCATGCTGCCCACCTACAACGGATGCATGTACATACATTAATCGGGAGGTGACCGATAAGATCGAGGTATTGCCATTTTTTTTACAATAGGTCACCTCCAAAGTCTTTTACGGCACCCCCCACCTACCCGTTGTCGCGGCTCGTCTAATTGAACGCCTCGGTCGTCCTTGCTGCGAATGCCGATGATAGACTGGCACTGATGCGGATCTGAGTCAGGCGGGTCCTCTTTGTTCGGCGGATAGATGCATGTACATGCGTCTATCCTAAAGGCATTGTGGATCGTATGTTTTCGTTCTGAACATCTTCGTAGGTTACAATCCCCAACACCCGCCCTTCCCATCCCCGCCGGATCCTTTCCTTTGCCACCACCACAGCCCAATACCATGAACGACGACGGCTACGTACGCACTGAGATCCACGAGGGAATTGCCACGGTAACCTTTCACCACCTGAAGAGCAACAGCCTACCGGGTGCGATCCTCCACCAAATGGCCCAAGCGATAGAAACGTCCGGGCAGAACAAGGACGTGCGGGTGATCGTACTGCGCAGCGATGGTTACAAGGCATTCTGCGCTGGGGCAAGCTTCGATGAGCTGGTGTCCATCGATTCCGAATCCACGGGATTTGAGTTCTTCAGCGGCTTCGCGCTGGTGATCAACGCCATCCGCAAGGCTCCGGTGTTCGTGATCGGGCGGATCCACAGCCACGCAGTGGGTGGTGGCGTGGGACTGGCGTGTGCGGTGGATATTGCCTATGCGCACGACAGTGCCACGGCACGTCTGAGCGAACTGGCTATCGGCATTGGTCCCTTTGTGGTCGGGCCTGCCGTGGAACGCAAGGTGGGCACTGGCACGTTCGGGCTGCTGAGCGCCACCCCGGCGGCTAAGCGCGATGCTGCATGGTGTCTGCAGCATGGCATTTACGCTGCCATCTATCCCACCGTGGAGGAGCTGGACGCGCATCTTGATGCACATGCCCGCGAGCTGGCAAAATACAGTCCCGATGCCATGGCCGAGCTTAAGCGTGTGATGTGGCGCGGCACGGAGGATTGGGACCAGTTGCTCGCCCAACGCGCTGCCATCAGTGGCCGATTGGTGATGAGCGACTTCACGCGGAACGCCATTGCGGCCTTCAAGGTTGAGGCCGCGAAGCGCTCCTAAGGGTCGGACCTACCGCAAACCGGGTATTATGGGGGCAGCGGTCAGGATGCTTTCTTGCGGTATTCAGCGGGTCAATGCCCGAGCAAAAGCATGATCGACGACTCACCTAGGCCTGAAACACGGCCTTCGGGCTCAGCGACTTTTCAACACAATGCCTTACCCCTTGCGAATCTGCCCGATCTGCGCCAGTTTCACGCCGTAAACATTGGACCATGGCGATCACCCCGGCGAAACTGGCTTCAACCTACAAGGAACTCCGCAGTGCGAACGGCGGCTTTCAGAGCGACTATTTCGGTCTACTGTACCTCGAGGAGGAACTCCACGTGCCCCGCGATGAGGCGCTGGACCAGATCGCCTTTGGGCCGCACGACCACGGCATCGATGCCTATCACATCGATCCCAAGAAGCGTACGCTGTCTCTCTTCGTGTTCCGCCATACGCGTCAGCACGATGCCTTCCGCACGGGCTATGACCAGTTGATCGCACACGGCATCGACCAGCTCTTCGGCAAGGCACAGAGCAACGACCCCTTCATGCGCCGCCTGCGCAAGCGCCTCCAGGATGATGGCCGCCATGTGGATCGCGTGGTGTTCCAGTTCGTCTTTCTAGGCGATCCTGCGGAGGCCGAGCGCAGCACCGTGCTGGACAAGCTCCGTGAGGATCTGGAGAACAAGCAATATTTGATCAACGACCATTTCTCCGGACGCGCCGTGACCATGGTGGTCGTTTATCGCAGCAGCAGCACGGGCCGCACCAGTGAGGCACACGAGCACCGCACTCGCCAGTTCGCGCTGGACCTGGGCACCGTGCTGGACGCCGATGGACCCGGTGGCGAGGCCATGCACGTGGGCTTCATGCGCTTGTGGGACCTCCACCAGATGCACAAGGCCATGGGCGACCGCTTCTTCGAGCGCAACATCCGCTATGGCATGCCGGACACCAGTCCCGCTAACCGTAGCATGGAAAAGAGCTTCAAGCAGATCCTGGTGGACGGTACACTGGATCCCGCCCGCTTCCTCTTCGATCATAATGGTGTCACCTTCAGCTGCGAGAAGTTCACGCGCACAGGGCACGCCACCGCCGAGATCCTGGAGCCACGCCTGCTCAACGGAGCGCAGACCATCACCACCATCGGTCGCTTTCTGCTGAAGCATGAGGACCACCGCGACATCAACCGGATCAAGGACCGATTGAAGAAGGTGCGCGTGCTGGCGAAAGTGGTGAGCGAGGCCAGTGACACCTTCGTAGTGGGCGTGACCATCAACAATAACCGTCAGACGCCTATCCAGCCCTGGAACCTGCGTGCAAACGATATGATCCAGCTGCAATTGCAGGACCGCTTCCGCGAATTGGGCATCTTCTACGAGCGGCAGGAGCGCAGTTTCGAGGGCCACACCGCTGAAGAATTGGAAGAACTGGGCATCGTGGAGAACAAGGCCATCGGCCTGTTGAAGTTGGCGCAGACCTTCTTGGCGAGCGAGGGCGAGATCGACAAGATGCGCAGCATGCGTACGGCCTTTGAGGATGACAAGATCTACGAACTGATGTTCAGTCCCAGCCGCTTGAACGCCGATGCTCGAAAGATCGTACTGTGCTACAAGAGCCAGGAGCGACTGGGCCGCATGACGCGGGAGATCGTGGAGAAAGGCACTACTAAATACGCCTTCCTGCCAAAGGCTCGCCTGCTGCTATTCGCCCTGATGTGCCAAGCGTTGCTTAACGAGGACAACGTGGAAAAGCTAGCAGAAGAGCACGGCAAGGACATGGTGATCAGCGCGGATTATGCTAAGCTGCTCTACAACCTGGCCAGCACGAAGTGTCGCCCCATCCTGAGCGAGCTGATCGCCCTGCCCACATATGCCGACAAGGTGGCCCAGGAC
>JBKJNF010000189.1:0-12501 GCA_046596155.1 Flavobacteriales bacterium | reverse complement strand
TTCAGCATCCGCTACCCGCGTGGCGAAGGCGTGATGACCGAATGGAAAACGCCGTTCAAGGAGATCACCATTGGCACCGGACGCAAAGCGCGCACTGGTAATGATATCGCTGTGCTCACCATCGGGCACATCGGCAACATCGCCGCGAAAGGCATCGATACGCTACAAGCCGAAGGCTATTCCATCGCGCACTACGACATGCGCTTCGCGAAGCCGATCGATGAACTGTTGTTGCACGAGGTCTTCGGCAAGTTCAAGCACGTGATCACCGTTGAGGATGGTTGTATCCAAGGTGGCATGGGCAGTGCGGTGCTGGAGTTCATGGCCGACCACGGGTACAGCGCCCAGGTGAAGCGACTCGGCATGCCCGACAAGTGGATCGAACATGGCTCACAAAAGGAACTGTACGCCGAATGCGGCTTTGACGAGGTCGCGCTGATCGCTGCGGTGAAGGAGATGCTTCCGATGAAGGGGGCCAAGAAGGTGAGCGCCACGGCGTGAAAAAGCCCAAGCCCTGCTGCATCATCATTGCTGGTCCTAACGGCGCAGGCAAAACCACGTTCGCACGCAGCTACCTGTTGAGGGATGCTGGGATCGTGAACTTCGTGAACGCCGATCTGATAGCGACCGGATTGTCGCCACTCGCTCCGCAGGGCGGATCCTGCTTGCTGAACTGGGGCGGCTCACTGCGGCCAGCGAGTCGTTCGCGTTGGAGAGCACGTTGAGTGGGCGCACCTACATCGACATGATCGAACAGTGGAAGAGCCGTGGATACAGGATCGAGATCGTGTTCCTGAAGTTGGACTCACCCATGATCGCCTTGAAACTGATCTCTGCGCGCGTAGCACAAGGTGGGCATGATTTCCCCAAAACGATGTGTTGCGGAGGTTCAAACGAGGCTGGGCGAACTTCGAGAAGCACTACCGCGCCTTGGCGGATGAGCATGCGGTGTATGACGCATCGGGTGCCATACCCTTACTTTTGACCTCATATCCATGAGCACAAAGAAGCCGAGCAGGAAGGTCCAACGGATCACCCTCGCCCTCAAACGCGCTGCCAAGGAAGCCCGCCGCATCGCCAAGATGCATGGCACTATGGTGTGGGTGATCCAAAATGGGAAGCTTGTGGGCTTGAAATCCTGATCATCGCCCCACCAGCCGGAGCGCCAGGCTCAACCGTGCGGAGACCAACAGGGTGGTCATGAGCGGGATAGGGAACGAAGATCTTCCCGCTCGATGCGGTTATCCGAGGCAGGTGACCGAGCCCACGCTACCAGTTGCAGTGCGCAAGCCAACGCTGGTCCATACCGGCCACGAGCAGTAAAAGTCCAGCAAGGATGAGGGCGCGGCGCATGGTGGGGGCGAAGATCGGCACCGGGGCGGCCCTTCAGGCATCAACCGATCGGTCCGATCCTTACATTTGCGCCCGTTAGTCGGCTGGAAAGAGGAAAGAGGGGGCCGCCCCTCTTTTTTATTCCCGGCCCCGCCGGAGCCGAATGATCACCACTGCCATGCTCACCCAAGCGCTGGAGCGCCAACTGGAGGGAACGCCACATTTCCTGGTGTTCGCCGAAGTGCGCACAAGCGGCAAGGCCATTGTGGAGGTGGACAACGACAAGGCCATCACGCTCAACGATCTCACCGTGATCAACAAGGGTCTGCGCGAAACGTTCGGAGAGTCGCTGGACGACATTGAGCTCGAGGTGAGCAGCCCGGGAATGGGTCGCCCTTTCCGCGTGAAGCGCCAGTTCCAGAAGCACACCGGCCGCATGGTGGAGGTGCTCAAGACCGATGGCAAGCTACTTCGCGCGCAGCTGGTCGGCTTCGACGATCACGGCATCACCGTGCTCCTCGAGCAGCCCGCCAAGGTGAAAGGCCGCCCGGCCAAATTGGATAAGGACACGACGGCGATCCCCTTCGCCGACATCAAGTCAACGCAAGCAAGCATCAACTTCAACTGAAGCACCAAGTGCCATGAGCACCGTTAACCTCATCGAATCGTTCTCCGAGTTCAAGGAGATGAAGAACATCGACCGGGTGACCATGATGGGCATCCTCGAAGACGTGTTCAAAGGCGTCGTGAAAAAGAAATACGGCGAGGAGGCCAACGTCGACGTGATCATCAACCCGGACAAGGGTGATCTGGAGATCTGGCTTAACCGCGTGATCGTGGAGGACGGTATGAGCGAGGACGATGCGCTCGAGATCGAGTTGAGCGAGGCCCGCAAGATCGAACCCGACTTCGAAGTGGGCGAGGAGGTGAGCCAGGAGATCAAGATCCTGGAGTTCCTGCGCCGCAACATTCTATCCATCAAGCAGAACCTCCAGGGCCGCATCATGGAGCTGGAGAAGGACCATCTGTACAACAAGTACAAGGAGCGGGTTGGCGAGATCATCACCGGCGAGGTGTACCAGATATGGAAGCGTGAGACGCTCATCCTCGACGACGAGGGCAACGAGCTGATCATGCCCAAGGACCAGCAGATCAAGGTCGACTTCTTCAAGAAGGGCGACAGTGTACGCGCAGTAGTGTGGAAGGTGGAAATGCAGGGCAACAGCCCGCGTGTTATCCTGAGCCGCACCGCCCCCGAGTTTCTCGAGAAGCTGTTCGAACAAGAGGTTCCCGAAGTGGCCGACGGCCTCATCACTATCAAGCGCATCGTGCGCGAACCCGGTGAGCGCGCGAAGGTCGCCGTGGAGAGCTACGACGACCGTATCGATCCGGTGGGCGCTTGCGTGGGTATGAAGGGCAGCCGCATCCACGGCATCGTGCGCGAACTGCGCAACGAGAACATCGACGTGATCAACTACACCAGCAACGATCAGTTGCTGATCCAACGGGCCCTGAGTCCCGCCAAGGTCGGCAACATCAAGCTGGATATGGAGAACAAGCGCGCCGAGGTGTACATGAAGCCGGACCAGGTGGCCCTCGCCATCGGCAAGGGTGGCCACAACATCAAGCTGGCCGGCCGCCTAACGGGCTTCGATATCGACGTGTACCGCGATAGCGATGAGGTGACGGATGACGTCGACCTGTCGGAATTCGCGGATGAGATCGAATCGTGGATCATCGACGAGCTCAAGGGCATCGGGTGCGATACGGCCCGCAGCGTGGTGGAGATCGGACAGGAGGAACTGGTGAAGCGCACTGACCTGGAAGAAGAGACCGTTGTGGAAGTGCTGCGCGTACTGAAAGCTGAATTGGAGAAATAGGAAGGGGTTGCTGGTTGTTGGTGAACGTGAGAATGAGACACACTCGCTACCAGGACGAGCACAAAGAGACCAACGACCAGGACCAACAACCTAAACGCGGGCAGCGCCAGCGGGCATAAGAGGAACTGTATGAGCGAAACGGTAGACAAGGCGATCAGACTAAGTAAGGTGGCCCGGGAATTCAACCTGGGGCTGCACACGGTGGTGGAGTTCCTGGCCTCCAAAGGGCATCAGGTGGAGCAGAATCCCAACTCCAAGATCTCCACGGAGCAATACACCCTGCTCGACAACGAGTTCGGCACCGACAAGGCCGAAAAAGTGGCCAGCAAGCAGACCATCCAGGCACGCCAAGAGCGCGAGAGCGTGGTGATGCACACCGTCAGCAAAGAGGCGCCGCGCAAGGCTGCTGCGCCTGTAGAGCCTGCGGCTCCGGCCAAGCCCAGCGCACCCGCCCCCGTGGCCGAGGTAGCGCCTGAAGTACTTGCCCCACCTTCCGCACCGGCCACCTCCGTGGCACCCGGCGATGAGGTGATCAAGGCCCGCGCCGAGAAGATGGAGGGGCCCAAGCACATGGGCAAGATCGACCTGACCCCGGCCAAGAAGACCACAAAGAAGTCGGCAGCAACGGCGCCTGCACCGCCTCCTGCACCCGAGGCTCCCAAGCCCGCTGCGCCTGCAGCCCCAACGCCTACCGCCGCCGCTCCCGTTGAGCCCGAGACCATCCGCGTGAACGTGGCCAAACTCGCCGGCCCCAAGCACATGGGCAAGATCGAACTGCCCGTGGAGCGCGAACGCAAGCCCGCCGAACGCCCCGGTGACGATCGCGGCCGCCGCAAGCGCATCGTGAAGCCCGGCCCGGTGAACGTGGAACGCACTGTTCAACAGGAGCAACGCGCACCCGTGGCGGGTCGTCCAGGCGAATTGGACGAGAACGCTGTGAAGCGCAAGGTGAGCGAAACGCTCGCACGCCTCACCGGGGGTGGAAGCAAAGGCCGCGGTGCCAAGGTGCGCCGCGAAAAACGCGACCAGCGCTACCAGCGCTTTGAAGAAGAACAGGCCGCCCGCGACCTCGCCGGAAAGACCCTGAAAGTGACCGAATTCGTGACCGCGAGCGAGCTCGCCTCCATGATGAGCGTGCCGGTCACCGACATCATCAAGGCCTGCTTCGCGCTGGGCATGATGGTGAGCATCAACCAGCGCCTCGATGCCGAAACACTTTCCGTGATCGCTGAGGAATACGGATTCAAGGTGGAGTTCGTCGGTGCCGACAACGAGGAGAACGTGATGGAGGAGGCCGATGATGCCTCGCGCGTTGCCGGTCGTGCGCCCATTGTTACCGTCATGGGTCACGTTGACCATGGTAAGACCTCGTTGCTGGACCACATCCGCAAGGCCAACGTGATCGCCGGTGAGGCCGGTGGTATCACGCAGCACATCGGTGCGTACAGTGTGCAACTGGAGAACGGCAAGCGCATCGCCTTCCTCGATACGCCGGGTCACGAGGCCTTTACGGCCATGCGTGCGCGTGGTGCGCAGGTCACGGACATCGCGATCATCGTGATCGCAGCGGACGACAGCGTGATGCCCCAGACGCGCGAGGCCATCAACCACGCGCAGGCCGCTGGCGTGCCCATGGTCTTCGCCTTCAACAAGATCGATAAGCAGGGCGCCAATGCGGAAAAGATCCGCGAGCAGCTCAGCCAGATGAACATCCTGGTGGAGGAGTGGGGCGGCAAATACCAGACGCAGGAGATCAGTGCCAAGAAAGGCACCGGGGTTGATCAGCTCTTGGAGAAGGTGCTGCTCGAAGCCGAGATCCTGGACCTGAAGGCCGACCCGGGCAAACGCGCCATGGGCGTTGTGATCGAGAGCACGCTCGAACAGGGCCGCGGTTACGTAACCACCCTGCTCGTGGAAGCCGGCACGCTGCGCAAGGGTGAAGTGCTCCTCGTGGGCCAGTTCAGCGGGCGTGTACGGAACATGTTCAACGAGCGCGGCCAGGCCGTGCTGGAAGCGGGTCCATCAACGCCGATCTCCATCCTCGGCTTGGACGGTGCGCCGAATGCGGGCGACCACTTCTACGTAATGGAGGACGAGCGCGAAGCGCGCACCATCGCCACACGCCGCCAGCAGTTGCAGCGTGAGCAGGGCATGCGCACACGCAAACACATCACACTTGACGAGATCGGTCGTCGCCTCGCCATTGGCGACTTCAAGGAGCTCAACATCATTGTGAAGGGCGACGTGGACGGATCCGTGGAAGCATTGACGGACTCCTTGTTGAAGCTCAGCACCGAGAACATCAAGGTGAACGTGATCCACAAGGCAGTAGGTCCGATCGCCGAGAGCGACGTGCTGCTGGCTTCGGCCTCCAACGCCATCATCGTCGGCTTCCAAGTACGCCCCACTGTGGGTGCCCGCAAGCTGGCGGAATCCGAGGAGATCGAGATCCGTATGTATTCGATCATCTACAACGCCATCGAAGAGCTCAAGCAGGCCATGGTGGGCATGCTGGCGCCGAAGGAGGTGGAGAAGGTCACGGGTACTGCGGAAGTGCGCGAGGTCTTCAAGATCAGCAAGGTCGGCTCGGTTGCCGGCGCCTATGTGCTCGATGGCAAGATCGATCGCAAGAACAAGGTGCGCCTCATCCGCGATGGTATAGTGGTGTACACTGGCGACCTCGATGCGCTCAAGCGTTTCAAGGACGATGTGAAGGAGGTGGCACACGGCTACGAGTGCGGTCTCTCCATCAAGAACTTCAACGACATCAAGGTCGGCGACCACGTGGAAGCCTTCGAAATGGTGGAGGTGAAGCGGACGTTGGAGGGTTAACCTCCGTACGATTCGTTGTCTTACTGGGCGTGCATTCCAGTCACAGCACAATGCATCGATGCGTAGCCCGAAGCGCGCTCATATTTAGTTGCCATTTCGGGCCTGATCCAGCGTCGCCACCATCACATGGTCATCCCCTCCGGCATCGTTGGCATTGCTGGGATCATCGCCATAGCGATGCCCAGGAAGACGAACACCAGGGCATAGAGCACCGTCACGATGATCATCAACACGCCGATGTAGCTGTAAAAAGAGCGGTGGGCGCGCAGACCGCTGCTGAAGGAGGTAGCGTCAAAGCCCGTCTTCAGTGAACGAAGCGTGCGTGTTGCGTACTGGTAGAGAAACAGGGTAGGGAAGAAGTAGATCATCACCATCACCAGGAAGAGCGCGGCGTAGAAGATGCCGAAGAGGCTGGGATCGAAGGGCATTTGTGCACCGCTCATTGCGCTTTGCATGGCCATGAGCTTTCCGAAGAACGAGCCGAAGGCGAGGCCGAACACGAGCATAAGCCCCAGCAGCACGAAGCCGATGATCGCCACGATCCGCGCCCATCTGGCGGTTCCTTGAAGCTCGTCCAAGTCCGTGACCGAAAGTGATGTGTGGGTGTTCAGTGTGGAGAAGGTCATGGCCGGGTGGTATGAACTGTTCTGTGATCCGGACACGAAGATGCTCGATCCGGGGATCGGGACATCAACGACGTGATGGGTATTGCAGCAGCAGTGGCTGCGCGTTGTTCACTTCAGGTCCGGCAGCCGCGGCATCTCGATCTCGTCGGGCACCACGTAGGAACCGGGGAACTCATCCATGAGCTGTTCGCGCAGCTTTTCCGCTTCTCGTTTGTTGCGCTCATCGCCCACCCGAACGCGGAAGTTGGGCGCGAGGTAGCTGAGGTAGGCGGGGGTCTCCGGGTGGTGCGTTAGGAATTGGCGGCGGGTATCCTCGGCCTTCGTGCGTTCACCGAGGTAGATCTGGAGGCGGAAGCCTTTCAGCGGGTGCTTGTGCTGGGTGTAGCTGTTCATCAGCTCGCCGATGTGTCCGCCTTCGTGCAACGTGATCTTGCCGGGTGCAACACTGTCAACAGCTGGGGTATCCTTGGGAAGGACCGTCCTGCCCGCAGCATAGGGCGTGAACACGCGCGGATCGTCCTGCGCCTTGGTCAGGCTAACGAGCAGGCAAAGGACGAGGAAGTGGGCGGTGCGCATCAACGGCGAAAGTATCTGTGGTGAAATGATCATCCACGTAAAACTGAACGTGCACGTTGTGTGCCGCGTGCAGCGCGGGCTACAGGCGTTCGATGATATTTAGAACGATTCTAAATAGCTTACACGTGCATGACAATTCCCGCTGGGCCTGTCCCCGTATTGCAGGGCGCATATTTTTGCGCCGCGCCGACCGGTCCAGGTCCGCCCCAAAAATGTCCGGAATGCCCCTCCCATCAAGGATCTCCAAGCGATTCACCGGGCTTCTTCACGCGACCTTCGCCTTCGTTCTCCTTCTTTCGGCCACCCATGCCCATGGGCAGGCCGACAAGGCGTTGTATGCTACTGGTGAGAAGCTTTTCAAGGCCAACTGCGCCAGCTGCCACAAGCCGGACGCGAAGATGACCGGCCCAGCACTCAAGGGTGCCAAGGACCGTTGGGCGAAAAGCGGCGGCAACATTTATGCCTGGATAAAGAACAGCCAGGGCTACATGAAGGCATCGAACGATGCTTACGCCAAGGCCCTGTTCCAAGAGTTCAATGGAAGTGTGATGACCCCCAACGCGGTGTCGGATGCGGACATTGATGCCATCCTCTCCTACGTTGATAATTACGTACCCAAACAGGCACCCCCTCCCCCCGGAGGTAATGTGACCGCCAAGCGCGAGATGGGGTCGGACACCCCTTGGCAGTGGCTCCTGATCGTTGTGCTCTTGCTGTTGGTGGTCGTGCTGTCGCTTGGCAGCGTGAAGCATCAGCTGAACAATGCCAAGCGCGAAGCGGACGGATTGGAACCGGAACCCGAGCGCAGTGTTTGGGGCAACATCATGCATTGGGCCGGCAAGAACAAGGGGTGGGCCTCGGTGGTCGGCCTCCTGTTGGTCGTTTGGGTCCTACTACAGGGCTGGAACTGGGCCTACAACATTGGTGTTTACGGCGGGCCGGACGTGGCGCACTACAAGCCGGAGCAGCCTATCAAATTCAACCATACGTTGCATGCGGGCAAGATGGCGATCAACTGCATCTACTGCCACAGCACGGCCGAGAAGAGCAAGCATGCAAGCATCCCGAGCGCGAACGTGTGCATGAACTGCCACAAGGCGGTCCAGGAAGGACCGGTCACGGGCAAGGCGGAGATCGCCAAGATCTATGCGGCCACAGGTTGGGATCCAGAGGCGGCCAAATTCACCGGAAAGGAAGAGCCCATCCGGTGGGTGAAGGTGCACAACCTGCCGGATCACGTGGCCTTCAACCATGCCACACACGTGGCCGTGGGCAAGATCGAGTGCCAGAAATGCCACGGCCCTGTGGATACGCAAATGGATGTGGCCGAGCAGTGGAGCCCCCTCACCATGGGCTGGTGCATCAATTGCCACAACGAGACCGAGGTGTCGCAGATGGCCCAAGGTGCCAAGGGCAACGGCTACTACGATGAGATCCACCGCCGCCTCACCGAGACGCCGATGGGCAACAAGGAATTGCAGAAGTACCTGGAGGACGAGAAGATCACAGTGAAGGAACTGGGCGGCTGGGAATGCGCCAAGTGCCACTATTAAGAACACGCGCGGAACGATGTCGACCACCAAGCGATACTGGCAGGACCTGGGCGAGCTCTCGCAAGCGCCCGAGGCTCCTACGAACGAATTCAATACGCCCCTTCCCCTCATGGAGGCCATGGGCGACAAGGGATTGACCGGGAGCACCACGGGCCGCCGTGACTTCCTCAAGTTCTTGGGCTTCTCCCTGAGCGCCGCCACACTGGCCGCATGCGAAACGCCTGTTATCAAGAGCATTCCGTACGTGAACAAGCCCGAGGACATCACCCCGGGGGTGGCCAATTGGTACGCCAGTTCATTCTACGACGGCGAGGACTTTGCGAGCGTATTGGTGAAGACCCGTGAGGGTCGACCGATCCACATCAAGGGCAACCCCCGCTTCGGCATCAACCACAATCCGGCGAACAAGAAGGGCAGCATTAACGCTCGCATTAACAGCAGCGTGATCACGCTGTACGACAGTGCGCGTGCGCATGGTCCGATGGCGAACGAGGCCGGCCAGGGCCTCATCGCCACCACATGGGCGGCTGCCGACAAGGCCGTTGGGGAGCAACTAACACAGATCGCCGGTGCCGGTCAACGCATCGTGCTGCTCACCAACACGGTGATCAGCCCTAGTGTGCAGCAGGCCATCGCTGGCTTCCAGGCGAAGTTCGGTGTCGGTGTGGGTCATGTGCAATACGACACCATCAGCCAAAGCGGCGTAACGAATGCCAACTTGAAAAACTTCGGCAAGCGCGTGTTCCCGAGCTACGACCTGAGCAAGGCCGAGGTACTGGTGAGCGTGGGCGCCGATTTCCTCAGCGGTTGGGGCAGCACCACTGAGAACACCTGGCAATACGCCACCCGCCGCCGTCCCGAGGACGCCACGACCGAAAAGCCGATGAGCCGCCACTGGCAGTTCGAGGCGCGCATGAGCCTGAGCGGTGCCAACGCCGATCAACGCGTGGCGGTGAAGCCGAGTCAGATCCCCAGTACGGTATTGGCCCTGCATGATGCCGTGGCGAAGAAGGTGGGCGGGGCGTCCGTTGGTGCCTCCGCAATGGAAGGCGTGGGCGGAATGATCGAGAAGTGTGCGACCGAACTCGCCGCAGCGAAAGGCAAGAGCCTTGTGATCTGTGGACACAACGACGAAGGAACACAGGTGATCGTGAATAGCATCAACGCGATGCTGGGCAACTACGGCAGCACCATCGACCTGGCGAACCACACCTACTTCAAGCAGGGCGATGATGCTGCGGTGCAGCAGTTAGTGAAGGACATGAACGCAGGCATGGTGGGCGCCATCCTGATCGCCGGTGTGAATCCCGCGTACAGTCTGCCCAACGCCGGCGAATTCGCCGCGGGCCTGAAGAAGGTGAAGCTCAGCGTGAGCTTCAGCAGCCATGCCGACGAGACGGCCAGCCTGTGCAGCATGCTCCTGCCGGACAGCCACTGGCTGGAGAGCTGGAACGACCACATGCCGAAGCCGGGTCACTACGCCACGGCACAGCCCGCGATCCGTCCGCTTTACGACACCCGTCAATGGCCGGAAACACTGTTGAAGTGGAGCGGCAACGACAAGAGCTACCACACGCACATCCAGGAGGTGTGGCAGGCCGCCCTCAGCGCCCGTTCCACCACGCCGATGAACTTCACGGACGCGTGGAACAACAGCATCTACAACGGCGGCTTCGATGCCTACGCACCGACTCCCGAGGCGGCGACCTTCGCTGGCGACCTCGCCGGTGCAGCGGCCGGTGCGAAGAACAGCACAGCAGGTGCAGGTGCATGGGAAGTGCAGCTATACACCAAGGAGAGCATCGGCAGCGGTCTGCATGCCAACAACCCCTGGCTGCAGGAAATGCCCGACCCGCTCACGAAAGTGACCTGGGATAACTACGTATGCATGGCTCCGGCCGACCTCTTGACCATGACCGGCAAGAAGGAGGTGAAGCAGCTTTCCATCGGTGAGCAGGAACCCGCGCACGTGGTGAAAGTGACCGTGAGTGGTATGGAGATGGAACTGCCCGCTGTGCCTGCCCCAGGTCAGGCGCCTGGATCGGTCAGCATCGCGCTGGGTTACGGCCGCGGTGCGAATGGAGAGAGCGTGGGACGCGCCGCCAATGTGAAGAATGAGGATGGCAGCCAGATGGGCCGAAATGCCTATCCCTTTACCAGCGTGGTGAACGGCTCTGTGAGCTATGTGGCCGTGAAGGCCAATGTGGAAGGCACGCCGAAGACGTATGCGCTCGGCCTTACGCAGACACAGTTGACCGGCATGGACCGGAACAGCATCATCAAGGAGACCACCTTCGCCGAGTGGGCGAAACATGAGCCGAAGGAGACGTACAACGAAGTGGAGATGCTTGCGGTGCACGAGGACGTGAACCACGACGGCCACATCGACGCGAACGACAAGGTGCCCGCCACGGAGGTGAACTTGTGGAAGGACCATCCGGTGGCCGAAGTGGGCCATCACTGGGGCATGACGATCGACCTCAACAGCTGCATCGGCTGTGGGGCCTGCATCACCGCCTGCAACAGCGAGAACAACATTTCGGTCGTGGGCAAGGACGAGGTACGCCGCAGTCGCGACATGCACTGGATGCGCATTGACCGCTACTACAGCAGTGACATGACCCACGAGGTGGGCAAGGCGCAGAACATCGGCAAGATCGACCGCTACCTGGCGATGGAGGAGCCTTCGGCCACGCCGACGGTGTTCTTCATGCCGGTGATGTGCCAGCACTGCAACCATGCTCCCTGTGAAACGGTGTGTCCGGTGGCCGCCACCACGCACAGCAACGAGGGCCTCAATATGATGGCCTACAACCGTTGCATCGGCACGCGCTACTGCGCGAACAACTGCCCGTACAAAGTGCGCCGCTTCAACTGGTTCAACTACGTTACCGAGAAGTTCGGCGAAGTGAACCCTGCATGGGATGCCATGGGCCGCTTGGTGCTGAACCCGGACGTAGTTGTCCGCAGCCGTGGTGTCATCGAAAAGTGCAGCCTCTGTGTACAGCAGATCCAGGCCGGCAAGCTCGCCGCGAAGAAGGCCAGTACGATGGTAAAGGACGGCGCGATCGAGACGGCCTGCAGCGCGGGTTGCCCCACGAACGCCATCACCTTCGGCGACCTCAATGACAAGAACAGCAAGGTGAAAGCCATCGCCGAGAGCGAGCGCGCCTATCACATGCTTGAAGAGATCGGTGTTCAGCCGAACATCAGCTACCTGGCGAAAGTGCGCAACAAGGAGGAAGCTGCCGAACTCGCCGCCGTAACCGAAGAAGCCCACCACTAGGACCATGCACAGCGAATCAGCGCTCCGCGAACCACTCATCCTGGGGCATCGCACATACCACGACATCACCAACGACCTGGTGGGCCCCATCGAGGACAAGGCCCCCAAGGCCTGGTACGTGTTGATCACCATCGCCGCCATCATCGCCGCTTACGGCGTGGGCTGCATCCTTTACCTATTCAGCAAAGGCATCGGGGTCTGGGGTTTGAACAAGACCGTGGACTGGGCCTGGGACATCACTAACTTCGTTTGGTGGGTGGGCATCGGTCACGCCGGCACGCTGATCAGTGCGGTGTTGCTGCTGTTCCGCCAGAAGTGGCGGATGGCCGTGAATCGGTCCGCTGAGGCCATGACCATCTTCGCCGTGATCATGGCGGCCACCTTCCCGCTGATCCACATGGGCCGCATCTGGATGG
>JBKJNF010000069.1:0-10788 GCA_046596155.1 Flavobacteriales bacterium | reverse complement strand
CGCTCTGGTCGGAGGTCACTTTGGCGGCACGCTCCAGCAGGCGGCTGTGCAAGTAGAATACGTCACCGGGGTATGCCTCACGTCCGGGTGGGCGACGCAGCAAAAGGGATACTTCGCGGTAGGCCACGGCCTGCTTGGACAGGTCATCATATACGATCAGCGCGGGGCGACCGGTATCGCGGAAGTACTCGCCGATGGCCGCACCGGTGAAGGGTGCGAAGAACTGCATCGGTGCGGGGTCGCTGGCGTTGGCGGCCACCACGGTGGTGTAGGCCATGGCGCCGTTCTCCTCCAACACTTTCACGGTACCCGCGACAGTGGAACCTTTCTGGCCAATGGCCACGTAGATGCAGTAAACGGGCTTTCCCGCGTCGAAGAACTCCTTTTGGTTGATGATGGTGTCGATGGCCACCGTGCTCTTGCCGGTCTGGCGGTCACCGATGATCAGTTCGCGCTGTCCACGGCCGATGGGGATCATGGCGTCGATGGCCTTGATGCCCGTCTGCAGCGGCTCTTTCACAGGTTCGCGGTAGATCACACCGGGTGCCTTGCGCTCCAGGGGCATCTCAAATAGTTCACCGCTGATGGGACCCTTGCCGTCGATGGGTTCGCCGAGGGTGTTCACCACGCGGCCCACCATGCCTTCGCCGGTCTTGATGCTGGCGATGCGCTTGGTGCGCTTGACGATGTCGCCCTCCTTAACACCCACGCCGGAGCCCAAGAGCACAGCACCCACATTGTCCTCCTCGAGGTTCAGTACGATGCCGCGCAGGCCACTATTGAACTCGATGAGCTCACCGCTCTGCACACCTTGCAGTCCGTAGATGCGCGCGATGCCGTCACCTACCTGAAGTACGGTACCGACCTCTTCGAGCTCGGCCTCGCTGCGGAAACCAGCGAGTTCTTGTTTGAGGATCGCCGATACTTCGGCGGGTTTCACTTCGGCCATGATGGGAGGTCGTTAGATCTCGGGGATGTACGGGTTCTCGGAGAATTTGCGGCGCAGGTCATGCAATCGGCGCCTCACGCTGGCGTCGAGCTGTTCGTCGCCGATGCGGATGATGAGGCCACCGATCAGGCTGGGGTCCACCGTCTCCACGATGTCGATGGACTTGCCAGGGTATTTCGCTTCGGCCAAGGCCTGCACCTGCTTGCGCGTGGCGTCGGAGATGGGCGCAGCACCGCGCACCTCACAGGTGAGCATGTTCTGCTGAGTGCGGTACAGCTGCGTGAAGGCAGCGGCCACATCGGGCAGAAGCATCTCGCGGCCTTTGCGCACCAAGATGTTCATGAATTTGGAGGTCACCTCGCCCACGCGCCCCGCGAAGATCTGCTCCAGGATGCGCACCTTTTTGTCGGGCTTCACTACTGGGCTCTTTAACAGCACCACCAATTCGCGTTCGCGTTCGCAGGTATCGCTCACCAGTTGCATGTCCGCCTGAGTGCCGTCCAGCGTGCCATGCTCGGTGGCGAGCAGCAGCAGGCTGTTGGCGTAGCGGAAGGCGACCGGAGCGATGATCATGATTGGCGGAGGTCGGCGTTCTTCATCACTTTGTCCACGAGTACCTGCTGGGCCACGTCGCCGCTGAGGCGTTCGCGCAGGATGGTCTCGGCCACCTGCAGGCTCAACGAAGCCACCTGGTTCTTCATCTCGGTGATGGCGGCATTCTTCTCATTCTGGATGTCGATGCGAGCGCGGGACATCAAGGCATCGGCCTCGGTCTTGGCGCGTGCCTTGGCATCGGCGATCTCGCGGTCGCGAATGTCTCGGGCCTCCTTCAGGAGCACTTCGCGGTCCTCACGGGCCTGTCGCATCAGTTCCTCATTACCAGCGGACATCTTCGCCATATCCTCGCGCATCAACTTCGCCTCGTTCAGTGCACTCTCAATGGAGGATTCGCGCACTTTCACGCTGCTCAGGATCGGCTTCCAGGCGTATTTCCGCAGCAGCAGGAACACGATGCCGAAGGAGAGGCACATCCAGAAGAGGAGGCCGATATCGGGTGTGACGAGACTCATTTATGTACCGGTTGGGGTGCGGGATCACGTGCCCTTTTCAAGAGGCGCGGGGCCGCGTACCGTGTTGGCAGAAGTGCTTAAAGACCGACGATGAAGCCAAGCGCGACAGCACCGAGCGCCACACCTTCCACCAGAGCGGCGGCCAGGATCATGTTGCTGACGATATCACCTTTAGCCTCTGGTTGGCGTGCGATGCTCTCCAATGCGCTACCGCCGATGCGGCCAATGCCGATACCTGCACCCATGGCGGCGAGACCGGCACCGATAACGGCACCTGCTTTCGCAACGGCCATGCTAGCCTCTGGAGCGGCTTGGAGGAGAATGTTCAAAGTGGTCATCGAATGAGGGATTGATGGTTGTTGCTTAGTGATGATCGTTGTGCCCACCGGCCACGGCCGTGCCGATGTAAATGCTGGTGAGCAGCGTGAAAACGTAAGCTTGAAGCGCTCCTACGAGCAACTCCAAGCAGTTGATGAAGATGGTGAATGCGAGGGCGGGCACGCTGGTGGCAAAACCGCCGACCACACTGTTCTGCCCGAATATGAAGATCAAGCAGAAGAACACCAAGAGCACGATGTGGCCAGCCATGATATTGGCGAACAATCGGATCATCAACACCAAGGGGCGTATGAAGTGGCCCATGATCTCGATCGGGGTAAGGATGATGAGCACCGGAATGGGGATGCCGGGCATGGCGAGCATGTGACGCCAGTAGTGCCAGTTGGCCACGAACGTTACGATCAGGAAGGTGACCGTGGCCAGCACCAGTGGAGTAACGATGTTCCCGGTAACGTTCCCGCCGAAAGGGAAGATCGGGATCAGCCCGATGAGGTTGAGGAACCAGATGAAGAAGAACAAGGTAAGGAGGTAGGGTACAAAGCGCTGGTAATGCTTTTCGCCGATGGCGCTTTTGGCAATGTCGTCGCGCACGAAGAGGATGACCGGTTCCAACAGGCTGGCGATGCCTTTGGGAGCCGCGATGCCGCGCTTGGCGTATCCGCGGGCCATGCCGATGAAAAGGACCAACATGAGCGTTACACAAAAGAGCAGTGTCGCCACGTTCTTGGTAATGCTGAAGTCCCACAAGCCAGCGGTCGCTGCAGCGTCCACACTCCCTGTGGCATCAACGGCCACAACCTTCTGGCCATGCAAGGCGTAGGTGCCATAGCTGCCAGTATACGTGGCCGGGTGATGGTGTTCACCTAGGAACCGGCTGCTGCTGAAGAACTCGAAGCCGTCGGGCGTCTTCAGGATCACCGGCAAGGGCAGGTGCGAGTGTCCCCAGAGATGCCAGTCGTGGCTATCGCCGATGTGCTCCATGATGAGCTTTCCGGCATTGAACTTTTCCGCCAGATGTGCTTCCTCCTGCAACTCACCACCCAATGCGCCATTTCCGGCCGCAGTGGTGGTTACTTCGTGGTCCTGGAGGGGCTGTTCGTTGCCGTGTTCCTGCGCGAAGGAAGGACCCATGAACAGGGTTGCGACCAGTAATAGCGCGGTTCGTAGCGAGGAGATGAGCATCTTCACGAGCAGGGCATACCCCTGTTTGCGGCGGCAAATGTAGACATCGACTTGAAATGGCGGAAGGTCGAACCAAAATGATCCGCGAAGGATCACTTTTTCGTGGCTTCCTTGAATAGGAACCACAAGGCACCGGCCAGCCCGAAGAACACACCCAATAACGTGAACAGGGGAAACGTGAGCACGACCCGGGTGTCGAGCCATCGACCGCCAAGGACGCCGACCGCCATGAAAGCGACCATCTGGATGCCCAGGGCGCCGTACTTTCCATAGCTCTTCGCCGGGCCGTTCACGGACTCCAGTTCCTCCTCGTCGATGCCATCATCGAGCCTCATGTTCGTAGGATGCTGCGCAAGCGGCTGGCCAGTCGAATGGTGCTGAAGGCGAGATAGGCGAAATAGAGCAGTGCGAACGTGGTCGAAAGCGGCTTGACATGAACGGCAGGAACAGCCTTGACCAGAAAGATCAGCAGCACCAAGGAAAGGAGGAGCTTGAGCACCATGCCACCCATGAACCTGCGAATGAACCGCTGCACATCAGGCCCCAAAGCGCGCTCCTGCCAGATGAGCAGAAGCAGGGATATCAAGGTGAACCAACAAAGCACAAAAGCATAGGGCCACGTGAAGGGTAAGCCCAAGGAACGAAAACCGACTGCTGTGATCACCGCACACCCGGCACTGAACAACAGAACAGGAAGAACGGGGGATCGTTGATCCTCGGCCATGCGCTGGGATCCGCGATCAGCGGACCGCTTGGGACTGCTCTGGGCGTACGGGGTTGTTCTCCGCGCGCAGACGCATGGGGTCCATTTCCTTCACAATGCCACCGCCCATGGTGCAGTTGCCCGTGAACACTGCGCCCGGCTCAATGGCCAGCTTCTTCGTGTTGATGTCGCCGGTGAGCTTGGCCGTGGCCTTCAAGCTCAACAGGTCCTGGCAGCTGATCTTGCCGTTCACAGTACCCTCGATGTCGCTGCTTTGGCAGGTTACATCGCCTTCCACCAGGCCGCTGGCGCCCACGATCAAGCGGCCGCGCACATTGATGGTTCCCTTCACGCGTCCGTCGATGCGGATGTTGCTATCACTCTTGATCTCCCCCTCGATGGAGGTGCCCTCCATGATGCTGTTGATCTTGCCGGTGTTCACCGGTTCGGCGGCCTTGTTCATGGGCTGGGTCGGTTTTTCGTTCCTGAACATGTACAAATGTAACAGCCTCAGGGATTTGTCCTACTGTCCTTGCAGGTAGTTATCGGAGAAGAAGACAGTATAGGCATCCACGTCCTTGTTCTTGTAGAAGCCGGTGTAGTTGGCCGCGCTGATGGCAAAGGTGCCGTAGCCCTGCTCGTTGAGGGTGCCCAACTGCGCGGTATTCACTAGGAACAGGCCATAATACTCCATGGCTTTCTGCTTGTTGGCGAAGGGACCGATCTTGATGAGCTGGTTATTAGGGTCGAGCATTGAGGTGTTCACGGACAGGGACACACCGGTGAAGTTGGCTTGGTTGAAGTCGCTGATATGTGCTTTGGTTGGGTCCACCGGTCCGTCGGCTGAAGGGTACACGACCACGATGAAGTGAGGTCCATCGGCGTTGGAGTAAGTGGGCGCGGCCACCACTTCGGGTGGAGCCTCGCCGTTGGGCGGGTCGGACGCCTGTTTGTTCAATTGGGCCAAGATGTCCTGTGCGGCCTTGCCCTCATCGCTGCCCGGGAACTTGCCGTTCACTTCCATTAGCGCGGTGCGGAAGGCGTCCACTTGATGCATACCGCCGACGGACAGGGCCTTCAGCAGATAGTACTTGGGAAGCAGGTGGTTGCGCGGCTGCTCGGCGATCACTGTATTGCACGTGGTGATCACGGGTAGGTACTGGCCTTGGCGGTATTGGATGTAGAGGTCGGTATAGGCCAGTTCCTCCGCGGTGTGCAACTGCTCATCGGCCATCACCTGGTTGGGGTCGCGCACCAAGCGGGCGAACTCGCTGTCCGGCCAACGCTCGGTGATGATGTTGGCGTAGTATGCCGAGCCTTTACCATCGAGGTCGAAGAAGGTGCCGGTCTTTTCCTTGGCGAGGTAGATCCGGTAGAGCTGATAGAAGGATTCTGGGGTGTAGCGGCAATCCTCGAAGCGGCCGTTGAGCACCTCGAAGCTCTCCACGGCGTTATCCACGTCCTTCAGCTTCTCCTTATAAATGGTGCCTGCGATATAGAGCGCCGAGCAGATCTTCTCGTTACTGGCGGCAATGGCCACGCTGTCACCGGGGATGTCCTTCAGGTAGGTCTGGGGATCCTTCCAGGTCGGTTCGCCGTCCTTCTCGTTCTTGCCCTTCTCATCGGTGCTGTCCGGCTCCGCCTCCTGTGCGAAGGCACTGCCCGCCTTGTCCTTGCGGCGCCAGTCGTCCTCGTTGGTCCGGTTGCCCCATTTTTTCTTGAACTCGGCCATGCCGCGGGAAAGCTGCACGGGGTTATAGAAGTACCATGCATTGCGATCGCCAGCGGCCTCGGGCCTGTTGGTCTTGTTGGCCTGCTCCGGGGGTAGTTGCCGGGCCTCCTCCTCCAGCCTGGCCTTTTCCTCCTCCTCGGCCTCGCGCTCTTTGATCAGTCGCTTCACCTTCTTCTCCCGCTCTGCCTCGGGCAGTGCGGCCAAGGCCTGCAGGCTGTCCTCGCGGGCGATGATGTCGAGTTGTTCCACCAGCTCGGTAAGCACTTCGGCGCGGATCTTCACCTCCTCGAAGCGCTTGTGCGTTTCGGCGATCAGTGCGCTGGTGCTGTCGTAATACTGTTGGGCGGCGGGGTATTTCTTGTCGTCGAAGTACAGGTCGGCCAGGCGCAGGAAACTTTTGGCCTTCTGGCGTTGATCCGTGGTGCTCACGCGGGCGCTGGTCTTCAGGTGGGCTACAGCGGTGGAATCCTTGTTCTCCTTTAGGTCGAGCTCGGCCAGGGCGTATTCGATCATGTCGAAGTGGTCCTTATGCTTCTCATCGCGCAGCATGCGATGCAGCTTCTTTCGTATTTGGGTGCTATTGCCGCGGTCGAAGGAGAGCGCTTGAAAGATCTGTGCATGGAAGCCGAGCTCGTAGGGCGGGTGGCTGCGCACCACCTTATTGAACTGGGCGATGGCCTTGTCCTCCATGCCCTTGGCCTGATACAGCTGGGCCAGGATGAACATCCAGCGCACTTTCTGTTTGCGGTCGGTGGCAAGCGCCACAGCATGCTCGAGGTCCATGATGGCATCGTCCACCTTGCCGCGCTTCAGGTCCAGATCCGCCTGCACCGCGCTGAGTTCATCCGCAGGGAACTTCTTCGGCAGGACCTTTTCGTCCTTCACCTCATCCAATGCACTTTGCGCCTTGGCGTACTGCTCGTTCTGGATAGCGGTGCGGGCGAACCACATACGGGCCTCCAACTGTCGGTCCTGCCCCTTGAAGCGGCGGCCTATGAAGTCGAAGGTGCGTTCAGCCTCGAAGTAGCTGCGCTTATAGAAGTGGCTCTTGCCCATCACGAAGTAAGCATCATCGATCCAGCTGTTCACCTCCTTGTTCTCCACTTCCATAGAGTGGCGCTCGATCACGGTGCCGCACTTCTGGATGCAGATCTCCATGTCGGGCACCAAGGCTTTGGCCTGTGCATCGGTGCCGTATATGAACACGGGCAGCACTTCGTCGTAGTCGTCCACATAGGCCTTTTCCATGGCGGCCACGGACTCGTTGAGCTTCTCGTTGGCGTTGAACCAGCCGTTGTCGCGCGCAGTAAGGCGATGGAAGGTGCGATTCAGGAAGGCGTCCTTGCTGGTGGAGCAGGAAACGGCCACGAGGACCAGCATGAGCGCCGAGAGGTATCGGAAGGTGCGAAGGGATTGCAACGGACTGGGGGGAAGTGCTTCAAGAACAGAAAGCCGTGCAAGTTATTTCATCGGCGCGAAAGGCGGCCTTTACAGTTGCCGGGCTTGAGGAAGCCCACGTGTGTGCGGTGAGTGTGAAAGGGCCAGTGGCACCGAGGCGGCTACCTTCGCGGGCCATGATCGAGCCCGGTACCCGCCGCCGCAAGAAGGGCTTTGTTGCCCGGCTCAAGAGCAAGTATCGCTTGTCGCTGGTGGACGAAGGTTCGTTCAAGGAACGGTTCAGCATCCGGCTTTCGCGCATGAACGTGATCTTGCTTTTGTTGGGTCTGTTCGCCCTCAATGCCGCCATTGTTACTGTCCTGATCGTCACCACCCCGTTGAAGCGGTACATACCCGGATACTCCGATCTGGAGACCAAGCGCAACAGTTACAAGGCGGTGCTGAAGGCCGATTCATTGCAAGGCGCACTGGTTGTGCGCGACCTGTACATTGATAACCTGCGGAACGTGCTTAGCGGAAAGGTGCCTGCGGACAGCGTTACGTTGTTCACACCGATCACCGCGCCACCCGACCCCAAAGAGCTCAAGCCCGGCATGAGCGACAGCTTGCTGCGCGAGCGGGTGCGACGCGAGGAAGCTTACAATGTGGAAGAGGGCACCCCCGGAAGCACCGGTTTCAGTGGGCTGTCCGGCATTTTTTTCTTCACCCCGCTGCGCGGCGTGGTCACCCAGACCTATGATCCCGCGCTGGGGCACTATGGCGTGGACATTGTGACCAAGGCCGACGAAGCGGTGAAGGCCTGCTTGGAAGGAACGGTGGTGCTTGCCAGTTGGACCAGCGACGCCGGTTATGTGTTGCATGTGCAGCACGCCGGCGATCTGGTGAGCGTTTACAAGCACAATGCTGTGCTACTGCGCAAAGAGGGCGACCGCGTGAAGGCAGGGGAGGCCATCGCCATCGTGGGCAATAGCGGCGAGCTCACCAGCGGCCCACATCTGCATTTCGAACTGTGGCATCGCGGCGAGGCCGTGGATCCGCAAGCTTATATGGTGTTCAAGTGAGAACCAAGGAGCAGTACCAAGAGCTGGAGCAACATGGTTGCGTCGCTTGCCCCTGCTCCTGCCTCCCGACTTCGCTGGGACATGCGGCCTGCGCCGGCCCCTTAACATGAGCCTCAGGTCCTCCATCGCCAAGCCCTACGCACGCCTCGTCACCAAAGCGGTGATGCGCCGTGCAATGGATCCGGTGTCGGCACAGCTCGGTGTTCTGCGTCGGCTCATTCAGTGCGGGGCGGCAACCGCCTTCGGTAGCGAACACAAACTCCATCAGGTGCACGATCACGCATCGCTGGTGCAGGCCGTGCCACTGCGCGACTATGAAGGCTTCCGGCCCTACATCGATCGCCTTGTTGCCGGAGAGCAGAACGTACTATGGCCCGGAAGGCCGCTGTACCTGTGCAAGACCAGCGGCACCACCAGCGGCACCAAGTACATCCCCATCACCCGGCATTCGCTGCCCAACCACATCGATAGCGCAAGGCGTGCCTTACTAGCCTACATCGCATCCGGCGGACAAACCGACTTCGTTAATGGAAAAATGATCTTCCTGCAAGGCAGTCCTGTGCTCGATACGCAAGGTGCGATCCCCACTGGAAGGCTTAGCGGCATTGTGGCCAACCATGTGCCACGCTACCTTTTAAATAACCGCCTGCCCAGCTTCGCCACGAACACACTTCCCGATTGGGAAACGAAGGTGGAAGCGATCGTCACGGAGACAATGACGCAGGATATGCGCCTGATCAGCGGCATACCGGCTTGGACGCAGATGTACTTTGAGCGGCTGTTGGCGCGCACCGGCAAGTCTACTGTAAAGGAGGTATTCCCGAACTTTTCGCTGTTCGTGTACGGCGGCGTGAACTACGGTCCATACCGCGATCGCATGCGCACCTTGATCGGGGGCGAAGTGCCCAGCATCGAGCTCTTCCCCGCGAGCGAAGGCTTCATCGCCTACCAGGACCGGCATGATGAAGAGGGTCTGCTGTTGGTGCTGGACAATGGCATCTACTACGGCTTCCTTCCCGTTACAGGGCAAGGTGCCGCCGCATGGCCGCTCTCCATCGCCGAGGTGGAACTGAACACGCAATATGCATTGGTGCTCTACACCAATGCCGGGCTGTGGGGCTATGAGATCGGTGACACGGTGAGGTTCGTCTCACTCTCGCCGCCACGCATCGTGGTCACCGGGCGCACCAAGCATTTCACCAGCGCGTTCGGTGAGCACGTGATCGCCGAGGAGGTGGAAGGTGCGTTGAAGGATGCGACCAGCCTGATGCCGTGCGAGGTCAACGAGTTCACCGTTGCGCCACAGACCGCGCCGAAAGAAGGGTTGCCATACCACGAGTGGTTCATCGAGTTCGCTTCACTTCCGGCGGACCTCGCACGTTTCTCATTGCTGATCGATGCAGCGCTGCAGAAGCGAAACGGGTATTATAAGGACCTGATCACGGGCAGGGTGCTGCGTCCCATGGTGATCACGCCGGTGAAGCGCGGTGGCTTTGCCCAGTGGATGAGAACGCGCGGCATGAACGATGCCCAGAGCAAGGTGCCGCGGTTGGCGAATGACAGGAAGTATGTGGAAGGATTGAATTAACGAACGGACCGTGGCGGATCAAACGAAGCCCGATGTCAGTTGGATGAACGCACGCGCCATGAGCCAGTTGCTCATGGTCGCGATAGCCCTCGGCGTTCTGGCCTACGCCTTTCTGCGCGCGGAAAAGGCTTCGTTCACGCATGACGAAAGTCTGAGCTACCTACGGTATCCGCATCAGGCGCTAGGCGACATCTTGTCACACAAGGAAGCCTTCACGAACAACCATCTGCTGAACACGCTCGGCATGAAATACAGCGAGCGCCTGTTCGGCACTTCGGAGCTGTCGCTGCGCCTTCCGAATCTTATTGCACTGGTCATGTACATGGTCTATGCGGCGCTATTGGTGCGATCCACGTCCCCCTGGATCGGGTCCGCACTGTTCGTGATCTTGATCACCAATGTGGACATCATGGAACTCTTCACGCTGGCCCGAGGGTATGGACTTTCATTCGGCTTCATGTTGATGGCGATCTATCACTTGTGGACATACCTCAACAGCGTCCGGCCAAGGGATGCCGTGCTGTTCCACGCCGCCTGCATGCTCTCCGTGCTCAGCAACTTCACCTTGTTGGACCTGTATGCCGCCGCACTGGGGCTGCTCGCATTGGCCGCTTGCCTGATCGGGTGGATGTTGCCGCAGCACCGCGTTTTGCTACGGAGGAATATTCGGCTGCAAGCGGTCCTCGTGCTCTTGGCCGTCTTCGGTCTATGGGAACCCGTCCGGCAGGTGATCGCCCAGAACCAATTCGATTTCGGGGGGCAGCAG
>JBKJNF010000356.1:0-5490 GCA_046596155.1 Flavobacteriales bacterium | reverse complement strand
TTCAGCATCAGCAAGGTGCCACCGGGCAAATACACGGTGCGCATCGTGTACCTGAGCTTCGACACGCTTACCAAGGAGGTGGAGGTGAAAGCGGGCCAGATCGTGAGCGAGAAGTTCTACCTGAAAAAAGGCGCGATCGAAATGCGCCAAGTGGAGGTAACGGGCATCAAGAAGGAAGCGGAGGGGCAGACCCGGGTAAGCGTGCAGCGGATGACGCCGAACGAGATCGAGCGGGTGCCGGCCATCGGTGGCCAAGCGGATCTCGCGCAGGCGTTGCAAACCATGCCGGGCTTCGTGTTCACGGGTGACCAGGGCGGCCAGCTCTACATCCGTGGCGGCTCGCCCATCATGAACAAAGTGCTCATGGACGGCATGGTGCTGTACAACCCCTTCCACAGCATTGGTCTGTTCAGTGTGTTCGACAACGACATCATCCGCAACGCCGAGATCCTCACGGCCGGCTTCAATGCCGAGCACGGCGGCCGCATCAGCTCCGTAATGGACATTACCACGCGCGACGGCAACAAACAGCGTCTCAGCGGCAAAGTTGCAGCCAGCACGTTCGCGGCCAAGGCCATGTTGGAAGGGCCCCTGAAGAAGCAAGTGAATCCCGGGGACGGCAGCAGCTCCTTCCTGCTGAACTTCAAGCATAGCTACTTGGACCAAACGAGCAAGAGCCTTTACAGCTTCGTGGACACAGCGGGGCTTCCCTTCAAATTCACGGACGCCTATGGCAAGATCAGCCTTAACGCGGCCAACGGGAGCAAGGTGAACTTCTTCGGCTTCCGCTTCACCGATGGAGTACGATACCGCGGCGTGAGCGACCTGGACTGGAAGAACAGCGGTGCCGGCGCCAACTTCGTGCTGGCCCCCAGCGGCAGTGCGGTGCTGATCGATGGCGTGTTCGCCTTCAGCAACTATAAGGTGAGCCTGGCCGAGCGGGACCTACCTGCCCGCACAAGCGCCATCAACAGCTTCAACGCAGGCCTCAACTTCAAGTACTTCATCGGCGAGAACGAGGTGAAATACGGCGTGGACATCGTGGGCGTGAAGACCGCCTTCAACTTTTACAACAGCACCGGGCTGAAGATCACGCAGGACAAGGTGAGCACAGAGATCGCGGGCTTCCTCAACTACAAATTCAAGTTCGGCAAGGTGGTGATCGACCCCGGCGTGCGGGCCCACTACTACGCCACACCGGCCATCATGAGCCTGGAGCCGCGCTTCGGCTTCAAGTGGAACGTGGCAGACAACTTCCGCTTCAAAGGCGCAGCCGGTCGCTATAGCCAGAACCTGGTGGCCGCGCAAAGCGACCGCGATGTGGTGAACCTGTTCTATGGCTTCCTCACCGCGCCCGAGGACATCCCGTCCACGCTCACACAGTCGGATGGTACGGTGCGCGACATCAAGGACCCGATCCAGCGCGCGGACCATTACGTGCTGGGCTTCGAGGTGGACCTGAGCAAGAACTTTAAAGCCAATATTGAGGGCTACGTGAAGGACTTCCGCGAGGTGACCAATCTGAACCGCAACAAGCTGTATGACGACACGCAGGAATTCGCCGCACAGCCCGATGAACTGAAGAAGGACTTCGTGCTGGAAACGGGCACGGCAAAGGGCGCGGACCTCCTGCTCACTTACGAGAAGGAACGCCTGTACCTCTGGGCTGTGTACTCGTTGAACTTCGTGGACCGTTACGATGGCCTGAGCACCTACAATCCGGTGTGGGACCGCCGCCACAACGTGAACCTTGTGGCGAGCTATTCCTTCGGCAAATTCAGCAGCTGGAAGGCCACTGCGCGCTGGAACTACGGCAGCGGCTTTCCCTTCACCCCAACCCAAGGCTTCTTCGAACAAGTTCCCTTCAACGATGGCATCGACCAGAACCTGGGCACCACCAACGGCAACCTGGGCGTGATCTATGGCGATCTGAACAGCAAGCGCCTGCCCGACTACCATCGTCTGGACATCGGCCTGACGAAGACCTGGAAACTGGATGAACACCAGGTGGTCCAGCTGGACTTCAGCGCCACCAATGTCTACGACCGTCGCAACATCTTCTACTACGACCGCGTGACCTCCCAGCGCCGGGATCAGCTACCCTTGTTGCCGAGCGTCGGCTTCTCGTACACGTTCTGACCCCAAACGCCGAAGGCGAGCTGCCTACTGCCCCTGCCGTCTGCCGTCTGCCTACTGCCCCTGCCTACTGCCGACTGCCTGCGGAACCGTGGAAGATCAGCTGTTCGTGAAAACAGATGAGCTCAGCTGGGTCCTAGTTGCCTATCTTTACGCCCCGTGATCGCGGCTCGTCCATGAGCCCCTCTCACAAGCGATGACGGGCTCCACCAAGTACATTTTCGTAACCGGCGGCGTTACCAGCAGCCTAGGAAAAGGCATTGTGAGCGCGTCGCTTGCAAAGCTCCTACAGGCGCGCGGTTTCACGGTGACCATCCAAAAGCTGGACCCGTACATCAATGTGGATCCCGGTACCCTGAATCCTTACGAACATGGCGAGTGTTACGTAACGGAGGATGGTGCAGAGACCGATCTGGACCTAGGCCACTACGAGCGTTTCCTGGACACACCCACCTCGCAGGCCAACATCGTCACCACCGGCCGCATCTACCAGAACGTCATCAACAAGGAGCGCCGCGGTGAATACCTCGGCAAGACCGTGCAGGTGATCCCGCACATCACCGACGAGATCAAGCGCAATGTCCAAGCCTTGGGCCGTAAGGGCATCTACGACTTCGTGATCACCGAAGTGGGTGGCACTGTCGGCGACATCGAGAGCCTGCCCTATGTGGAAGCGATCCGCCAGTTGAAATGGGAGAAGGGCAAGGACGCGTTGAGCATCCACCTCACCCTCCTCCCTTTCTTGAGCACTACGGGCGAGCTGAAGACCAAGCCCACGCAGCACAGCGTGAAAGAACTCCTGAGCTTGGGAGTGCAACCGGATGTGCTCGTCTGCCGCACCGAACACCCGATGGTGAAGGGCATGAAGGAGAAGATCGCGCTCTTCTGCAACGTGGAACCCCGTGCGGTGATCGAAAGCGCCGACGCCGACACGATCTATGACGTTCCGCTACTGATGCAGAAGGAGAACTTGGACGTGGTGGTGCTGGAGAAGCTCGGTATCGTGGGCTATCCCGAAGCGGACCTCACGCAATGGACGGGATTCCTGCGTCGCTACAAAGAACCCAAAGGCGAGGTGAACATCGGACTTGTGGGCAAGTATGTGGAATTGAAGGACGCCTACAAAAGCATCAAGGAGGCGCTGGACCATGCCGGCGCCGAAAGCGAGGTGAAGGTGAATATCCGTTGGGTGCACAGTGAGCGGCTCTCGCCGAAAAATCTTGCGAAGCAGTTGGGCGGCCTCAGCGGCATCCTGGTAGCGCCGGGCTTCGGGCACCGGGGCATCGAGGGCAAGATCGAAGCGATCCGGTATGCCCGGGAGAACAGGGTGCCCTTTCTGGGGATCTGCCTGGGTATGCAGTGCGCGGTGATCGAGTTCGCCCGCAACGTATTGAGCATGGATCTGGCGAACAGCACGGAGATGGACGCGAACTCACCCCATCCGGTGATCGCCATGATGGAGGAGCAGAAGAAGATCGAGAACAAGGGCGGCACCATGCGTCTGGGTGCTTACCCCTGCAAGCTGACCGACGGTAGCAAAGTGAAGGCCGTGTATGGCAAAAGCCCGATCAGCGAACGCCACCGGCACCGCTACGAATTCAACAACGCCTACATCGACCAATTCCGCAACGCCGGCATGCTGCCTGTAGGCATGAATCCGCAGACGAGTTTGGTGGAGGTGGTGGAACTGCAGGACCATCCGTGGTTCATCGGCGTGCAATACCACCCGGAGTACAAGAGCACCGTGGCCCATCCACACCCGCTGTTCATCGGCTTTGTGAAAGCGGCGATGGCGCAGGAGGTCCCCAGCCCCGTGGAAAGCGAGAAGGCGAAGGCCTGAGCTGAATTGAGCGCGGCTCCAGAGGCGCCTGGACACATGCCCGCATGCCCACATGAGCAGATGGCCGCCCCCGGCTATCTTCGCGCCCCCGCCACGAAAAGCCCACTTCCCGGATGCCCCGATGAAGAATGCCAAGGCGGGTCCAGCACACGTCCATGGACCGTAATACCATCATCGGCTTCGTCCTCATCGCGGCGATCCTCATCGGCTACCAGTTCATCACTGCTCCCAGCAAGGAGGAAGTGGCCCGCATCCAGCATCAGCAGGACAGTCTGGCCTTGGTGGAGCAGCAGGTGCAGGAGGCCCGGCTGAAGACCGACTCTGCCAAAGCTCCGGCGGCCGCGGCCATCGCCGATCCCCTTTCCGGCCTGCAGGCCGCGCTGAGTGCCGATACGCTGCTCACGGACAGCAGCCGCACCACCAAGCTGGACAGTGCGCGCAGCGCAGCGCAGACCCAGCGTTTCGGCATCTTTTCAGCGGCATCGAACGGCGCTCCTGAGTTGGTGACCATCGAGAACGAAAAGCTACAGATCAGCATCAGCACGGAGGGTGCGCGTCCGGTGGTGATGCGCTTGAAGGATTATACCAGCTACCACAAGTTGCCGCTTCTGCTGGCCGATCCGGATAGTGGCCTTTTCGAGTTCAAGTTCTTCTTGGGCAACCTGGACGTGAGTACCAAGGACCTACACTTCACTCCGGAGAAGTTGGGGACCACCGGCGTGCGCTTCAAGGCCCCCACCGGTGATCCGAGCAAATACTTCGCCGTGACCTATCAGTTGGACAGTACGGACTGGATGCTGAAGTTGAGCGCGGAGATCGTGGGCCTGGAGAAGGAAGTGGATCCACGGAACGTGATGTTCCACTGGGACATTGCTGGCATGAGCAACGAGAAGCACCTGCCCACCGAGCAAGGCAAGAGCACGGTATTCTACAAATACCTCAACGACGACCCGACCAGCCTAAGCACCACCTCCAGCGCCGATGTGAAGCTGGAAGGCCGCACGAACTGGGTGGCATTCAAGGAGGACTTCTTCACGTTGGCCATGATCAAGTCCGATGGATTCCGCAGCAACGGCAGCGAGGTGGCTGTGATCGAATTACCGAAGGAGGGGCACCACACCAAGCACTATTCCGCCAAGCTCTTCTTCGACGAGCCACCAGCGCCTCATGCCACGTTGGACATGACGCTGTACATGGGCCCCAATCACTTCAACACCTTGCGTCGAACGGACATTCCAGGCTTCGACCGCATCATCGATCTGGGCTGGGGCATCTTTGGCTACATCAACCGCTTTGTGGTGATCCCCGTGTTCAACTTCCTGGGCAAATTCAAGCTGAGCTATGGCATCATCATCCTGGTGCTCACCATCCTGATCAAGGTGCTGTTGCTGCCCATCGCCTACCGCAACCAGAAGAGCAGCGCTCGCATGCGCGCCTTGAAGCCGGAGACCGAGGCCATCACCAAGAAGTTCCCCGATCCGGAGGACATGGTGAAGCGCAACCAGGCGAATATG
>JBKJNF010000260.1:0-7446 GCA_046596155.1 Flavobacteriales bacterium | reverse complement strand
AATTGCGCGAGGTCGCGTGCGCTGTTGCTGGAAGCGAACTGGGCCGACAGTAGCATTTCGCGCTTGAATCCATTGGCGAAATCCAGCGCACAGCGGTCCGGCAGGGCCGACAGTCGCACACTGGTGGTGAGTTTCTGCAGGTCGCTGAAGATCTCGTTCGCCAGCGATATCTGTTGGGCACCCACGGTCACCACATCGTTCTCACCCCAGTATTCCTTCATGGCGATGAGGGCCCGCAGGTCCTGATCGAACGCGCTTTTCAGGTCGCCGGCCACCACGCTCTGCCGCGCACGCATGAAGCCGTCCGTGGCCTGGCCCAAGGCCTTCGCCTTGCGTTCGGCCTTGATGCGCGCGTGCTCGGCCTTGCTCAACCGATAGTATACCCAGTACTCGGTATCGTTCTGCCAGGTGTCCACCACCTCATGCCCTTCGATCTGTTCGTTGGCCGTGGTCCTGATGGCGCTGGTGAACGACTCGTCGAAGCTGTCCTTGCGGTCCAGTGTGTAAAGGAGGCTGTTGCCCTCCACTCGGACGGTGATCTCACTCACCAGGTCGTTCAAGGCGTTCTTCTTCGCACTCTCTTGAAAATCGGGACGGCTCTTGGGACACAGGCCGATGCCGATGTAATCCATGTCCGACACGGGCCGACCACGCACCCAGGATGGTTTCTCGGCACCCGTGTTCACCTGCGTTTCCGCAGGACCGGTCGCGCTCTGGCGGACTTTGCAGGCCACCACGGCCACCATCGCGAGGAGGAGGATGCGCTTCACTGGAGCTTCGCGGCAAGTTCTTCGCGGATGGCCGCGGCCATGCCAGTGGTGGCCTGACGGCACAGGTCATTGGCAATGGTGCCCGTGGGCTTCACCTCCTTCGATGCATTCAACAAATTCACCAACTCGCGGTGCATATTGTTGGCCGTTTCCACGGCACCATTTCGCGAAGGGAACAAGGTATTGCCATCGCCATCATAGGATGCGTAATAGGCATGCTCGGCCTTCTCTTGGTCCACCACTTTGCTCATCAACACCTCACCGGTCTCCAAGGACACCAGTTTGTAGTTGAAGGAGAGGAAGACCTTGTTCTCCTGGTAGTACTCCGTGTACTTCACGGGCTTGTATTTGGTGATGAGCATGGACTGGCCAGGGTTGTTCGGGTCCGGCTGCTTCACCTGATAGCTGGCGAATCCATCCTTGGTGCTGCGTTTCAGCTGGCCGTTCTCCTCGCGGAAGTCTATGAGCGACCCCATGAGCACGGCCTGCGCACCGAGCAGCTTGCCGGCGCTCACCGCAGTGGCCTCATCCACCACGCCGCTCATGCCGAGGCGTTGCTCGTCCAGGATACGTTGGATGTTCTCGCGATCCACAACCTTGATGAACGGGTCGTTGATCTCCGTAATGGAACTTATCACATAGGCGTTCAAGCGGGCGGCCTGGGCCTTCTCCTTCACTGTGCCACCGAAGGGTAGCGCGGCGATGGAATACTTGCCTTTGTCCACGGCCTCATTCCGCAGCCTCGAAACGTCCTTATAGGATGCATCCTTCGCCATCACCTTCGACAGCTCGTCGTAGGCCTTGCGGAAATGGTTCTGTTCGAGTGCCTCCTTTCCACTGCGGTACAACGGTTCCAGATAGGCCACGTTGTGCAGGCTTCCTGCATCCTTGTAACCCGGCTCCAGCGCACCGATCTTGGCGAAGATGGATTCGGCTCCCTTGAAGTCCTGCTTGGCCAGCAGGTCCTGGCCTTGGGTGTAGAGTTCCACGAGGTACTTCCCCTTCACTTCGTTGAAGTCGCTCTGGTAGTTGCCCGGGATGTCCAGCACCACACCATATTGCCCCACGCGATCACCGTAGGCCTTGGCTGCGAAGTAAGCGTTGACTGCGGCCTCCTTGTTGTCGCCCATGCTGAACTCCTTGAAGAAGTCGCTCAGCTTGTCATTCAGCAGCATCTGGCCCGTCTTCTTCAGGCCGATCTTGGCGTCCACATTGCGGTTGTTCCGCATCAGGCTCTGTAGGTACATGTCGGCCGCTTCGGCATACAGGCCGCTGGCATCGAGCTTTTCGCCCTTCTTCGCGAGGGACTTCGAGCCCGTGCAACCGCCAATAAGCATCGCGACGATGCCGCCGATGGCCAGAGAAAGGAGGAGGGGCTTCATGGTGGTGAAGTTGTGCGCCGCGTGGCGCAGTCGTTCAGCGCGACTGGATGTATTTGTTCAAGTCGTCGATGCTGCTCTCAAAACTGAAGGCATCATTCACCTGGTAGTAGTTGCCCATATCGTATGTATGGTCATAGGCGAACTTGGAGAATTCCAACTTGCTATCCTCGAAACTGAACATGCCCATGATGCTCTTCACCTGCGCAACAGAGAAGCAACGATCGCGGGCGATCTGCTTTGCCAAGGTCATTTTACTATCCTCGAAACCCTTGCTCTCCAGGCTTTGCTTGGCCGCACTGAACTCGCCTTCGTTCATGGGCATATTACAGCCGATGGGGCCGGTATAGCCGGGCATGCGGTAAGCTGATTCATTTTCGGCGGCTGCAGCCGTGGTGGCCTGCACAGTGGTGCCCGTGGTGGTGGTGGTATGGGTGGTGGTCGTGGTACTCTGGGTGGCGCCCATGTTGTCATTCACGTTCACGCCCATATTGATGCCCATACCATTGATGCCGATATTCATGTTCACATTCTCCCCATCCAGATCGCCCGTGCCGGTGGTTTGAACAGTGGTGGTGGTGGTTACGAGCTTCACATCCCCACCCGTTGAAGGTTGAGCAGGGGTGGCCTTTTCGGAATCGTCCACGAAGTTCGTATGAGCGGCCTTGGCGGTCTGCGTAGGCTTGGCGGAGCCCAATTCAGCCTGACCTTGCATGCGAAGAACGTATTCACCCTTCTTATTGGTGGTGAGCTTCAGGGTGTATTCCTTGCCATACTCCATCCACGCGTTCTGCTTCACAGGCGGCACGCCGGTCTCGGCCACGCGCACAACGATGAGCGGCGTTTCATTCCGAATGCCGGTGGCCACTACACGAGTTGCCGGTATCTCATTCTTCACGTCACCGTCGATCACCAAGGTGAACTTCTCCCCCATTTCGGAAAAGACCACGATGTCGCTGGTCTGTGACCGTGCGGCGGAAGCAAGTAGGAAGCTGGCGAGAGCAAGGGAGTTAAAACGTATCATGAAAGATGATGTTTGGGAGTTCGCGAATGTAATCGGATGGGTGAAGGCAAGGGCTGTGCCAAGTGGGAACAAGAGCAGTGGGTAGTGGGCAGTGGGCAATGGGCCGCGGGTCGATGGCAGGGAACCATGTTGGGCATTCGGTCCGGGGAACCACCTTTGCGGCATCGCCTTCCACCCAAACAAAGGCGCTTAGGCATGGATGCTTCCGTTGTGATACCGCTAGTGAACGAGCGCGAGTCGCTGGCTGAACTGGCTGAACGACTGCATAAGGTGCTCGGGGGCATGGGTCTAACCTATGAGATCCTGCTTGTGGATGATGGCAGCCGCGATGGGAGCTGGGAGGAGATCCAACGACTGCATGGCGTGGACGGCCGAGTAAAGGGCATCCGTCTGGGCCGCAACTACGGCAAGAGCCCAGCGCTGAACGAAGGATTCAAGGCCGCCAACGGCAACGTGGTATTCACCATGGATGCCGACCTACAGGATGATCCCGCCGAGCTGCCCGACCTCTACCGCATGATCACCGAGGAGAAGTTCGATCTGGTGAGTGGCTGGAAGAAGAAGCGGCACGACCCGCTAAGCAAGACGATCCCTACGAAGTTGTACAACTGGGCCACACGCCGGGCCAGCGGTGTTCAGCTGCACGACTTCAACTGCGGACTGAAGGCCTATCGGCGTGAGGTGGTGAAGGCCATCGAGGTGTTTGGCGAAATGCATCGCTACATCCCGTTCATCGCGAAGAAGGAAGGTTTCCATCGCATCGGTGAGAAGGTGGTGACGCACCATCCGCGCAAGCACGGTGTCACCAAGTTCGGCTTCAACCGCTTCATCAATGGCTTCCTCGATCTGCTCACCATCACCTTCGTGTTCCGTTTCGGCAAAAAGCCCATGCACTTTTTCGGAGCAATGGGTACGTTGATGTTCGTGCTGGGCACTGCCGCGATCTTTTGGTTATTGGCCGATAAGCTGCGGCACGTGTATCACCATCAGCCAGCGCGGCTTGTGACAGACAACCCCATTTTCTTCATCGCCCTGGCTATCATGATCATCGGTTCACAGCTCTTCCTCGCGGGCTTTGTGGCCGAACTGGTGGCCCGCAACTCGCCGGAGCGTAATGCCTACCGCGTGGACCAGCGACTTGGTCTCTGACCCGCTGCGCCGGCAGCTCCAGCTCGCGCTCATCGTGGTGATGTCGCTGTGCATCGCGCGGCATGCTTGGCTGGCCCGCTACGCACATCCCATGGCGGATGATCTGCACTACGCCGCCAAGGACGTGTCGAACGGCGTTGCCTCTGCGCTGCAATGGGAGCATGCGCATTGGAACGGGCGATACGCCAGCAATATCCTGGTGTTGTGCGGTCCCATGCGCGCAGGCTTGGATGCCATCGACTTTTACCGCCTGGTGCCAGTGCTGCTCATCCTCGCCACCATCGCAAGCGCTTTCATCTTCCTGTTGACCTTCTGTCGACCATGGCTTTCCGTTCAGGAGGTTCTTACCGGTTCGCTGGTATGGACCGCACTCTACCTGCATGTTATGCCGGCTATTGCCGAGGGCTTTTATTGGTACACCGCGGCGGTGACCTACCAACTGGCCAACATCCTGGCGCTGATCTATCTGGCCCTGGTCGCACGCCTTGTCCGCAAGCCTTCCCCATGGCTGGTCCTCGTCGCGGCACTCCTACTGGCCACGCTTACGGGATTTAACGAGGTCCTGATGCTATTGCTCCTGACGGGACATGCAGGCTGGGTCATCTTCCGGCTGCTCCGGAAAAAAGCCGTGCCCATGTGGTGCTGGGTACTGCTCGCAACCGTGATCGTCGGAGCAACCGTCATGATCATTGCTCCTGGCAATGTGGAACGATCTGCGTACTTCGCAGATAGATATCGGCTGCTGCCATCGATCGGCATGAGCCTGCTACAGACCATCCGTTTTGGGGCCGTGTGGCTCTCCTCCCCTGCGGTGCTTGGGTTAGGAGCCCTTTACATCCTGGCCCATGATCGTTTGTCGGTCCGCTTCCCCGCCCTCGGATCAGGCTTCGGACTAAAACCATGGATGACCCTGACCGCGCTGCCGGCCGTGCTCTTCCTGTGCGTGTTCCCCGCCTACTGGAGCACTGGAATACTGGGTCAGTATCGCACGGTGAACGTGGGCTGTTTCCTCCTGCTTCCGCTCGGCTTCCTGCATCTTTCCGTTTGGATGACGCATTCGGGCCCAAGGCCCTGGGCCTTTCGCCTACGAAGCCAGCCCGTGGTCATCATCGCTACGGTCTTCGCACTCGCTGGGCTGCTCTTCTTGCGCAACGGCCATCGCGCGAACCTGGACCTCTTCACGGGCCGTGCGGCGCACAGCGATCGGCAACTATGGCAGCGATATGCACTGCTGGATGCCGCACCGAAGGAAAGTGTCATCATCATCCCGCCCATCATCGATCCGCCCCAGAGCATCTTTGTCCTCGATATACGCCGCGACCCAACGTTCCTGCAGAACACGGACTATGCGGAGTGGTTCGGGCTGAAGGAAGTGCGCCTCGCCGATCAGAGCGAGGCGGCGAAGACCACCAACTGATCGGCAAAGCGCTTCCACGACAACCGCTCGCGCTGAGCTTCCATGTTCAGACGCATGCTTGGCACATCGCCTGCGAAGAAGCGCAGCACACCCTCCGCTAGTGCCCCAGCCTCTGGAACGGGTACCACGATACCGGTTATACCGTCCGCAACGCCCTCCTTCAATCCCCCCACATCAGTGGCGATGATGGGTGTGCAGAAATGCTGCGCAATGGCCGTTATCCCGCTCTGGGTGGCGCTTTTGTACGGAAGCACCACGGCATCGGCCGCGCCGAAGAACATCGGCACCTCGGGGTCGGCGATGTACCGGATGTGATCCACGATCCGCGACCTCAACCCCAGCCGCTCAATGGCCGCGTGATACTTCGCCATGTCGCCATAAGGCTCGCCTGCGATCACCAGTACATGGTCTGGCGGCAGCAGGGCAATCGCATCGATCAGCAGGTCCAGCCCCTTGTAGTCGCGAATGAAACCAAAGAACAACAGTACCTTCTTGTCAGGGGCGATGGTGAGCTTCCTGCGCGCCTCGTCCATGGACAAAGGAGCCCCGAAGTGATCGTACAGCGGGTGCGGCATCAGGAGCACCCGCGCATCGGGGCGGAATTGAATTAGATCTTCCTTCACTTGGCCGCTCATGGCGATGAAGCCGTCGTTGCGCTGCAGGAAATAGCGCGTAAAGGCCTTGTCGAAGAAGCGCGCTTCATGGGGCACCACATTGTCGCAGATGGTGAGGACCTTCACCCCCTTCCTCCGCAAACGCCCGGCCACCGAGCCCAACGAAGGGCCGAAGAAGCTCATCCAATAGCGCATGAGCAACAGGTCGGGGCACTGTTCCGCTATGATGTCAGCCGTGCGGATCCAGGTCAGCGGGTTGATGCTATCGAGCACCCGAGGTGCATGAACTGCATCCGCTGTGTCGCCAGCCTCAACCAGCTGCGTCTTGCCCGGGAAGAGCATATCGGGGTACTGCCGCGAGAAATTGTAGGGCAGCACCATGTGGCTCTTCTCAAGTTCGCGGAATAGCCGTGCGTTGAACTGCGCAATACCGCCGCGGTAAGGATGAAAGGTGCTGAGGTGGGCAATACGCATGCGCGAAGGACCGCTGCCGGTGATGTGCGCAAAGATGGGGCGGGGTGTCGGTACGGTAAGCCGATCCGGCGCGTTCCTCGCCTGCTACACGGCTTAACTTCGCAGCTTCCATGCGTACCCGAACGTTCCTCTTTGCAGCAGCTCTGCTGCTCTCAGCCATCCTTACTGCCCAAGTGAACCAGAAGGACGCCAAGGGCAAACAGGGACCATGGGAACGCAACTGGGCCAATAGCAAGCAACTGCGCTATAAAGGCCAGTTCAAGGACGACAAGCCGGAGGGCACCTTCACTTATTATAGCACAGCCGGTAAGGTGGAGAGCATCGTGGCCCACTACCCGACCGGTGGGGCATCACACGCGAAGCACTTCCACCCGAACGGCAAGGTGATGGCCGAAGGGCGTTATGTGGGCGAGGAGAAGGACAGCACGTGGAACTATTTCGACGTTGAAGGACATCTACGGAGCACGGAACGCTGGAAGGCCGGGAAGCTGGCCGGCGATCAGGAAGCCTTCTTCGCCGAGGGCGGCTTGGCGAACAAATGCGCTTGGGACCTCGGCAAACGCAATGGAACCTGCACGGAGTACTTCGCCAACGGCCAACCGCGGCGCGTAGTGACCTA
>JBKJNF010000157.1:0-3242 GCA_046596155.1 Flavobacteriales bacterium | reverse complement strand
TCAGAGGGCCGCTATCGGGTGTCGCCGGTGAACTTTGACGGCTGGCTCGCACACAGCTATCCGCTCGGCAAAAGCACCGACGCGGCTGGGTTGAGCAGTCACTTTTTGATAGGTGTGCGTTATGCGCAAACGCGGTATGCCGAACGACCCTCGTTCATGATCGATACTGCGCGATCGAATTCCGCAACGTCGTTGTTACTGGTAAGCGCTGGCTTCAGCGTGCGGCAATACTACCAAGAGCGTTACCTCTACCGCTTTGGGGCCACTGAGGATGTGCCGGAAGGGCTTTTGTTCACCGGCACGGCGGGTGTACGAAAGCGGGAGCTACTTACGGCGGAGCCATACCTCGGAATGGCCATTTCCCGCGGCCGGAATACGGATCGCTACGGCTACGTGTCGCTTGGCCTGGCGTTCGGCACCTACTTCCAACGAGGGAAGGCCATGGATGGCACGTTTCGCGCGGACCTGACCTACTTCACGGAACCCTATCATGCAGGGCGATGGACGCTGCGGCAGTTCGTACGCATCAGTTCGTCCATTGGGGTCAACAAGCCTAGTACCGCGCGCATTTCGCTCGGTGGCGACCAACTGTATGGGTTGCAGAGCACTGGCCTCAGCGGAACACAACGCACCACGCTTAATCTGGAGACCGTGGCCTACGCCCCTTACAACCTTCTCGGCTTCCGATTTGCGCCGGTGGTCTTGATCGGTTTCGGCAATTTAGGTGAGCAGGGTGATGCGTGGCTTGCAGGGCGCATATACAGTGCTTTTTCGCTGGGCGTACTTATCCGCAACGAGAATCTGCTTGTCAAGACGTTCGAGCTCTCCTTGGCGTTCTATCCTTACTTACCGGATGGAAGTACCGCCATCATCCAAGGGAACCCGAGTACGAATTACTCCATTCGCGCTGCGGACTTTGCATATACCCAGCCGTCCGTGGTCCAATTTTGAGCGGGCGCTCACCGCGGAGTATTGGGTGCGGTGGCCTTGCGCAATTCTTTCAGCACGTCCGGTAGCACCGTCATGACCATGCCTTCGCGCAAGCCGGACCATAGATAATTGAACACCGAACGGTCCTTCCGGCGCTCAAGGGTGAAGTCGCCATGCCTGAAATCGGGACCGGAACGCAAGTTCCGATCGCGTACGGCCATATTCATCAACAGCGACTTGAACTTGTCCTTTTTTCCCGAGCCGTCCTGTTTGATCAACTCCACGGCAAGGTTGTCATATTCCATGTCTACTCGACCTACAGCGCGATCATTGTCCGCCGTCATCGTCAGGTCCACGCCCCCGATGGTCCCGGCAGTAGCTCGTACGCGGATCAGATCCGCTGTCATCTGGTTGAACACGCGGAACGGCATTCCGCTGATCAACGCATTCACCTGAAAACGATCGGAGGGGTCATTGATCACGGTACGCACTTCCAAGTGGATGTTCGCTTTGTCGTAGCCCTTGGCTGTAGCTACCACCTTCAGCGTATCCTTTCGTAGAGTGTCCAACGTGCACAGCCCGGTGATCTCGGAGTGTATATCTGTGAAGGTCACCTCACCGAACTCTGGGCTTAAGGAACCTTTTTCATGATAGGCCACATTCACCCGATCCAACACGATACGCTCCAAGCACAGCTTGATCGGAATGTCGCGGACGAGACGGGCGGGCAATCGTTTAACTTTGTAAGGTTCGTCCGGCATGGTCTTGTCCCGGGCCACATCCAGCTCCACTCCAACCACCAAGAGGCTGTCGGCGGTTACCACATGTTCACGGATCAGGGTGAGCAGATCCAAGCCATGCAAGAGGGCCGTATCGATGCGTGCATCGATCAGATCCGTCTCATAATGTAGTACGCGGTCATATTCCTCCTTGCTTCTCAATGGCCGGAAAGCTGTCCCGGTGATAAGCAAATTGCGCCCGTTCTCACGGAGATCAACTGCGGCAACACGGAGGTCATACAGTGGTGGCAATGTGGCATGGATTCCCCGTATTTGTCCAATGATCTCCTCAAATCGAAGATCAGGACCGGCCTTAATGGACCATCTGCTCCTTACCCCCAGCAGTTGCAGATCCATGGAATCGAGTGCCACCACTGAACTGTCCGTCAAGCGATGCGAACGGAATTTTAAGCCCTTCACTACAACGCTATCGGCGTTGAAGGCGGTAAGACCTGCTTGCTTGCTCGTCGCCGGTTGAGCGGCGTTCGTGTCATTCGTGAGCCGGATGTCCAAGTCGGGGTGGTCGATGGTGATAGAGCGAACGGATAACGTGTTCGTCACCAGCAAACGCCACACGGAAATGCCCCTGACGCTGATGTTCTCGACTCGCCCGCTCAGGTGCATTGATCGCGTGACCTGATCTGCATTGTCCTCCACAGGCTGATCTATCTTCAGGTCATGCCACAGTATATCGCCTTTCAGCAGGTCGATCTCCACCTTGTCGATGCGCGTGATGCTTCCCGGTCCGCTCAACTCGCGGACCATCAATTCGCTACGTTCCAACGCCTTTTGCTCCAACCAATGGAGCAGTGGCGAAACGCTGAGCGCGATAGCCCCGAATAATCCTGCTATAATGATAAGTCTAAGAACACCGCGTCTGGTCATTGGCTTTTGATCGGCAAGGTCTGAAGATACGTTGGCCGCCTTCAGTCACGAACCGGACCAAATCCGTGTTACACTTCCCGGGCAAAAGCTCGGCCCTTATCTTGGAAAGAAAATTCCGGGCCATGCAGCGGATCAATTCGAATTGGGCGGCGTCCATTTGCCTTATCGCATATGCCAACGGGGCCAGCTACGCCCAAACGGAGATGAGCGTATTCACCACCACAGGCAGGGCGGCAGCCACCACCTTCGTAACCGACTACCAAGCACTGGGCATCAACCCGGCGAACTTGGGGTGGAAAGAACGCTATGCGGACAAGCACCTGGCGTTCGGCCTGTTGGAAGGGTCGTATTCCATTTATTCCGAGGCGCTCACGCGGGACGATCTGCGCAACCGGGTGATCAATGCCGACGTGAAATTCACCGAAGCGGAAAAGGTCAATGCCGGGCGTGCCTTTGCCGAAGCGGGTACCACGTTGAACACGGATATCATGTTGCTCGGTGCGGCGTATGCGAACGATACGTTAGGAGGCTTCGGGCTCCAAGTGCGCGACCGTGCGCAGTGGACCTCCACGTTCGGACCATTGATGGCCGAGCTCCTCTTCGAAGGTGAGCGATCGAACTACTTCGTACTGCTGTTGCTTGCCACTG
>JBKJNF010000090.1:0-5416 GCA_046596155.1 Flavobacteriales bacterium | reverse complement strand
CTCGCCGCGCTTCAGCCACGTGATCGCCTCCCGGTATTGTCCGAGCTGCTTGAAGAGGATGCCGATCTCCTTCTCCGCCCAGCCTATCTGATCGGGAATCCCGCCGCGTTCAGCGTGATCCAGCCCTTTGTAGTCGTACTCCAAGGACTTGCTCTGATCATTCCCTTGCCTGAACGTGTAACCTACAACCACATTGGCATGGGCCATGATCGTATCCTGCTTCAGCTCATTGGCAAGATCCAGCATCAGTAGTGCCGTGCGCCGTTGCTCGTCCACTTGTCCAGCATACATGCATGCTGTTACGTGGTAGCGGGCGGCTTGGAAGCGAACGATCGCGGGCTTGGACAGATCATGCCGAACGTCGAGCGTGTCGAAAACGGCTAAGGCCGTTTGGGCGTGGCTTGCACGTGGAGATATCCCCAGGACCGCCACTACCAGCCACAAGCGAAGCAATGCCCGAATGCAAACAGGGTTCGCAACGGTTCCTTGGAGGCGGGGGGAAGGGATCATTAGGGACATGGCTGCTTGTCCTCAAAGATGATCGAAAGAGAATGAACTGCGCCTTGCAATGGACCACCGGTTCCGGACCAATAGCTTCGCGCCGTGACTCCTCCTGCCGACAAGCAACAGATCGACCTCAACTTCCTCGCTGGCCCACGATCGCGCTGGAAGGAATTGCAGAGTGTGACCAGCATCATGCGGGAATTCATCTATGGCTTCCGCAAGCTGCACTTCGTGGGTCCGTGTGTCACTTTCTTCGGAAGCGCACGCTTCAAGGAGGATCATCCATACTATGAAGCCACGCGGGAACTAGCGCGTCGCATCGGACGCGTGGGCTTCACCATCATGACCGGCGGCGGCCCGGGGTTGATGGAAGCAGCGAACCGCGGTGCACGTGATGTGGGAGCGCGAAGCATTGGTTGCAACATTGTGCTGCCACATGAGCAATATGCCAATCCGTACCTCGACATCAGTCTCACGTTCGAACGCTTCTTCGTCCGCAAGGTGCTGCTGCTGAAGTACAGTATGACCTTCGTGGTGATGCCCGGTGGTGCGGGTACCGTGGATGAGCTCTTCGAAACGATCACGCTCATCCAGACCGGCAAGGTGAAGAACTTCCCCATCCTGCTCTACGGCAAGGATTACTGGAAGCCCATACTGCAACAGATCGATCGAATGATCGCCGAAGGCACCTTGGGCCGCAAAGAGTTGGAATTCCTGTTCGTAGCGGACAGCGTGGATGAGGCCACTGAACTGCTGCAGGATCGCCTCGTGGTAATGTGGCGGGAAGCCAAGCGCCGCAAGGATGATCCCACGTGGTGGTTCCTGGAGGAGCGCGTGAACGGTAGGCCGACCAGCGTTAAGGGATCGTAAAGTCCATCGCTTCCGGCGCTAACGGATCCATAACACTGGGTCAAGGAGGGCGTAATGGTCGGATGGGACCTTTGCAGCGCCAAACGCCAGATGCATGTTCCGCTTTCTCCTCATTCTCTCCCTTCCACTTCTGCTCAGTTCGTACGCCGTAGCCCAGCGCGGCACCATCACCGGGACGGTGACCGCGCTGGAGAACGGCAAAGCTGAACCACAGCCTTTCGCCAGCGTGCTCATCAAGGGCACCAACACGGGGGCCAGCACGGACCTTGACGGCAACTACATGTTCAAGGTGGAACCGGGCAACTACACCGTGGTGACCACCATGGTCGGCTATGCTCCTGTGGAAAAAGTCGTGACCGTGGTGGCCGATCGGACCGCGGTGGTGGACCTGCAACTGGATGGCGGCGCACAGGAGATGAAGGCGGTGGAAGTGGTGAAGGAGAAGCGTGTAGATACGGAAGCTGCTGTGCTGATAGAGACACGCAAGAGCGAACAGGTGGTGAACGGCATCGGCCGCCAGCAGATCGCCAAAAGCCAGGACCGCACGGCAGGCGATGTGGTGAAACGCATTCCGGGTGTTACGATCATCGGCGACCGCTTCATTATGGTGCGTGGCCTGGCCGATCGGTACAACACCGTGCTCTTGAACGATGTGGCCGCGCCCAGTCTGGAGGCTGACAAGCGCGCCTTCAGCTTCGACCTGATCCCAAGCGGTGCCGTGGACCGCATCCTCGTGTACAAGAGCGGCGCTCCTGAACTGCCCGGTGACTTTGCTGGCGGTACCATCCGCATCAGCACCGCCAGCGTTCCGGAGAAGAATGAGACCCGATTCACACTGAGCTCCTCCTACCGCGTGGGAACCACCTTCCAGAACATCCTGCAGGATCAGGCCGGTTCCACGGATGCGCTCGGTTTCGACGATGGTCTGCGCCAACTCCCCGCTTCGTTCCCGGCACGCCTCAATGGATCAAGCCCAACGGAACTGCAGGCGGCCGGCCGCTCGCTGAGCAACAACTGGATGACCAGCAACAGCAACGCGCTGCCCGATGGTCGCCTAAGCTTCTTCATCGCCCGTCGCTTTGGCAAGGAAGGCGCGAAGAACCACTACGGCAACCTCACCTCGGTGGACTACAGCAACACCAGCCTGGTGTACAGCGCGAGCAACTACAACTACAACGCCTTCGACGCATCCAGCGGCCGCAGTGATACCATTTACGCGTACAACGATCAGGAGAACATCCAAAGCACGCGCCTGACCGTGATGCACAACTGGACGGCCATGCTGGGCACGCACACCAAGCTGGAATTCCGCAATCTGTTGAACCAGCTCGGCGACAACCGCGTGACCTACCGCACGGGCAGCGACTTCGAAGGTGGCTTCGATCTGCGCAACTACGCTTTCCGTTATCAGCAGCGCAGCATCTACAGCGGCCAGTTGCACGGCAGCCATGAGCTGAGTGAGAAGGACAAGCTCGAGTGGACGCTCGGTTGCGGCCTGGCCAGCAGCCTGGAGCCCGACTTCCGTCGCGTCAGCACCCGCCAGGACATCATGAACAGCGACGGCTCGCAGCCCTATCAGGCCTACATCCCGCTATCGGCCGATCCATTCAACGCAGGCCGCTCCTTCAGCGAGCTGGGCGAGCAGGTGTATACGGCACGCGTTGATCATGAGCACAGCTTTCTGGACAACGAGGACAAGTGGAGCTTGAAGCTGCGCGGCGGGCTCTACAGCGAATACAAAGAGCGCACCTTCAGCATGCGGTGGATGTCCTACACGAAGACGAACAACTTCGACAACAGCCTGACCTCGCTCCCCTTGGACCAGCTGTTCAGCGCGCAGAACATCAACGCACAGAACGGCCTGAAGCTGGACGAGGGGACCAACGCGAGCGACAAGTACGATGCGAACAACACACTGGCGGCTGGGTACCTCGGCGCAACAGCGGTGTACGCGCGTCTTTGGACCGTGAGCGGTGGTGCACGCGTGGAATACAACCACCAGATCCTGAACAGTGCGCGGTATAGCGGTCGTGCTGTTAAGGTGGACAACCCGGTATTGGCCGTGTTGCCTTCTGCGAACATCAGCTACGCCATTGGCGAAAAGCAGAAGGTCCGCGTTGCGTACAGCAACACGGTGAACCGTCCTGAGTTCCGCGAGATCGCGCCTTTCTCTTACTACGACTTCACCTTCAACAACATCCTCTTCGGCAACGAAGCACTGAAGACGGCCTTCATCACAAACCTAGATGCGCGCTGGGAACTGTATCCGAGCCTTAATGAGGTCATGAGCTTGGGCGCGTTCTACAAGCGTTTCACGGATCCGATCGAGATGTACTTCCTGCCAGGCGCTGGAAGCGGTGGCACCCGCAACTTCAGCTACGGCAATGCACAGAGCGCTACCAGCTACGGAGTAGAGGCCGAGGTGCGCCGCTCGTTGAACACGATGTTCAAGACCGGTCCGCTGAGCCGGCTGGGCGTGCTCTTCAACGCATCCTACATCAGCACCTCCATCGACCTGGGCGGTGCCGCGGTAGGCCAGAGCACAGAACGACCGCTGATGGGCCAGAGCCCCTACGTGGTGAACGCCGGCCTGTACTACGCGCATCCGGAGAAGAATCTCCAGGTGAACCTGCTCTACAACGTGATCGGCAAGCGCCTCTTCGCCGTAGGCACATTCGGGACCCCGGACATCTATGAAATGCCCCGGAACGTCATCGACCTCACCGCCACCAAGGGCCTCGGTAAGCACTTCGAAGTGAAGCTCAGCGTGCAGGACCTGTTGAATCAGCGCGTGCTGTTGGTGCAGGACAGCAACGAGAACGGCCGTCTGGAAACGAATGACGAGGAAGTCATGAGCTACCATCGCGGTCAGTACGTGAGCGCCGGACTCAGCTACAAGTTCTAACGGCGGCGCTTAAAAGGCGCTAACGAAAGCTTAACACAACGCAACGATCTGATAAGGTCGCAGTCACGGACCCGTCACATCCAACGCGTCCCTTTGCGGGCAGAAATCCAACCAACCGAACCATGACATTCCTGTACAACAAGAACCTTTGGGCGCTGCTGATCGGCGGAGCCCTGCTTGCGACCGGGTGCAAGAAGGACGAGGAGACCGTGACGCCCGATCCTGTGCAACGCACGTTCACCGTTACAACGAGCGGCTCCGTGAGTACCGTGGAGGGAAATAGCGATGTGAACTTCACCTTCACCAGCGACAAGGTCTGGATACTGAAAGGTTTCGTGTACGTCGAGAGCGGTGCGACCCTCACCATTCAGGCCGGCACCATCATCAAAGGAGACAAGGACACCAAGGGCACGTTGATCATCAAACGTGGTGGCAAGATCATGGCCGAGGGGAATGCAGCTGCACCTATTGTTTTCACCAGCAACCAAGCTCCCGGCGCACGCGCAGCAGGTGATTGGGGCGGTGTGATCATCTGCGGAAAGGCGAGCAATAACCAACCCGGCGGAGAGGCCACGGTGGAAGGCGGCGTGGAAGCCATGTACGGCGGAAGCGACAATGCGGACAACAGCGGTATGCTGCGATACGCGCGTATCGAGTTCCCAGGCATTCCGTTCCAACCGAACCAGGAGATCAATGGTCTCACGCTGGCCTCTGTAGGCAGTGGAACCACCATCGATCACATACAGGTGAGCCACAGCGGAGATGACAGTTTTGAGTTCTTCGGAGGCACCGTGAATGTGAAGAACGTGGTGGCGTTGAGCGGCCTCGATGACGACTTCGATATGGATAATGGCTACAGCGGCAACTTCCAGTTCGGCGTGGCCCTGCGCGACCCCAACACAGCGGATGCGAGTGGCAGTAATGGCCTAGAGGATGACAACGACGGTGCAGGCACGAACGCAACGCCCTACACCACGCCCATCATCAGCAACGTGAGCATTTTCGGACCTCAAAAGGACGTGAGCACCGTGATCAACAGCAACTTCAAACGGGCCAGTCACCTGCGCCGCAACACCCACAGCCGCGTCTTCAATAGCGTGTTCGCGGGCTTCCCCACCGGTTGCCTGATCGATGGAA
>JBKJNF010000026.1:0-7118 GCA_046596155.1 Flavobacteriales bacterium | reverse complement strand
CAGGATGACGAACGCTACGCAGAGAAGGAGGAACGGAACGAGCATGGCCGGTCGAGATGCATCAATGTGGCAGATGCTCGCGGAAGCGGCCGTAGACGTAGGTGCCCGCCACCGCGCTGAGGAAGGTGACGATGATCACGCTGAATCCTGCACCCATTTGCGCGAAGAGCGGACCCGGGCATGCCCCCGTGATCGCCCAACCCAGGCCGAACATCAGCCCACCATAGATCTGGCCTTTGCTATACTCCTTGGTCGGGATGTGAACGGTCTCGCCGTGGACGGTTTTCATGTTAAAGCGTTTGATGAGTTGCACGCTGATGAGACCCACGACCACCGCCGTGCCGATCACACCATACATGTGAAAGCTCTCGAACCGGAACATCTCCTGAATGCGGAACCAGCTGATTATCTCCGCCTTCACGAAGACGATGCCAAAGAGGATGCCCCAGGCGCTGTACATCAGGTTGTGCCACCAGGGATGTTCCAGTTCGCTCTCGTTGACGCAGATCGCGTCCACTTCACGCGCCTTCAGATCGGCGAGGTCCTGTGCCGTTGGGGTGTGATGGAAGGTGTGTTCCATGGCTGTTAGAGGGTAAGGAGATAGGGTAGGATGCACCAGGTCATAACGATGCCACCGATCATGAACATCACCGTGGCCACGAGGCTCGGCCATTGCAGACTGCTCAAGCCCATGATCGCATGTCCGCTGGTGCAGCCGCCGGCGTATCGTGTTCCGAAGCCCACCATGAAGCCACCGACCACCAAGAATATGAAGCCGCGAACGGTGAACAATTGGTCCCAGCCGAAGATCTCCGCTGGCAGCAGGTGCGTGGTGTCCGTGATGCCTTTGGTCGCGAGGTAGTGTTGCGTGGGTTCTGCGAGGATGAGGGGGTTGGGGTCGCTCAGCAAGTGGGCACCGATGAAGGCCCCCAGCGCGATGCCACCCACGAAGAAGAGGTTCCACATTTCCTTCTTCCAATCATATTTGAAGTAGGTGATATCGCCAGGGATGCAGGCCGCGCACAAGTGGCGCAGCGAACTGCTGATGCCGAAGCTCTTGTTGCCCACGAGCAGCAAGTAGGGCACCGTGAGGCCGATAAGTGCACCGGCGATATACCAGGGCCAGGGTTGTTTGATGGTTTCGAGCATGGGTGTGTATCAGATGAACAGAGGATAGGCGGCGCCAACGGTCTGATGTAACTTATTTCTTCAGGGTACTGGGACAGACGAAGTCGGTGGTGGCCATGTCGGTCTTCTTGATCGCACTGAATCCGCCGGCAACCTCCACCAAGTTGTGATATCCTCGGGCCTTGAGGATGCTGGTTGCGATCATACTGCGATAACCGCCGGCGCAGTGTATATAGTTCGGCTCCTCCTTGCTGAAGGCGGCCAGGTTCTGGTTGATGAATTGCAAGGATGCATGCCACGCGCCATCCACGTGCTCCGCCGCATACTCGCCGTCCTTGCGCACGTCCACCACACGCAGCTTGTTCGCATGGAAACGATTGGCGAATTCCTCCGCGCTGATGCTTTCTATCGTGTCCACCTCCAGACCGGAGGCCTTCCACGCGTTTATTCCACCTTTCAGGTAGCCGAACACGTTGTCGTAGCCCACGCGGGCAAGACGGGTCACCACCTCATCCTCCAGACCCTCGTCGGTCACCAACAGCAGCGGCTGCTTCACATCGGGGATCATGCTGCCCACCCAGGGAGCAAAGTCACCCTTGATGCCGATGTTGATCGAGCGGGGTACGAATCCGTCCTTGAAGGTCTGCCCACCGCGCGTGTCGAGCACCAACGCACCTTCCGTTTCCGCCACCAGTTCGAACTGATCGGGGGTAAGCGCGCGCATGCCTTTGGCCGTCACGGTATCCAGGCTTTCTATCACGCCCTTGTTGAGCGCCACGTTCTGCGGGAAGTAGGCGGGTGGAGGCAGCAGCCCGTCGGTCACTTCTTTGATGAACTGATCTTTCGTGGAGGCGCGCAGCGCATAGTTCACTTCCTTCTGACGCCCGAGCGTATCAAAGGTCTCCTTGCTCATGTTCTTGCCGCACGCGCTACCTGCACCATGTGCAGGGTAGACGATCACATCATCGGGCAAGGGCATGATCTTGTTGTGCAGGCTGTCATAGAGGAAGCCAGCGAGGTCCTCTTGGGTGAGGTTGCCCATCTTCTGCGCCAGGTCCGGGCGGCCCACATCGCCGATGAAGAGCGTGTCGCCGGTGTAGATGCTGTGCGGCTTGCCGTGCTCATCGATGAGGAGGTAGCAGGTGCTCTCCATAGTGTGGCCGGGCGTGTGCAGCACCTTGATGGTGACGTTGCCGAGCTTCAGTTCCTCGCCGTCCTTCGCGATGTGGGCATCGAACGCCGGGTTGGCATTGGGGCCGTAGACGATGGGCGCGCCGGTCTTCCTGCTCAGGTCCAGGTGGCCGCTCACGAAGTCCGCATGGAAATGCGTCTCAAGCACGTACGTGATCTTCGCGTTGCGCGCCTTGGCCCGTTCAATGTAAGGGTTCGTTTCGCGAAGCGGGTCGATGATGGCGGCTGCGCCGTTGCTCTCGATGTAGTAGGCGCCTTGTGCGAGGCATCCGGTGTATATCTGTTCGATCCTCATGGTCTTTGGGTGGTTGGGGCAGGAAATTTCCCGCCCTTATTGGTTGATATTGGAAAGTTCCTTGCTAATGATGTAAAGGCCCATCATCAGCACGAACCATCCGAATGCGGGTTTAAGTTTTTCGTTCGGAATGCGTTTGCTCAGTACGCTACCAACAAGGATCCCGATGATGGCGATCGCCGAGAAGATCATCAGGAAATTCCAGTCGATGACCTCATTCCCGCGCAGATCGCCTGTGAAGCCGATCAATGATTTTGTCGCGATGATGATGAGCGAAGTGCCCACCGCCTGCTTCATCGGCAGCTTCGCCAATAGTACCAACGCTGGAATAATGAGGAATCCACCACCCGCACCGACCAATCCTGTGACGGTGCCCACCACGACCCCTTCGCCCAGTATCAAGGGGTAGTTGAACTTCACGCCGACAGCGGGAGCGCCCTCCGCCATTTTCGGCTTCCTGATCATGCTGTAGGCGGCGGCCACCATCAGCAGTGCGAAGAAGAGGAGGATGGCCAAGGGCTTGCTGATGGCCGTGGTACCGATGGAGAACAGCGGGTTGGGAAGGGCTGGCACCAAGTAAGCCCGGGTGAGGAACACAGCTATGATACTGGGTATGCCGAACACAAGTGCCGTACGCCAATGGATGTTGCCCAAGCGCATGTGGCTGAAAGATCCGATCAAACTCGTGAGCCCCACGATGAACAGGGAATAGGCGGTGGCCAGAACGGCATCCACATGGAAAAGGTACACTAGGATGGGCACGGTGAGGATCGACCCACCACCTCCGATCAGGCCAAGTGCAAGGCCCATGAGCACCGCTCCGATGTATCCGAGGAGCTCCATGTTCACAGGTGTTCGCAGCAGTTCTCCAGGTCGCGTATGATCTTCAGGAAGCCAGGATGCTCAAGAAAATAGAAGCTGTATTTGCCTTCCTTCTCCACGCCCAAGAGCCCCTTGTCCCGCATAAGGGTGAGGTGCTGGCTGATGATCGCCTGCTCAATTCCCAGAAGATCAGTGAGGTCAGAAACACATAAGCGACGCTTCGTGCCCAAGAGATCCAAGATGGCCAGCCGTTGCGGATGGGCTGCTGCCCGGAGCATCTCACTGGCGCGCACCAGTTTTTCGGTGCCAATGCGTTCGTCGAGGGTGATAAGGGACATTTGTGGGTTGTTGACGGCACAAATGTATAGATATATGACTATGTAACAGTGTGTCGTTCATCACACACGGCCGAACGCGTTCACAGTGCGGCTAGCAGCTCGGCTCCGAACTCGCGGACCTGCCACTTGCGCAAGCCCTCGATGCCGCCAAGCGCTTCCAGGTCACCGGGCAATAAGCGCGCTATTTCCATCAGCACGTGGTTTGGGCTTACGATGCCTTGGAGCAGACCACGCGCTTGTGCGATCTTGTCCCGTTGAAGCTTCAATCGCTTCAGACGATCCTCATAGTCGTCATCCCGCTCCCAGCGCTTGTGCCGGGTGAGCTTCGGCCATTCCTCGCGTGGCACTGCGAGCCCCTGTTCGATGGCCTTCATGATGGCCGGACCGCTTCGTTGAATGATGCTTTGGCCAACACCCTTTAGCGTTTCCAAGGATCTGAGGTCCGCCGGTGGGTTGCGGCTTATCTCCAGGAGCACGTCATTGCCCAGGACCATGAACGGAGCGCGGTCCATTTTCTCGGCCACGGTCTCTCGCCAGGCATGCACTTCCCTCAGGATCGCCAGCTGGCGCGGTTTCAACGCCTTGGCACCCTTCATGCGCAGGAAGGCCGGATCCTCGTTAACAGGTATTTCGAAGGGGATCTTCACCACGGCCTCGAACTCCTCCTGTGCCCAGGACATGCGCTGCTTCTCCTCCAGCTCACGCCGTAGTATGTCGCGCAGGGCAATGAGATGGGTGGTGTCCATGGCCGCATAGGCGAGCATGGGCCCGGTGAGCGGACGTTTGCTCCAATCGGCCTTCTGGTACTTCTTGTCGAGCACCACGCCGAAGTGCTTCTTCAAGTTGGCTGCCAGCCCGAGCTCGGGTTCGTTGAGGAGCTCCACGGTGACCATGGTGTCGAAGACGTTCTGCGCCCGGAAGCCATACTGCTTCTTCAGCATGCGCAGGTCGTAGTCGGCGTCGTGGATCACCCATTCGATAGCCGGATCCTCCAACATGCGACCCAATGGCGACATGTCCTCCACCGTGAGTGGATCGATCAGCCAGGTGTTGTTCCGCGTGCTCAACTGGATAAGGCAGATCCGCTCTTTGTACCGGTGGAAACTGCTGGCCTCCGTGTCCAAGGCGAGCACAGGCTCCTTGCCCAGTTCATCCATAAGCTGCGCTAGCTCTGTGGAGGTGTTGATCAGGGAGAACGGCGCGGCCATGTGTGCGAAGATCCCGCGCCAGAGCACACCCCCTCAACGGGTCATGCGAAGGCTATCCACAAGTTCAGCCCAATAAAAAACTGCGCATGCTGATGCTACCCATGTCCATGCCGGTGTAGATCTCTGTAAGGAGAGCCCCTTTGTCGCTGGCCCCCAAGGTGTAAAGCAGGGGCAAGTAATGGTCGTTCGTAGGTTGGGCGAGCTGGGCTGCTGCACCGAGCGCGCTGTAGTTCACCAAGGCCAGGTGGTTGCCGCTAGTCACGTTCTCCTGAACAAAATGATCGAACTCCACAGCCCAGTCATAGGGCTTGGCCTTTTCGCCCTCCTGCCAGTTCAGCTGGCCCAGATTATGCACCACGTTGCCGCTGCCCAAGATCAGGACCCCCTTGCTTCGCAAGCCCCTCAGCTCTTGGGCCAAGGCATAGTGATAGGCCGTGCTGCGCCCCCAGTCGATGCTCAACTGGAAGACCGGAACCTCCGCCTGCGGAAAGATGTGCTTCAGGATGCTCCACGCACCATGGTCCAGGCCCATTTCATGGTCCTCATGCACCTTTACGCTCTTCACCTGGTCGATGGTCGCAAGAGCAGCGGCTGGAGCGCCCGGCGCCGGATAGTCCACGGCGAAAAGCTCTTCCGGAAACCCTCCGAAATCATGGATCGTTGCGGGCTTTGAAGTCGTGCTCACAAAGCTATCGCCGCGCGTGAGCCAATGCGCGCTCACCACCAGCACGGCCTTGGGGCGTTCGAGGCGCTCACCCAACTGGCGTAAGTGCTGCGTAAAGGCATTGTCCGCAATGGCGTTCATTGGGCTGCCGTGGCCGATGAAGATGCTGGGCATGCGCGCCGCGGCTCTGCCGCTGCCCACATCTTGGAGGAAGTCCTTGGTACTGATCATGAGGTTCCACCACCCGTGAGCCCGAGCAATGCTATTAACTGGCGGCGGTGCACGACGTAAAGTTCACAGACGCCCGACTGGTACGGAATGAACTAGTTCAAGGTGGATCGGGCTACACGTACTTCGTGCCCCATTGGTCCCCAGCGTCAGCCACCATCTGCTTGATCATTTGCTCGTCGTGCTTGCGGCAGATCAGCAATGCATCAGGTGTGCTCACCACGATGAGGTCCTCGAGGCCTTGCAACATGGCTAGGCGGCCGTCGTGCATGTGAACCATATTGTTGGTGCAATCGTACAGCTTCATCTGGGCGCCCACTGTGGCATTGCCTTGGGCATCCTTGGCCACGTGCGTATAGAGGCTGCCCCACGTCCCTAGGTCGCTCCAGCCGAAGTCGCCGGGTACCACGAACACGTTCTTCGCCTTCTCCATTACGCCATAGTCGATGCTGACGCTTTCGCAGGATGCATAGACATCCTGAATGAACCCCGCTTCCTTTTCGGTGCCGTAGACCGATGTCCCTTTTGCGAAGGATGCTTCCATGGAGGGCAGGTGCACCGCGTAGGCACTGTGTAGGCTCCTGGCCGTGGCTATGAAGAGTCCGCTGTTCCAAAGGAAATCGCCGCTCTCCATGAACTTCATGGCCGTGGCATGGTCCGGCTTTTCGCGGAAACTGGCGACTTTTTTCACCGCCGGATCGACCGTGCTGGCGTCAGCGACGAATTGGATGTAGCCGTAGCCGGTGTCCGGGCGACTGGGCTTGATGCCGAGGGTGACGATGCAGTCGGCGTCCTCCGCCTGCTTCAGTGCCATTCGGATCACGCCGTGGAATTCCGCCTCCTTCATCACCAGATGATCGCTCGCTGCCACGATGATGTTGGCCAATGGGTCGCGCTTGCCGATCACGTGGGTCGCGTATGCCACGCAAGGAGCCGTGTTCTTGCGCATCGGCTCGGTCAGAATGTTCTCCTCCCGGATGTCCGGCAACTGCGCCTTCACGATGGGTGCATAGTGCGTGTTGGTCACCACCAGAATGTTCTCCGGCGGGCAAAGCGGCAGGAAGCGGTCCCAGGTCTGCTGCACCAGCGTGCGGCCCAGGCCGAGGAAGTCGAGGAATTGCTTGGGATAGCTCGATCGGCTCATCGGCCAGAATCGGCTGCCAATGCCGCCGGCCATGATCACGCAATAGGTATGGTTGTTTTCGCTCATTCTCGATGGCCGAAGCCGTGAAGGTCTGCGCCGC
>JBKJNF010000075.1:0-2702 GCA_046596155.1 Flavobacteriales bacterium | reverse complement strand
TGCGCTCTTCGGCCGGGCGCCCCGCGTGGTAATGGTCGGCACGCACACCGATCTTCTGCAGTTTGGCCGCGAGCTTCTCCGTGGCGTCGCGACTTCCGCAGTAGATGATGCCGCACTTTCCGGCATGGCGTGCCATGATCCGCTCGATCGACTTCCACCGGTCCACGCCGGGGAGCACGGCCAGCGACAGGTTCGGGCGGTCGAAGCTGCTCACGAACATCCGCGTGTTCCGTAAACCCAAGTGTTGCGCGATGTCCGCACGAACCGTGCGATCCGCCGTGGCGGTCAATGCGACAACAGGCACATGCGGAAAGCGCTGTTTCAGCGCGTTCAACTTCTTGTACTCCGGCCGGAAGGAATGGCCCCAACTGCTGATGCAATGCGCTTCATCGATCGCGAAGAGCTTTATGTTGAGCCCCGCAAGCCACTCCATGACGTTCTGTGCGAACAGCCGCTCAGGCGAGAGGTACAGCAGTTTCAGTGCGCCCTGGCGCAGCTGTTCGCCAATAGCCTGTTCTTCCGCGTAACCGAGCGTGCTGTTCATGAAGGCCGCCGGAATACCGTTTCCCTGCAAGGCTTGCACCTGGTCCTTCATGAGTGCGATGAGCGGGGAGATCACCACCGTGAGGCCCTCCATGGCCAACGCCGGGATCTGGTAGCACAGGCTCTTGCCGCCGCCCGTGGGCATGAGCACCACAGCATCGTTCCCGGAAAGCACGTGTTCGATCACTTCCTGTTGCTGCGGGCGGAAGCTCTTGAAGCCGAAGTGGCGTTGGAGAAGGTCAGCTGGTGTTGTGGTCGTGGCGGTTTCCATGGCGATCGCGAGCGGGCAAGGTAGCGGCAGGAGGCGGATCGGGGCACGGAACGAACGGATGTTAGGTCCCGTTCAACATTTTCTTTCAATACTATTTGAAACTTCCGGGACTATGATCTACGTTTGACCTATTGAAAGATCGGAACTCATGGACCTAAAGGAAGCACGCGAAAAATTCATTGAGGCCTGGGGCGCCTTCGGCAGCGCATGGGGGATTAATCGAAGCATGGCCCAAGTTCATGCCTTGCTGCTCATAAGCCATGAGCCGCTCAGCACCGAGGATGTGATGGAGCAGTTGAACATCAGCCGTGGTAACGCCAATATGAACATGCGCGCGCTCATCGACTGGAGCTTGGTGCGCCGTGTGCTGAAAAGCGGCGAACGTCGCGAGTTCTTCGAGGCCGAAAAGGACGTGTGGAAGGTGGCGACACACATCACGCGCGAACGGAAGAAGCGCGAACTGGAGCCGCTGATACGCCTATTGGACGAGATGGAGGACATCCCCGGTGCAACCCCGGAGGCGAAGAGCTTCCGCACCATGACCCACGACCTACATGACCTCACGATCCGTTTGGACACACTGCTCGACCACAGTACCCGACGCGACGTGAAATGGTTCGTGAAGGCCGCTAGCACCTTGTTGAAATGAACGCACCATCCTCGCTGAACTATCTGATGATGATGGCTGCCGGTCTGACACTTACGTGAGGCCCTTTTTTTAAACACTATGTTTCATTACTTATTGAATCTTCACATACCAAAGAAACACTTCTCGTATCCCATGATCACCCGCGCGCTGAGCAACCTGTTCGCGCCACGCGCACAACACCGAACACCATGAACACCTTCCAACGGCTCATGCACTGCGACGGCCGCACCGACCGCCTCACCTACCAGCGCAACGTTGCGCTGCTCGCCTTGGGCAAGTCCGCCGTGGACTTGTTGACCATCACCTTCCTGCCGGGCACAGAACCCAGCTTGGTGGCCCTGTCGTGGATCAATCCCTTCGCGCTCGTGCAGCCACTGACCGCAGGCCTCATGCCCTTTGTTGTCTGCTTGGGCGCCTTCCTGTTCTTCGTCGGCCTAGTATGGAACAGCGTGCATCGGATGCGCGATATGGGTTGGAGCCATTGGCTCGGGTTGCTCACGGCCGTACCGTTCATCAATCTACCCGCAGCGATGGTGCTATGTATCGTGCCACCGAAACGCCGGAAGGTGTGGGATCTGTGTGAACCATGAGCACAGCATGGCCCGGGGTGTGCCAACGGTGCAACCACCCTGAACCTATGACGTGGACCGCACCCGCTGAGTCGCCGCTTCCATCCGCTTACAGCTTCAACAGCTGGATGGGAGTACCTACCCCCCCCGCTCCTCCCCATCCTCCAACCGTTCGTGTAAGGGCCTTCGCCAAGCATCCCGCCCCGGGTACCTTCGGGGCCCGGCCAATGCCCTCGGGCAACTCCGGTCTGCCCCCATCCAGCCCGCATGATCCAGCTCACCGGCATCCGCAAGTCCTACGTCATGGGCAGCAACCTGCTGCGGGTGCTCAAGGGCATCGACCTGCACATCGGCAAGGGCGAGTTGGTGAGTATCATGGGAACTTCCGGCAGTGGCAAGAGCACGCTGTTGAACATTATCGGCATCCTGGATAACTACGACAGCGGGGAGTACAAGCTCGATACTATGGTGATCCGCGATCAGAGCGAAACGGAGAACGCCCTGTTGCGCAGCAAGTACATTGGCTTCGTGTTCCAGAGCTTCTACTTGATCTCCTTTAAGAACGCCATGGAGAACGTGGCGCTGCCGCTCTACTACCAGGGCGTGCCGCGTAAAAAGCGGAACGACCAGGCCATGGCCATGTTGGAGAACGTGGGGCTGAAGGACTGGT
>JBKJNF010000313.1:0-3385 GCA_046596155.1 Flavobacteriales bacterium | reverse complement strand
TCTCCGGTTCCCGGGCCGTAGAAGCCTGTCCGAATGCGGCGCACTTTGCCCGCGCGGTCGATGAAAATGCAGGTGGGATAGCTCATGATGTGGTCCAGGAAGGGAAGTCGCGCGCTGGCCACATCCTTGGAAGAGGTGCCCGCGTAGAGGATGTCGTAGCGCACATTCAGTCGATCGCGATAGTGCTTTAACGCCTCCACCGCTTGGTGCGCATCGGTGTTGCGCTCGAAGGCCAATGCGATGACATCGAGGCCCTGATCATGATACGCGGCGTACATCTCGTCCAATAGCAGTGTTTCATCCATGCAGTTCGGGCACCAACTGCCCATCACCTGCACCATCATCACGCGGTCCTTGAAGCGGGCATCGCTCGACGCGACCACTCGCCCATCGATGCCGGGAAAGCTGAATTCGACCATGTCATGGCCCTCCTTCAAATGGGTAAGCGAATCGGGATCACCTAGTTTGAACGCTTTGTTCCGCACGGCCACCCAAGGCTCTTGTCCATGAATGCCACTGTAGAAGCGGCCGATAAGTGAATCGTTGCGCAGCTTGGCCGTGAAGAGGAATGCATGTGAACCGTCGAAAGCGGACAGTTGAAGAGAGTCCCCACTAAGCGCGCCGTCCAGGAACCGATAGTCCCCGGTCTCAGTGCAGAAGGTGCCGGTGACGCGACCATCGTCGGCGTTAAAGATGCCGAGCGCAGGATAGGCATCCGGTGTACCGCTTGCGAAGTGGCACTCCCAGTTCCCTGTTATGTCCGCCACGGGTGCCTTGGCCACGGCAACGCGGTGGAGTATGCCAGCGTTGGCCACGAACGCAATGCGATAATCGGTGCCCTTGAGATAATTGTACCAATGGCCGACGTAGGTGCTGTCGTTGCGGAGCACGCCTTTGAACTCCGAATCGAAGAGCGGCATGCGGATGAACAAGGAGTCCATGCGCTGAACGATGTCGTTCACAACGATCCGCTCTTCGCCGTTGTGCACGGTCATGTGCGGTCCGGTGGAGTCCATAGAGAGTTCGAACAGGAAAGGCAGCAGCACCGGTGTCGCATCTGGGGCCATGCGCAGGTCCAGGCTCATGCGCCAGGTGCCCGCGCGGGGCACAATCGAGCTGTTAGCGGGTTCGGTGGCGGCACAGCTCCAGAAGAGGACTGGAACGAAGGCCAGGGCGAAAATGGCGCGCATTCGTTGCGGTGGAATTCGGTAAAGGAAACAGTTGTCGGCCTAAAGATCAGAGGTCGAAGCGGATGCCTTGGGCCAGTGGAAGCTTGGCGCCATAATTGATCGTATTGGTCTGCCTGCGCATGTAGGCCTTCCACGCATCACTGCCGCTCTCGCGCCCGCCTCCGGTCTCCTTTTCGCCACCGAATGCACCACCGATCTCCGCACCGCTTGTGCCAATGTTCACGTTGGCTATGCCGCAGTCGCTGCCAGCAGCGCTGAGGAAGCGTTCGGCCTCGCGCATGTCCAAGGTCATCACCGCGCTACTAAGGCCCTGCTTTACGCCGTTCTGAATGGCAATGGCCTCGTGTATGTCGCCGGTGTAGCGTAGCAGATACAGGATGGGTGCAAAGGTCTCGTCCTGTACGATCTGCATATTGGGGCCAGCCTCTACGATCGCGGGCTTCACATAGCAGCCGCTCTCGTATCCTGCGCCGTTGAGCACACCACCCTCGATGGCCATTGTGGCGCCCTGCTCTTGGGCAGACTGAAGCGCGTTCAGATACAGCTGGACGGCTTGTTGATCGATCAGCGGGCCGACGTGGTTCGATTCATTCAGCGGATCACCGATGCGCAACTGGCCATAAGCCTTGATGAGCTTTGTCTTGAAGGCATCATACACCTTGTCGTGGATGATCAGGCGGCGCGTACTGGTGCAGCGCTGTCCGGCAGTACCCACGGCACCGAAAACACAACCGATCAAGGACATGTCCAGGTCCGCCTTGTCGCTGATGATGATGGCGTTGTTGCCGCCGAGTTCCAATAATGCACGGCCTAGGCGTTCGCCAAGGGCCGCGCCCACAGCCTTACCCATGCGGGTGCTTCCCGTGGCGCTCACCAGCGGAATGCGGGTGTCATGGCTCATCCACTCCCCCACCTCGCGGCCGCCATTGATGATCACGCTAACCCCCTCCGGAACGCCGTTGCGCTTGAACACTTCGGTAGTGATGTGTTGGCACGCGATGCTGCACAATGGTGTTTTTTCACTGGGCTTCCACAAGCACACATCGCCACAGATCCAGGCCAGGGCCGCGTTCCAGCTCCACACCGCAACGGGGAAGTTGAAGGCCGTGATGATGCCTACCAGGCCGAAGGGATGCCACTGCTCATACATGCGATGCTCCGGGCGCTCGCTGTGCATGGTGAGCCCGTGAAGTTGACGAGATAGACCTACAGCAAAATCGCAGATGTCTATCATTTCCTGTACCTCGCCCAAGCCTTCTTGGTAGCTCTTGCCCATCTCATAACTCACGAGCTTCCCCAGATCCGCTTTGTGTTTGCGCAACTCTTCCCCGATCTGGCGCACCACCTCGCCACGTTTTGGAGCTGGCCAGGTGCGCCACTCGAGGAACGCATGCTGTGCTCTGGCTATGGCCGAGCCGTACTCCGCCTTGGAGGCGCCGCGAACACGACCAATGAGCGTACCGTCAACTGGGCTGAAGCTGTTGAGCACGGCCCCTTCCCCGGTCAACCAAGTATGACCAGTGGACACGCCGCTGTTCATGTCGGCGACAGCGAGATTCTTCAACACATCGGCGATCTTGTGTTTGGCGAGGGTGAGAGTGGTGCTCATCTTAATGTGAAATGGAGGTTTTGGGGAAAAGCCTCTGGAATAGGTTCCTGTTTTTTTAAAAGGGTCGCGAAGGTAGCGCTGCCCTTTGGCCCGGCGTGGATCATCCTGCACCAAGCTGTGATAGCCATCACTCGAAGGTCTTCTGCGAAGCGGTCCGTATACTATTCTGATGCAAGGGCCTGATAATCAGGCCATAATTCGGATTTCCCATCCACCCTCTTAAAGGGCTTCAGGTGGGCGTTTTCATCTGCCGAGGGGTAAACTACCGTCAGGCGCCCTGGATGCTTTAACGGGAAGGAATTGCGCCTTCTCACGCCTCGGCCTTTCGGGCGACGTAAAGTGTGCTGGATGATGGGCGGTGCGTCGTCAGTGCGACCAGGTTTGATAGGGTTCCCCAGAAGGCGCCTTTCATCAGGGCCACAAGGTTTCCCGCTCCACGAGCGCGTTCGGTGAGCATACTGACGTAAGGGGCATCGAACCACATGCACTGTGTTGTCTGCAATACGAAGCCATGTTCGTTGAGCAGCCGACCGATGTCCTGACGCCGGAAATGCGATAGATGGCGGGGCACGTCATAAGCGGCCCA
>JBKJNF010000252.1:0-15152 GCA_046596155.1 Flavobacteriales bacterium | reverse complement strand
CCTCGGCGGAGGAAGAGAACGCGTACTTAGAACGATCTTTACCACGCCATGAACGCAACTGAACTCATTGCTACCGGGCTTTTGGATGAGTATGTGCTGGGAATGCTCAGCCCAGACCTCGTCATTATGGTCCGAAATGCGATCGCCACGGACGCCGCTGTGAAAGCGGAGGTGCTTCAGTTGGAATTGGCGTTTGAGCGAATGGCGATGGCTCAGGCCGTTCCGCCGCCAACAGCTGCTCGCGACCAAGTGCTTTCTGCGATAGATGCATCGGTCGCACAGCGCAAGTCCGACGATCGTCCGCCTATTCTTCACCCCGCATCCAAGGTGGCAGAGTATGCCCGCTGGATGGATCAGCCGGATATGGTGGAGGACCCTGAGAACGAGAACATCTTCTTCGTGCCGTTTGCTATGAACGAAGAAGCCCAAAGCGCCATGGTGTGGATGCGCAAGGGCGCTGAGGTTGAGACACACACCGATTGCATTGAGAAGTTCCTGATCGTTGATGGCACCTGTGACATCATCGTCGGAGGAAAAGCGCATCACATGCGCGCCGGGGATTTCTTGCGTATACCGATGCACATTCCGCATTCCGTTGTTGTCACTAGTGAAGTGACGTGCAGGATCATCCTGCAACGGGTGGCTGCTTGACACGTCCTTCAAGCATCAGGGGGCCATTAGGCCGGAATAACGGAGTGGTAACCTTTCCTCGCGCTTCGTTCCTTAACGGGTATAGCGTTCATGCCAAAATATGAAGTCGTGTTGCACGCTACACGAACAAGGCAGTAGCACAAGCACTCCGCGGATCAGCTTGACCGCGCGGACAGGATAATTTTCCGTTCCGCTGAGCCAACGACCGACAAGAACGTGGGCGATCAACGTTATGGCGAACGATGCTAGTTCAACCAAGGCTTGACGTTGAATAGGTGGGTAAGGAATCGCCTTTGTGGTAGATCCAAATCGGTAAGCGCCCTTGCGAATGCAAAGCCGTGTGAAAGGCCGAACTCATAATCAGGCCCGGCCTCTTTGTCCGCAGTGAGGGCCAGAAAATGATACTGACGCTAGCACGGCGTTACAGTATCGACCACGGAACCAGTTTTCCAAGGTGGCCCTACGCTCGCACTTTATGCTTTCAAGCCCAACGGATGCGTATTGATCAAGTCGAAAACGTTGGCCTACTTGATGATCATACCTGACCTGGGGCTCGGCAGGTAGAGGCTCAATGAGAAGTAATGGTTGTTAACCGCAGCTCATGCCGGAAGTACTACCAGGCAACATGCTAACCTTCCTCCCCTCCCGTCATCAGGTAGCATAGGTTGAAGACGACCCACTCATCGACCGTTACTAACAGGAACGCAGCTGCAAGGAAAAGAGGACCTGAACGTTGCTTGAAGAAGAGTCCTGACCTTCATCGATCAAATGCCCTTCACCTTCCGCGCCTCAGCAGCGAATGGATGGTTCTGGTAGGGATCGATCTTCAAGCTCGCTGCAACAAGGGCTCTACCCTTCACCAAGTCGCCCTGTTTCAAACGGACCAGACCGTCCAAGCACATCAGGTACGCCTCTTGGCTATTCGTGCGCTGCGCTAGTGCGATGTGCTCTGCGGCTTTTATCATATCGCCTTTTGCATAGTGGATCGCCGCCAGGACGGTGTTGACATCATTGTTGTCCGCCCGGTGCGTGAACTCATGCTCGGCATTGGTCAGCGCATTGTCGAGGTCCTTCATGAACTCCAATTGGAAACGCGCCATTTCCAGACCCACCTGATGACTATGCCCCTCGCCGCCCTTGGTCAGATCGACCAATGCTAGCCCCGCCTTACGCACGGCCTCATCGTATTCCTCCGTCTTGTTCTGCGCAGCAAGAACGCGCGCCAATTCTTCGTAGAACGACGCTTCGGGCATCAACGCGATCGCGGCCTTCAATTGTTTTTCCGCTTCGGTGTAGTCCTTCCTTTTCCCTGCCACCCGGCCCAAAGCCACCATGGCGAAGGGGTAGTTCTTTCGCTCAGCCAATGCCTGTGCGTATTGGGATCGTGCCTTGTCCAGTTCGCCTGATCGTTCGAACAGACCACCAAGTTGCACTCGGCACCAGCTCGCATCCTCTGTGCCGCTCATACCGGCTTTCACCGCCAGGTCCATAGCATCAATGGCTCCAGGTATATCGCCATGGACTTCCCGCTGGTAACTGATACGACTGTAGCTGCGTAGGTCAGGTCGGGTGGCCACCATCCGATCACACATCATCACGGCACTATCATAGCGTCCAAGCTCGGTATATCCATCGGCCATCACTCCATAGTTGAACGCACGATAGGGATCAATGCGTAAAGCTTCGCGGCCGAGTTCCAGGGCTTCTGCGAAGCGGTGCTGACTGAGTTCAATGGTCGCTTTCAAGGTAAGTGCCTGTCCTCGCACCTCCTTGGCAAGTGCGGGCTGAACAAGAATATGGTCGAGGATCCTCAGGGCCTCGAACTGATCTACGGCGTATTTGCCCGAAATGCGCGCATCGGTAATGAACGCCTCGCTCATGCGCAACCAAGCATCCCAATCCGAAGGGTTCTTCTCCAGCTTGATACGCGAACGATCGTACACGTCCAATAGCATGTCTCGCTCTTCTGGTGTTCCGATCTCGGCCGTACGGACCTCCAACCGAGGTATGGCCAAGGATGCGCCGGGAACAGCAGGGGCACTGTTCATCTGCTCCTTTTGTGTGCCGGAGTTGCATGCCAGCACGGACACACATAGGCTAGTGATGGCGGCAGTCCGGTTCCAAGTGTTCATGGCTAAAGGTGCGTAACGTTCATTGATCATTGCCCAAGCATCCTCACCTTACGGGGTAAGCGATACTTGAGCAACGCCTTAGGTTCAACGTGTCATTTGGCCGAATCCTCAATCGAATATACGGGACAACCCTGCGACCGGATCGTCCAAATGCAAGATCCCCCCCCGGAACTCCGGAGGGGGATCTACATTGGACTGCCTAACGCCGCTTTCGGCGTATACGATCACTGGATGATCAAACGCGCATTGCGGACCGCTCCATCTACTGAAACTCGCACGGTGTAGACGCCGGTGTTCAGGGCTTCTCCGACCTGTAGTTCCGTGTTCATGCTCGATCCGGTGTTGACGAAAGCGTCACTGTACACGTGGCGACCTAATGCATCGAACATATCCAGTTCTACGCGCTGCTCGTACCCAACAAGGTCATTCATGATGAGACGAACAGTCTCACCCGTGTTCGGGTTCGGATACAGCAACAAGCTGGTGGCATCTGGTAACAGTTGCTCTTGGGAACGCGGCGTGCCCATTAGGCGCACGCGACAGACCGCTCCGAAAGCACTGAACACATTCGCCACTTTCACCCGCACCTTTACATTCAGGTCCATACCCACAGGAAGCGGGAAGGTCACAATTTGGTTGGGGCGTACCGTTTTTTGGGTCCGGGTAATGCGACGGCTATAGGAGCCATGTGGATCGAAGAACCAGAACTGATATGCCTGGGATCCCGGTTGGGTTAAGGCGTACAAGGTCGTAGTCGCGATCACATCCGTGCGATCACACGAGCTGGGCTGCATGGTCATGTTGCTCAGAGGGACCGAGAAGGGCAATTGCACCGTGCTCAGAGCGCTGAACATACCATTGGCGTCGATGATCCGACGACCATTCTGGGTAGCCAACACATATCCTCCACCGCTGATCCCGTTGCCACCGGCGTCCATAAAGATCAAGCGATAGTTATCTACCGGCAGGCAGATGTTCTCAACGATCACGTTCGCACCAGGAACATCAGCATAACCACCTCCACTGGCAGTGACACTGTTATCCGCAAAACGGCGGATCTCCCAGCTTGTCTCGCTGTCGAAGTTGTCCGTAGTGATCGTCAGCGTTAGGTTCTGCGTGCAGGGCGCACCATTGCTTGGGGGCAAAACCGTAGGCTGTGTGTAAGCCACAGGTGAACCACCGCAAGCGCCGGTACCGCTGAACGGTGCCGCTTCGTACGGGAAAGTTGCACTGAACGCGGCGTCATTGGCCTCCACACCCGTGGTGTAACCAAGTACGCTCAACAGGTCTGGCGTAACAGCGTTGGTATCACCAACGATATAATCGTCATAGAACAGACCGATAGCGGCCAGCGCTACACCACCTACGGCTTGCAGCTCGATACGCGTAACATCATCCTCCAGACGCCGACCATTCGGGAAGCCGTCCATATTGGGGATGAACTGGAGTGCGGTGCTGCCGTTGTACGCGGGATCGGTAAGGCCTGCGACGGCTGCTGCCACAATACCCAAGGAGCTAAAAGCAGGACTATTCCGTGGGGTGATGGGCACAGCCATGTTCAACCGGAGCATGTCGCCACCGTTGGGCAGGAAGTTGTTGATGAAGGGCTTGCCCGCTGCAAGGGGATTGCCTCCTTTACCTGTAGCCAACTGATAGGGGGCCAAGTTGGGCACACCCGTATGGAAGATGGGCCACAGGTCAACACTGCGGGGTGATCCAGCAGCAGGAAGCAGCAAGGTGCCGAAGATGGCATCATCCAAGGCCGTTCCGGCCACGGCCGGAGACCCCTTTAGACCAAAGAGACCATCATGACCATTGCCGAAGTCGAACGCCTGCAAGCTATTGCGCTGAATGCGCAGGGGACCAAAGGCAGGAACAGCTCCGCCGAACAGGCTATCATCCATGTACAACGCCAGTTCAGGGTTGTAAAAGAAGTTGCCGTACTCCGCCAAGTTGGCCAGATCCTCGTATGGCGTTTCAGAATTCCAACGGTCCTTGTAGCCGATTGGAATAACCGCCTCGTTCGTCAGTGGCATACCCAAACGACTCACCTGCACCCACGGACCGCTAGCGGCAGAAGATCCATTGGTGTTCAATGTGCGGATCTGCATGCGGCTTGCACTGGCCCATACACCGATGACGAAGTTGCCATCCAAAATGCTGGTGGCCTGTGAAACGCTGAGTCCATCCTTCTGCAGAGTGCTGATCGGCACCTGAATAACGATTGTGCTCACGTTCTTGCATGCCACGCCGTCCATAGGAATTCCCATCTGGCGAGGTGCGTCACCAAGGTCGAAGATGCCGCCAAGATCCACGAAGAACGGATCATCAACCGGACCGGCAAAGACCTTTTCTCCAGTGCTGGACATGGTAACTGCTCCGGCCATGAGTGCCGCATAGCTCGTACCCAGACCCGCACCACCGGAGATGCTACGAGCACCGATGTTCGGTGGTGGCACAACACCGTTCATGACCACGACCTGGAACGAGGCACCACCGTCGACGCTTCGTTCCATGGTGTAGGTGGTCTTCAGGTTCTGCTGTCCCAAGCGGATATTGAAGAACGTGTTGGGATCCTGGTTGACCTTGCTGAATGTGAAGCGGTACACAACATCATCCCCCGTTGTACTCGCATCATTGTCCACGTGTATCTCGTATCGGATGTTCTCGCCGAAGGAGTAATAGTTGGGACCACCTTGAGGTAATTGCAGCGGTACGTAGTTCGCCACGATGGTGATCATGTTCGGGTTCTCCGGACTACGGAAAACGTACAGGTCCGTGTTATCCGCCAACGGATCATTGCTGATCAGCGGTGCCTCGCGGTGGCTGCTCGCTGTCGCGCTGAGCGCGAAGAGCAGGCCGCAGGCCAGGCTTATGTTCTTGAGGGTTTTCATATGTGTTGGTTGTTTGGGCGTTTGATCGTTCGCCCGGACTAAACCCCCGTACCCCTCCATGGAGCGGCTACGTAAGGAAATGTGGTTCGAAAAGGAACGTCGTTGGACTCCACACCGGTGCTATACTGCAGATTGTTGATCAGCAGGTTGGTCACAGGGGATTGGTTCGGGTTAGCGGCGTTGTAATCATCCATCCATAGACCGATAGCGGCCAGGGCGACACCACCCACAGCCTGTAGTTCGATGCGTGTCACATCATCCTCGAGCCGACGACCGTTCGGGAATCCATCCATGTTCGGGATGAACTGGATGCTGGTGTTGGCATACATCGGATTCGTGAGTCCAGCCACTGCGGCGGCCACAATGCCTTCGCTGCTGAAATCAGGGCTAGTGCGCGGAGTGACCGGAACGGCCATGTTCAGCCGGAGCATATCCCCACCATTGGGCAGGAAATTGTTGATGAAGGGCTTGCCCACTGCAAGAGGGTTGCCTCCTTTACCCGTAGCCAACTGGTACGGAGCCAGGTTGGGCACACCGGTGTGGAAGATGGGCCAAAGGTCCACGCTGCGTGGACTGTTATCGGCCGGCAACAGCAAGGTGCCGAAGATGGCATCATCAAGGGCTGTACCAGCTACAGCAGCTGTTCCTTTCAAACCGTACAATCCGCTCTGGCCGTTGCCAAAGTCGAATCCACCTAGGCTATTGCGCTGGATGCGAAGACCAGCGAACGCGGGTACGGCCGTACCGAACAAGGCATCATCCATATAGAGTGCCAACTCCGGATTGTAGAAGTAGCCACCGAACGTTGAAATGTTCGCTAGGTCCTGGTAGGGCGTCAACGCGTTCCAAAGGTCCTTATTTCCCAATGGTATCACAGCTTCGTTGGTCAGAGGCATGCCGAGTCGGCTCACTTGGACCCAGTCGCCCGATGTGACGTCGCCGCCACCACTTGTGTTCAGCGTGCTGATTGCCTGGCGGCTTGCACTAGCCCAGACACCGATCACAAAATTGGGGTCGAGGATGGAAGTTGCTGCGGAAACGCTGAGACCGTCCTTCTGCAACATGTCGATTGGGATCTTCAAGCAGATGCTATGGATGTTGGTCTTCGCGACACCGTCGCGCACTTGTCCTCCGTTCTGTCGGGGTGCGTCGCCAAGATCGAAAATGCCGCCCAGATCAACGAAAAAGGGGTCGTCCGCAGGGCCCGCATAGACCGTTTCACCAGTCGTGGAGGTCATGATCGCGGCAGTGATCAACGCATCGTAGCTCGCGGCTCCGAGACCCGCACCACCTTCAATGCTTCGCGCACCGATATTCGGCGGGGGCACCACACCATTGATCAATATCACGGAAAAGCTATTGCCTCCGTCCGTGCTCTTCTCCACTGTGTAGCTGGTCAGCAGATTCTGCTGGCCCAAGCGAATGTTGAAAAAGGTCGTAGGGTCCTGATTGGTGTGCGTGAAAGTGAACCGGTAGGTAACATCATCACCCGCAGTGCTCACATCATTGTCGATGTGGATCTCGTAGCGGATGTTCTCGCCGAAGGTGGCGTAGTTCGGACCACCGAACGGCAACTGAGCCGGTATATAATTCGCAATAATGGTGATCGTATTGGGATCATCTGGACTTCGGAAACAGTACAGATCCGTATTATCCGCCAACGGGTCGTTGGCGATCAGCGGGGCTTCGCGGTGGCTGCTGGCATGGGAAGGGGTGAAGAACCCCGTTCCGAATAATGCCGCGGACACCAGCACGGCCCGCGCTAGGTGTTTTCGGTGATTCATGGTCTGATAGGATTTTCATCATCGGCGTTGTTGCCGCGATGGACCATGTACGCGGGATACATCAGGTATGGATCATTCCTCCGAAAAAACAATCACGCGGTCCGCTTTCCGTTGATGCGCCGGACCATATCGGGCCCACCTGAGCAGTTGGCTTTACTTGGACGCCGCCGGGCTATTGACCCGAACACCGTGATGCAGGCTGTCGCCGTATTCACCCAGGCGAAGTGCGGAGCACGCGTAGATCTTGACGCTTGAAAAGGAATATCCTGCTGGTCGCTCACTCTCCTGCACTGCGGCACAAATGCGGACCGATGAGATCCGGACGCCTGACCGTATCAGCCCACTGGACCCATCAGATACATGGCGGTCAATGTGGGGGACGGAACCCCACCAGCCGTCTCCAGCGTCACCGCGAAAGCATCGGCCGCAACTACTGAGCGCATGTGTTGCACACCGGAGACCACATCGAATACGCCCGCATCCACTGGTACTCCGTCAGCGAGGGCCCATAGTTGGTATTGTTTCCCTTCCGGTGGTGCAGGAAGCGAGAGCACGTTCATGTGCAACTCATGGGTCTGTGGATCCCAAAAGATCCGGGCACTTCCCGTAGGATCAACTGGAAGACCTGCAAGAGTGACCACTTTACGCTGCGGATCCAGCAGGACCAGCAACTCCGCTTGGGTTCCATCGAGCGACGCCTTTTGTACTTGCAGTTGTTCTGCCAACACTTCCCGCTCACTCTCGAAGCGCGCCAACTGATCCTGCACCCGACCAAGCTTGCTGTACAACAGGATGTTGGTACCCACACTTCCGGCGAGGATCAGCACGGACGCGGCCGCAAGCCACGTCTTCCATCCATCTTTTGCTGCGAAACCGGACATGGGAAGGATGCGTGACCCTTCGTCAGCATCGATTTCCAGCATCAAGGAGGCGCGGACACGATGAGGTGGTGTCTTGCTCCCCCTCCGTGCGAGACTCTCCAACGAGCCTTCGACCTCCGCCAATGCAGCCGCAACGTCCGGATCGGATGTACGCATCCGCTCGACCAGTTGGACCTCCTCTGCGGAGGCCTGACCCAGTGCGTAAGCCTCCAGTAGGCCGGAACCGATGAGTTCCTCGGAATTCATGCGTGATCCTTAAGCGCTTCCTTCAAGACCTGCAAGGCCGCACGCGTTCTGGATTTCACCGTGCCCAAGGGAAGCCCTGTGCGTTCGGCGATCTCCTGTTGCGACCAGCCTTGGTAGTATGCCATGTCTATCATTTCATGGTGCTCCGGCTTGAGTTTACCGATCACCTCGTTCATGCCCATGTGGTCATGCCGTTTGCTGTCCTCATCCGTGCCCATCCGATATACGGACTTATCCAGTCCTTGGGTCAATCCCGAATCACGATGATCTGCGGAACGCACAACATCGATAGCCGAATTCCGAGCAATGTTCAGCATCCACGTGAACACCCGACCCTTTACGGGATCATACTTGTTGGCTGAACGCCAGATCTTCATGTAGCAATCCTGGAGCACCTCCTCCGCCTGATCGCCTTCCCCGAGGATGCGTGTGATCACCCCATAGAGCGCAGCGGAATACAGGTCGTACAAACGTGCGAACGCCGCTTTATCTCCGCGTTGAACGGAGGAAAGGAGTTCGAGGCCGCTATCAGTGGAACTTGACATTTCGCCCAAATGTAGCGGAAGCCGGTATTGAGCCGAGCGAGTCTCCTTTGGGCAGGTCTGCAACCCAGGGAGGACAGGGAGTCCGCACAGGCCTATTGGGCAGGTGTGTCAAGGCTGATGAGGACCACCACGACGTACTGTGTGAACCAGCGACCGGCCATCGTTCGACCAGTTTGTGAGCGTCCGATGTAGGGCCGACCCGAGCGAGGCTGCGTCATCCGTGTACATGGCCGTTTGGAAATGGCAGTACAACCTGTTTTGTCCTCTGTACCGGTGCGTCCGCAGGCTTCGGTCATTTTCTCCCTTCGCCAACCTCCTGCGCTGCCCCGTCATCCATCTACTTTCGCAACCCCATCGACACGGCCGTGCAGCAACGCACCCATTCCTTCACCCTTGACACGTCCCGTCTGGACGACGTGATGGAGCAGCCGTTATTCAAGGCTGTGGCGCGCGAGGCGGCCTTGCGCACCACAGCGGCCTATGCCATCGGGGGCTACGTGCGCGACCTGATCCTCGGGCGGCCGTGCAAGGACATCGACTTCGTCGTTGAGGGCGATGGCATCACCTTCGCCGAAGCTGTGGCCCGGGACCTGCAAGCAGGCCATGTTCATGTGTTCAAGAACTTCGGCACGGCGATGTTCATGTTGGACGATGTGCAGGTGGAATTCGTGGGTGCCCGCAAGGAGAGCTACTCGCGCAACAGCCGCAAACCTGAGGTGGCGCCCGGCACCATCCAGGACGATCAGGCCCGGCGCGATTTCACAGTGAACACCTTGGCTATTTCATTGAACGCCGGAAGCCTTGGTGCGCTAGTGGACCCCTTCGGTGGATTACTGGACCTGGATCGTGGTATCCTTCGGACACCGCTTGATCCGGATATCACGTATAGCGATGATCCGCTGCGCATGATGCGCGCGATCCGCTTCGCCACACAACTCGGCTTCACTATCGATCCGCCGAGCTTCGAGGCCATCCGCCGGAACGCTGAACGGCTGGACATCATCAGCGCGGAGCGCATCAGCACCGAGCTCAACAAGATCATCCTCGCCCGAAAACCCAGCATCGGGTTCATCCTGCTGCGCGATGGTGGCCTGCTCGAACGCTTCTTTCCTGAATTCCTGGAACTGCAGGGCGCGGAGGAAAAGCACGGCATCGGCCACAAGGACAACTTCTACCACACCCTGCAAGTGCTGGACAATGTGTGCGCCAAGAGCAACGACCTATGGCTGCGCTGGGGAGCCGTGTTGCACGACATCGCCAAGCCGAAGACCAAGCGTTTCGACCCCACCCACGGCTGGACCTTCCATGGCCACGAGGACAAGGGCGCGCGCATGGTGCCCCAGATCTTCCGCCGCATGAAGCTGCCGCTCGACGAACAGATGCGCTTCGTGCAAAAGCTCGTGGCCCTTCACCTGCGCCCCATCGCGCTCACCAAGGAGGAAGTGACGGACAGCGCGGTGCGCCGACTGCTCTTCGACGCAGGGGACGATATCGATGCGCTGATGATCCTGTGCCGCGCGGACATTACCAGCAAGAACGAGAAGAAGAAGGAACGCTACCTGCGTAACTACGAGGTGGTGATGCAGAAGTTGAAGGACGTGGAGGCCAAGGACCACGTGCGCAACTTCCAGCCACCCATCACAGGTGAGGACATCATGATGGCCTTCGGTATCGAACCGTGCAAATACATCGGCGACATCAAAACGGTGATCAAGGAGGCGATCCTGGACGGCCGCATAGGGAACGAGCGCGACCAAGCCTGGCGGATCATGCTGGAGACGGGTGCACAGCTGGGTCTGAAACCAGTCCCTGGTATGGAGTTCCGTGTGGAGATATCACCCTCCGATGTGGCCAAGGGCACCACGCAGGAACCCTGATCTCCATTTAGTTTCGCGCTCTGGCTGGCTGCCACTCCTGCCAACTGCTTGCTGCCAACTGCCTACTACCCACCACCTGCTGCCAACTGCCTGCTGCCACTGCCGACTGCTGCCAACTGCCTACTGCCACTGCCGCCTGCTGCCACTGCCTACTGCCTGCCGCCCACTGCCTACTGCCTCTACCTCCTGCCTTTTAGCCCCTGCCAACTGCCCCTGAGCCATGGTCATTTACCGTTTCCGCGTTCTGATCGATGATAAGAGCGAAGCCTTTCGCGACATCGAGATCCGCAGCAACCAGACCTTTCTGGACTTCCACAAGGCCGTCAAGAAGGCCTTCGGCTTCATTGGTGCGGAGATGGCCTGCTTCTATGTGAGCGATGAGGAATGGGCCAAAGGTCACGACATTCCATTGACCGACATGGGCTTTGCCGAGGATGGCAAGGTGCCTGCGCTGATGCATGAGACCCAGATCGGCGACCACATGCGCAGCACGAAGCAGCGCTTCGTATACGCGTACGACTACCTCCACATGTGGATGTTCCTCTGCGAGCTGATCCACGCCGATGAGCCGGTAAAAGGCCAGCGTTACCCGAAAATGGTGATGAGCGTTGGCACCCCACCGGACGAGCATAGCCGGATGGACGCAGCGCTGATACCAACGGAAGAAGAGGACATGCGGGAGGAGGCGGAAGAGATCTACGACGCCGATGAGGACTTGGGCCACGGTGAGGATGGGGACGAGGAGCATGATGAATTCGGGCACGGTGAGGACGACGGTATGAGCGGCCACGAGGAGTTGCCAGACGACTACCATTGATGCCTGCGGCTGTCACTTCGAGCCTAATTGAGAAGCAACGCTCCGGCTGTTTGATCGTGATCGGCGGCCCCACCGCTAGCGGAAAAACGCAGGTGGCCGCGCAGGTCGCCAAGGAACTCGGCACGGAGGTCATCAGCGCCGATTCGCGCCAGTTCTATCGCGCCATGCGGATCGGCACGGCGCGACCGACCGAAGCCGAGCTTTTGGGGGTGAAGCATCACTTCCTTGGACACCTGGAACTGAGCGAGACGTGGAGCGCAGGCACCTTCGCCCGCGCTGCAGAGCCCGTTCTGCAGGAACTACGGGAACGGAATGGAACAGCGGTATTGGTGGGCGGCAGTGGCCTCTACCTCGATGCCGTGTTGCATGGGTTGGATCCGCTGCCCCTTTCCGATGAGCAGGTGCGTGCCCTATTGCAGGATAGACTTCGTTCCGAAGGGCTTCCCGCCCTTGTGGAGCAACTACACCAACTGGACCCTGCGCACTGGAGCACGATGGACCGCGACAATCCGCACCGCGTGATCCGCGCCCTGGAGGTTTGTTTGGTGAGCGGCAAGCCTTATAGCACCCAACGCAGTGCCCCCGAACAACGCGCGGACATGCGCATCCTTCGCTTTTCGCTGGAGCTGCCGCGCAACGACTTGTATTCACGCATCAACACCCGCGTGGACCGTATGATCACCGACGGGCTCGCGGAGGAAGCACGCGCGCTCCTTCCCCATCGCTCTCTCAACGCCCTGAATACGGTCGGATACAAAGAGATCTTCGCGCACTTCGATGGTCACCGGTCGCTGAATGAGGCCGTCGCGCTCATCAAGCAGCACACGCGCAACTACGCTAAACGGCAGATGACCTGGCTCCGGCGGGAGCCCTCTTGGAATACGATCTCCGCCACCTCTGCGGATGATGCCGCCATTGCCATTCGACAGGCCTTGTGACCGACGGCAGGACTTCAATGATGCCCGTTGGCTGCAGCTCATGGCCCAGTGGGGCGTTCCAGAACCCGTCAATTCCACAGGCGTGGGCGCCCCCAGCGACAAGATCGCATTCTGGTCGATCATGCTGATCGGCGCGATCGATCGGCTGGTCCTCCTGTTCGGTTTCGGATCCTAATACGCCGGGATGATGATGACGTGATCTGGTCCGGTGCGATGGGTCTTGGTCATGGGCGGATGCCGCCGGTCGTTTGATCTCCTTCGCGTTCCGGTTCCGTTCGCGACCTGTCCCTACCCTGATCGGGGGATGCCCGGGCAAGGCCGCAAGGCCGACCTTTGCCACATGTTGAAGAACGTGCTCTGGCTGCTACCTCTTGTCCTGGTGGCCTGCCAGAACCCCAAGGTGGACGATGAACAGGTGGTGAACGTGTACACGCATCGTCATTACCAAACCGACCAAGAGCTCTTCACCAACTTCACCAAAGCCACGGGTATCAAGGTGAACGTGGTGATGGCTGACGACGACGAACTATTGAGCCGCATGGAGGCCGAAGGCGACAACAGCCCGGCCGATGTGATCATCACCGCCGATGCCGGCCGCCTCGGACTCGCCCAGCAACGCGGCTTCCTCAAGCCTATCCATGATCCCATACTGGAGGCCAATGTGCCCGCACACTTTCGCGATCCGCAAGGGCATTGGTTCGGATTTACCATGCGCGCCCGCGTGGTGGCCTATGACAAGGCAAAGGTCAAGCCGGAGGAACTGCGCACCTACGCCGATCTGTGCAAGCCCCGGTTCAAAGGCCAGATCCTCGTCCGCCCCAGCGAGCATGTGTACAACCAGAGCCTCGTAGCAGCGATGATCGCACACTTCGGTCCGGACAGTGCATTGGCCTGGTGCAAAGGCATCGTGGCCAACATGGCCCGCGACCCCAAAGGCAGTGATACGGACCAGCTACTGGCGATCGGCGAAGGCCTTGGAAGCGTTGCCATCGTGAACAGCTACTACATCGGCAAGCTGATCCAAAGCACGGATCCCGCCCGTCAAAAGGCCAAGAATGCCATCTCCGTGGCTTTTCCGGCCCTTCAACCCGGCACGCACGACGTTGACGGCGAACAAGGTGGCATCGGCACCCACGTGAACATCAGCGGTGGTGGTGTGGCCGCCCACGCGAAGCACGAAGCCAATGCGATCAAACTTCTTCGCTTCCTGAGCTCCGATGCTTCACAGGCCGCCTTCGCGGACGGCAACATGGAATACCCCGTCAAACCGGGGATCCCGGCTGCGGCCGTGCTGCAAGGCTTCGGAAAGCTCACGCCCGATACGCTCGACCTGAGCAAGCTGGGCCGGTACAATGCCGATGCCGTAAAAGTGCTCGACGCTTCAGGCTGGCGCTAGGACATCATGCGCAAAGCCATTCACGCACTTCGATCGCGGCCGCAGTGGTCCATTGCCACCATCGCGGTGCTCATCCTGTTGCCGCTGGGCGTTGTCCTCACCTCGCCGCTGCACTCCTCAGCCCCTGAATGGGACCATGTTGTGCATGGCATCCTACCCTCCCATACCTGGGAAACGGTACAGCTGCTCATCTTCACCGTGCTGCTGGCACTCGCCTTTGGCATCAGCACCGCTTGGCTCGTGTCCACCCTACACTTTCCGGGCAGCCGTTTCTTCCGCTGGGCCCTGGTGCTGCCGCTGGCGTTGCCCACCTACATCTGCGCCATCACCTTCGCCACCCTGCTCGGTCCAACCGGCAGTATCACCAACATGATCGCCGATCACCTCGGAGCACACATTGACATCATGTCGCTCCGCGGTTTATCGTTCGTACTAGCGCTGGCCCTGTTCCCCTATGTGTACCTACCCGCCCGGGTGGCCTTCAGCGCAGGCATGAGCCCGCATCTGGACGCTGCCCGCATGCTCGGTGGCCATGCACTGCGCCGCTTCTTCCGCGTGGCGATGCCACTGGCGCGCCCTGCGATCGCAGGGGGGGCGCTGCTTGTGGCCATGGAAACGCTTAATGATTACGGCGCGGTGAAGTATTACGGTGTTCGCACCCTTACGGCGGCGATATTCCGCAGCTGGGGCGGATTGTACGATGTGGGCAGCGCACTTCGCCTCAGCGGCGTGCTCCTGCTGATCGTCGTCACACTCGTCACACTCGAGCGTTCCGTGCGCCGGAAAGCCGGTCAGGAAGCCGCCTATCGACCCGTAGTGCCCATCACCACCACGGGATGGCGCCGGGTGCTCGCTGTGCTCTGGTGCAGTTCCTTATTCATCATGGCCTTCGTATTGCCTGTGTCCGCCCTGGTCATCGACGCCCAACGCACCATCGCCAACGCGCATTTCCTGCAATTCCTTCCAGCCTTGGGCAATACCCTGTTCGTGG
>JBKJNF010000231.1:0-14493 GCA_046596155.1 Flavobacteriales bacterium | reverse complement strand
TTCCACATTGTCAGCAAGCCGTTCATCTCCGGAGGCCGCATCGCGTCGATCGGTTCGTGGCTTTTGTTCCTCATCGTGTTGCTTACGCTGGGCATGGTCGTTGGCGGTGAACGTCTTAACCAGGCTGAAGCAGTGGCATGAACTGGGCTCCGTATTCGATGACCCATGCCACGCTTCATCATTCTGCGGTTCACCGTGCCATGGTTCCGTTGTTCATCGCGGCCTGAGGCATGAAGCGCGTGCTCATCATCACCTACTACTGGCCGCCCAACGGCGGCGCGGGGGTGCAGCGGTGGCTGAAGATGGCGAAGTACCTGCCGCAGCATGGATGGCAGCCGGTGATCTACACGCCGAGCAACCCGGAGATCATCACCGCGGACCCGGGGCTTGAGCGGGAGATCCCCGCCGTGGTCGAGGTGATCAAACGGCCGATCAACGAGCCATACACGCTCTACAAGCGGCTTACAGGACGCAAGGCCGAGGCAAAGGTGCATCTGGGCTTCCTGAACGAGGGGAAGAAAAAAAGCTGGCGCGAAGAGCTCGCGGTGTGGATCCGTGGCAATGCATTCGTGCCCGATGCCCGCGTATGGTGGGTGCGCCCTTCGGTGAAGTTCCTGGAGGGTTACCTGCATGATCATCAAGTGGATGCCATCGTAAGCACCGGTCCGCCCCATAGCATGCACCTCATCGCACTGGGATTAAAAAAGAAGTTCCCCGCGCTTCGTTGGATCGCCGACTGGCGCGATCCGTGGACCAACATCGATTTCTACCATCAACTCAAGCTCACGGCCTGGGCCGATAGCAAGCACCATCGCCTGGAAAAGGAAGTGATCGCGCACGCCGACGTCAACGTGGCCGTGGGTTGGACCATGGCCGAAGAATTGAAGGCGCTCGGTTCACGCAACACGGAAGTGATCACCAATGGCTTCGATCCGGCCGATGTGCCGGCGCCACCAGTGCAGGTCGACGAAGCGTTCAGCTTGGTGCACGTTGGCAGCATGACGGCCACGCGCGATGTGCCCGGTTTGTGGAAGGCGCTTGCCGAACTCTGCCACGCGGATGATGCGTTCGCACAGAAGCTCACGTTGCGGTTCGTGGGCCCGGTCGATCAAGCCGTGATCGCGAGCATCAAGGCGGTGGGACTTTCCAGCAAGGTGGAACGTCTCGGCAGTGTGGACCATGCGCAGGCCATGCGCGAAATGCAGCGCGCGCGGGTGCTGTTGCTCAGCGTGAACGACACGGCCAACGCGAAGGGCGTGCTCACGAGCAAGCTATTTGAGTACATGTCCGTGGGACGCCCGATCCTGGCCGTTGGTCCGAAGGATGGTGATGTGGCGCGGGTGCTGAGGGTGCCGCATGTCCTGATGGAAAGACATTCCATTTCAGCCCAGGTCGTGCTGGCCCTGTTCAATGCTAAGGGTGGTGTAACTGCGTCCGCTGAGCAGTATTCCCGTCCATTCGGGGCCGCGCAACTCGCCAAGGTGCTGAACGCTTGATCCCATGCGACACCGATCTAGTCCTCCCAGGTCCAGTCCTCAAGCATAGGCACTGTGGGATCCCTCGCGCGCCAATCATCATGGATCACCGTGCTCACCTCCGCGGGCATGGTACTTGGTTTTGTGAATATGGCGCTGCTATATCCGAAGGTGCTTCCGGCGGCCGAGTTCGGGCTTACCCGATTAGTGCTTTCTGTGGCGCTGGTAGCCGCACAGTTCGCGCAGATGGGCTTGGAATCCACGGTGATCCGATATTACCCCTATCTGCGCGAGAGGTCCCATCGCCATGGCGGTCTGTTCCGGGTTGTGCTGTTATTGGGCAGTGCGGGAGCGATCCTTGCGATGATCGTGCTGCTCCTATTCCAGGGGAATTTCGCCCGCTGGTTCAATGACGAGCATGGACTCTATGGTCAGTATGGACTGGTCGTGCTACCGTTGGTCCTCGCGGAAGTGCATTTCCTCATCCTGCGCGGAATCAGTCGTTCTGTAGGCCGCAGCATCGCGCCGGTCTTCTATCGCGAGTTCCTGATGCGGCTCCTTCAGACCCTGTTGATCGCGTTCCACATGCTCCTGGCCATGCCTTTCGGGTGGTTCCTTGCGGCATTCGCGGTCACATTTGCACTCCCCACATTGCTGTTGTTCATTGACCTATGGCGGGCGGGGAAGCTCGGCCTGAGGGCCACACCTGTGCAATTGCCACGTCGCCTTGCGAAGAGCATGTCGCGATACGCTGTCTTCACCCTGGGCGTTGGCGTGGCCGGCGTGGCCACGGGCAATGTGGACCAGATGATGCTGGCGGCCATGCTGCACAACGGACTGAACTATGTGGCCTACTATGCGGTGGCCCTTTTCCTAGCCAGTGTTATCACGGTGCCAGCCCGAGCGTTGGTGATGCCAGCTCTTCCGGTGCTTGCTGACGCGTGGCGCCGGCGTGATCACGATCGCATAAAGGCGGTGTATGTCCGAAGTACAATGCTGCTGCTGGTGATGGGACTTTATGTGCTGCTGTGTGTCGGGCTGAATGTGAATGAGCTGTTCTCCCTGCTCAAGCCGGAATATGGAGCCGGTAGACCGGTGTTGCTGTTGCTGGGCCTCACCAACATCATTGCCTTGGCGGGAGGCCTCAGTGGAAGTATCATCGGCACATCGCGCAGCTATGGCTTTGATGCAAGCTCGAGTGCGTTGTACTTCGGTCTGAATGTATTGTTCGACTTCCTCTTCATCAAGTGGCTCGGCATGGTGGGTGTGGCGTGGAGCTCACTGGTCACCATGATCATCGTTACGGCCTGGCGGGTTGGATACCTGCGGCGGCGCTATGACCTTTGGCCTTATGATCTGCGTTCCATACTGGTGTTGTGCGGGATCGTCCTGTTGAGCTGCTGGTCCTGGTGGATACCTTCCACGGGAATGGCCCCGGTGGACGCGGCCATTCGCTGCTTGGCCATCACCATCACGTTCTGGTCGTTGGTGCGCTGGTCGGGACTAGCGCCGGAACTTTTGGCCCAACTGGAAAAAGTGCGACGGCGTTTCGTCTAGTCGCCCCCGCTCATAGCCGTCGTGGTCAGATGGCGCTGCCATCTCCAGGAGTCCTGAAGCGCATCGGCTAGGGTGTGCTCACACGACCACTTCAGAACGCGCAGGCTTTTCGACGTATCGGCATGGACCGTGGCCACATCACCCGGCCTGCGAGGGCCGATGGTGTACGGCACGTTCACACCGGTCACATCGATGAAGGTTCGCACCACATCCAGCACGCTCACCGCCTTTCCCATTCCCAGATTGATCACTTCACATTCCGGAAGGTGCTGTTGTTCCAAGAGGTCCAAGGCCTTCACATGAGCTTTTGCAAGGTCCACTACGTGGATGAAGTCACGCTGACATGTGCCATCGGGCGTGTCGTGATCATTACCAAAAATGGTGAGGGAGCTTCGTTCACCGGCAGCTGTCTGGACCAGGTACGGTACAAGGTTATTGGGAATGCCTGCAGGAAGTTCGCCGATCAGTCCGCTCGGATGCGCACCTATCGGGTTGAAGTAGCGCAAGATCACGATGTTGAGGGCCGCGTCGCTCCGTTCCGCATCGCGCAACAGTTGTTCGCAGACCACTTTCGTGTAGCCATACGGTGAATTGGCTTTATCGGCAGGGGCCTCCTCCGTAACCGGTAACACCTTGGCCTGCCCATAAACGGCACAACTAGAGGAGAAAACGATGCGCTTCAATCCATGGCGGGCAGCAACGCGTAGCAGCGTAACGAGCGAACCGATGTTGTTCTCGTAATAGTCGAGCGGTCGTTCGACACTTTCATTCACGGATTTGTACGCGGCGAAGTGGATGGCACCGAAGAACGGACCCTCGTTGACGAACACGCGTTCCATCGCCTCCAGGTCACAACAATCCGCTTGATGTAACACCGGTACAACACCAGTAATGTCCTCAAGACCATTAACGATACGCTCGTTCGAATTGCGCAGGTCATCCATGATCACCGGAGTATAGCCGGCGGCCATGAGCTCCACACATGTATGGCTGCCAATGAATCCTGCGCCGCCCGTTACCAGTACCTTCTTCATGCGATACAAAGAAAGGTGAGATGGCTCGACCTGTCCATCAGGCACGTTCGGCCAACTGCGCAAGGAGCTCTTTGGTGCGGCGCTCCATCGGAAAGTCATGCACAATGCGCTCGCGTGCCTGTGCGGCGGCTCTCCTTCGTTCGTGGATCGGAATGGATAGTAAGTGAATGCATGCACGCATCCCATGGTCGGCATCACGCCGGAGCAGTACATGGCCTACCCCTTCAACGATGGCAGGCATGGAGGCTACGTTACTCACAAGCGGGATGCACCCGCAGAGCATGGCCTCGCAGAGGGCATTGGGCATGCCTTCAGAGAGGGATAGCTGCATGTAGAACGAGGCGCTGCGGTAGATGCCGCGCAACTGTTCCGGAGTTACACGGCCGGAGAAGACCACGTTCGAAGGAGCACTGGAGTACGCATGGGTATCGGCAAGCCCGACTACTTGGAATTGGGCCTGGGGCAAGCGTTCGGCGATCTGCAGGAGAAGATCTACTCCCTTCAACGGATGCACTCTGTTGTTCGGTGCTGCAGGTCCAGTAACGCACACGAAAAGGTCGGGTGAGCGAGGTGTCGAAGGATCCGGGCACCAGAATTGACCGTCGAAGCCGTAAGGTATTTCGGTCCAAGGCGTTGTCATGTCCGGTGCGAACGCCAGTATTCCCTGCTCGCGTGGTACGTTATCGGCGTACGCTTGGGTGCGCTTCATCAGTGAGGCATGCACGGGCAGCAGGCGGGTGGCCCTGCGCGCCGAGAAGCGTGTGGCCCAACCAAGGAGAATGCGGGCATGGTTGCCATACCGGATACCAGGGATACTCGCACAATCGCTCCCGGCGAGGATGATGAAGCAGCGTTTTGCAATGAGCGATGGAAGCACGGTGTGATATCCGCTAAAATGGCAGATGACATCGTGCTGCCAAGCTCTATTGAGCAGCAGCCAGGCCAGCTGGTCCAACAACCGGAAAGGGAGCAGCCAGGCGGCTCCCGTGTTCAACTCGTGCTGAGGCACATGGTACCGTGCGGAGAGCGCATGGATGTCGCGATCGATGAAGGTGGACCGCTTGGGGAAGCAATACAAGAGGACCGGTCTCGCAGCGTTGGCGTTCACCGTGGAGGCAGCTCAGTGAGCGATGTGGCTGGGCGCGTTGGCTGGAAGGGACACGGCTGAGGACGCGGATCTTTGTATGGAGTGCATCCGTTCGCAGTAAACCACCTCGCCGTAAACGCGATAGGTCCAATCCGCTTTCGCCATGGCTTTGAAAAAGGCATTTCCACAGCCCGGTTTGAACAGGTCATGGAGTTCGATCGCGATGCGGTCCACTTTTTCAAGCCAGGTAAGGTCCGGTGCGCTGAAGAGCTCCTGTTCGGCACCTTCAATGTCGATCTTCAACAGGCCGATGCTTTCAAGGCCGAAACGCTTCATGATCGCCGGGATCGAAAGCGCTTCGACGGACCCTGTGGATCCATTGGTGGCCTTGGTCCGGAATGCTGAGTGACGCAGTCCATCGCGTTCAAGCTCCACAAACCCATCGACGGGCCAGACCGCGGCCAGCACAGGGTGGCATTCTGGAAGTCCGTTTAGATTCGCGGAGAGTAGTTTGAAGTTCTCCTGATCGGGTTCGATGGCGATCACCTTCGCCTCCGGAAAGGCCTGTTTCAGGTAGCGCGAGGCAAGGCCGACGTTCGCCCCGCAATCCACCACGCTCGAAGGTGGCGTTCCCGAAGAGCTTGGCATATACGGACCGAGCAGGAATTGATCGATCGTTGCCATGTCCGCCGTGGCAGGCCGGACCTTCACTGCACCACCGAGCCAAGGTGCATGCACCTCCTGAAGTACGCCTGCGCTTCGCTTTTTCAATCGGATCACGTGCAACGCCTCCTGCCATCCCAGGCGGTGAGCATGCTCGAACAAGTGATATAAGGCCTTGGTGAGGTTCATTCCGCGGCGAAACTACACCGCAGCGGTGTGCCCTGAGGGAATGCTTTTTGCGTAGCGATTCATCGTACCCAAGTCTGCGTCCTGTAAAAGAAGGCGACATACCCGCGCACCTTCAATTTGCCATCCTCCGGCCACAGCTTGCAATCATACACGCTGCCGTTCTTGGGGTCGAGGATGGTGCCATCCACCCATCCTTCTTCATCCTTCACCATGTCACGGATGATCTCCATGCCGATCACCTTCCGCTGGTAGCGATCGTCCTTGGGGTCGCATTCCTTGCACACCGGATCCTGGTCCTCATGCGGATCCCGGAACAGCTGCACTAAATGACCAAATAACCGCCCGTCGCGTTCGGTGATCTCCACGATGCTCTTCTTCTTACCGGTCTCATCATCGATGGATGTCCATCGGCCTATGATGCTCTGTGCGTTAAGCAACGCGGTGAGCAGCAGTGAGGAGAGGAGCAGTGCTAGGCGCATGCTTAGAAGGAACGATTGATGCCCACCACATATCGGAACGCCAGATGCTCAGACTGTCCGGCGGGCAGGTTGCTGAGGAAGAGCGGCATGTCGAAGCGGATCGTGAGCGGCTTGATGTCCACGAGGGGGCCGAACTTCTTTATCGTGAGCGCAACACCGGCACCGGCATCGGAGCGGGGTGTGGCAAGACGCAGTTGTGTTGAACCGGCGTCGGTGGTCATCCGGTATCCCATGCTGCCGATGTCGCCGAAGAGGTAGGCGTCGAGGTGCAGCCAACTGCGTGTGAAGTTGGGGCGGATGCGGAGCAGTCCATCAATGTCCAACTCCGCATTCAGCGCGGCGCCGGTGTTGCCGGAGTACGTGAGGATCACATCGCCGTTAGCGTTGACCTCTGGCGCCAGATAGCCGGAATAGCCTCGTAGCCCAAGGCCGCCGCCCATGTGGAAGTGGTTCACATCGGTGCCCAATCCGCTCCAGTCGTAGGGAACGAAACCTGCACTGCGTGTGTATTTATTTTCCACAAGATCTTCCGGTGCGGCACTGGCCAGGTAAAAGTCTGTTTCGGGATGTCCGCCAGCCGTGCTGGTGCCGAATTGCGCGATCACGCGGGTACGTAGCTCGCAACGACCCAGGCCGATCTTGTCGATCGACAACACGCGCAGGTTCGATCCCCCGGCTGTGGAACCAGGAGCTGGCATGCGCAGCCGCACCAGAACGTCACCGGCGACCCTGCCCTGGCCGTATCGGTGCTGAAGTATCAGGTCCGATGTGCCGTTCAATGTGTTCAAGGCCCACAATTCGGGGTAGATCAGGTAAGATAGGTCCGTGCTGTCGCGCCGGAGCATGTACCGCACATCCATGGAAAGGGTCGTGCGCGTGTCGCGGATGTTCCAGGCAAAGCCGGCGGCATATCGCTCCAGTCCGTCCAGCACGCGTGCATCCACATGTACCGAGGAGCCTTGCAGCAGTTTTTCCGTGCCGTTCTCGTAGCGGAAGTTGAAGCTCAAGGGATCGTAGCCCACGCGCGGAGTACCTTTTCTCAGGTATTGGCCCATGCCTGTGTTCACCCAGGCGGTGAACCAGAGCTTGTGCTTGTAGCGCATCCAGTCGCTGTGGAAGTGAATGCCCACTTTAGCACCATCGCGCCCGTTCCACCAGACATCGGGACGCACAAAGCCTTCGTAGGCGCGGCGATCGGGGCGGTTGGGCAGGTGCGCGTCGAAGCAGGTCTCCATGGTGCGCTTGAGGCCGTTGTTCGGCTGGTAGGCATCCGCAAGCCGGTACGTTGTATCAATGCGCACATCCGCGATGCCCGAGGGAATGTTCACGGTGGCGATATGATAGCGCTTCAAGTCATCAGAGCCGATCCAGCGTGGCAGCACGGTAGCGTTGGTCCGCTTCACGAACCAGGTATTGGGTATGTGGAAGTTGTAGGTCTTTCCATCGCGGGCTTGCACGGTGAGGTCGATGGGCATCTGCATAGAGCCTTTTCGACGAAGGATGATCTCTTGGCCGCTGTCCGCGTTGCGATGCTTCACCCCGGTAACAGCGTAGTCGATCCGTTTGTCGGTGTCCATCCATTGATCGAAGAACCAGTTGAGGTCCACATGTGTGAAGGAGATCATGCTCTGGCGGAAGTCCTCCACGTACGGATGCTTGATCTTCCAGCGATCGAAATAATTACGCATGGCCGCCAAGAACAGCTCGTCTCCCAGCACGTACTGGAGGTTGTAGAGCATCACGGCGGTCTTTGAATACACATTTCCATATCCGCCATCACCCTTGTGTTCGTAGTATCCGAACTCATCGCTGTGGGTGTTGATGGGTGGCAGTTGGTCGCGGATGGCATCGCGCATATAACCAGCGTATATCTCGCTTTCGCGGGCGAGCTCAGGTTGCTGGTAGCGGCGCTCGTATGCGGTGGAAGGTGGATCGCTCACGACAGTATCGCCATCGATATCCGTGAGGCCCCAACCGGTGAGGAATTGTGTGAAGCCTTCGTCCAGCATAGCGCGGTAGGTCTCGTTGTTGCCCACCATACCGAAGAACCAGTTGTGGCCGACCTCATGCACGAACAGCCCGCGATAGTCGGGCTCGCGACCGCCATCGAGGGTGAGCATGGGATACTCCATGCCATCGCGCGCATCGGCCACCACCATCTTCGGATACACGTACATGCCGAACTGTTCGCTGTGCGAGCGGATCACCTTGGCACAATAGTCCGCTGCATTCTGCCAGCCGCTCGCGTGGGGCTCCTCGGCCATCGCGATGCATTTGATGCCGTTCCATTCAGCTTCGCCGACCCGGTAGGTGGGGTCGGCGGTGAAGGCGAAGTCGTGCACGTTCTCGGCATGGAATCGCCACACCTTACGGACCACAGGGTCGTAAGGCGTGATGATGCCAGGCTTTTCATTCCAAGGCTTGTCCTTGAAGTTCGAGATGTCCAAACGCGCGCGCAGGTCGGCGGGCATCACCTCCTGAGGGTTCTGCAGCCATCCGGTGGCCTCCAGTACCTGGTCGTTCGGCATGTCGAGTTCCACGTCGTAGGTGCCGAAGTCACCGTAGAACTCGTTGCCAAGATGCTGCTGTGTGTCCCAGCCGAACTTGCGGTCGTATACGCTTATCCGCGGATACCATTGCGTGCCATCATAATGCTTGAAGCCCCAAGCATTGAAGAGCTTCATACGTCGGTCCTCGCCGCCCCAGAACGTGCGGAACTCCACCTCGAAGGTCATGCGCCCTTGGGGAGGTAGGGGTGTTTTCAGCATGGCGCGGAGGATCGTGTTGTCCACTTCACGTTCTACTTCGGTGCCATCCACGCGCATGGAGAGCACATCGGTTCCTCGTCGCCGATCGCCATTGAAGTCATGCCAGCCGCCCTGCGCTTTTTCGAGGTCCTGCATGTAGCTGCCGGAATCGTAGGCGTTCTCGTACAAGTGGAAGAACACTTCACGCAGTGTGTCGGGCGAGTTATTCCAGTAGGTGATTGATAATTGTCCGGTGCCGACATCCGTTCCCTCATCCAGCCGCAGCTTGATGCGGTAATGCACATCCTGTTGCCAGTATCCGGCATAGGGCGGCGCATTCTTCCAGTAGTGCGGATTGTCGGCGTTGCGGAAGGTATTGGGAGGATGCAATGGATCGAAGCGCTGGGCCAGCAGGCCTGAACAGCACATAATGGTCATTAGTACAAGACGCTTCCTCATGGGTCCCACCGGCTAAGGGCGTGAAAATACCGGATCCGCTCAGGCCGTGACGGAAGTGGGCACCCGGAGCGTTGCGGTATGCTCGGCATGGGCGCGGGCGATACTGGTGTTCAACTCAAATCCGATGAGGAGCACGATCATGTTCAGGTAAAGCCAGACCTGGACGGCCAGAATGGCGCCGAGGGACCCGTACAGCGCGTTGTAATCGGTGATGTGACCGAAGAAGAAGGCCAGTGCCTGGGACAAGAGCACCGTTAGTAGGAGTGTGAGGATGGCGCCCGGGGTGAAGAAGCGGAAGCGACGTGCATTGGGGTCGCCGGCGTTGTAGAGGAGACTGATGCTGGCGAGCATGAGGAAGAGCGTGATGATCCATTTGGCGGCCACCAGACCCAGTTGCTCAAGGTAGCCCACCACAATGCCCAGATCCGGAAGCCACGCGATGACCAGGCTGCTCACCGTGAGCATGGCCATGGCTACGGCCATCATCACGGTAAGGGCAATGAGCAGGGCCAAGCTGAGCAGCCGTTGCTTCACGGGGCTGTGCCAGCCGGTGATGTTCGTGCTTCCACTGAAGCCATGCAGGATCGCGTCCACACTGTTGCTGGCGAAGTACAACCCGATGAAAAAGCTGGCACTGAGCAGGGTGCTATGCTTGCGCACCAACAGGTCGTGCAATAGGCCTTCAATGAAGCCGTACACCTCCAAAGGAAGCATCTGCCGGAAGGAGCCCATCAGCTTTTCCTGGAAATCCTGCACAGGGATGTACGGGATCAGCGTGAGCAGCATGATGATGGCGGGGAAGAACGCAAGGAAGAGCTTGAAGGCGATGGCCGAAGCCCGCATCACCAGATCGCCTTCGCTCAATGCGCGGAAGAAGAAGCGGGAGATGCGGTAGAGGCTGAAGCCCTCGAAACCGGGTATGATGATGCGATCTGCCCAATGGACCACGCGTCGGTTCGGGCGGGAGAACAGAAGCTTACGCCAGAGCCGTTTGAACATGATGTCAGATCATCGCCTTGAGGCTCAGGTCCAGGCTCCCCGCGCTATGTGTCAGGGCGCCTACGCTGATGTAGTCCACGCCACAGTCGGCATATTGGCGGGCGTTCTCCAGGGTGATGCCGCCGCTGGCCTCGGTAGGCACAGAGCCATTGATGAACTTTACCGCGGTACGCAGATCATTCAGGCCGAAGTTGTCCAGCATGATGCGATCCACACCGGGAATGGAAAGGGCTTGTCGTACTTCCTCCATGTTGCGGGTCTCCACCTCAATAGGCAGATATAAGGCGTTGTCGGCCAGATAACGCTTAGCTGCCTCAACGGCTTTAGGGATGCCACCCGAAAGGTCGGAGTGGTTGTCCTTGATCATCATCATGTCATACAGCCCGAAGCGGTGGTTGGTGCCGCCACCGATACGCACCGCCCACTTCTCGATGGCGCGCAGCGTGGGCGTGGTCTTGCGCGTGTCCAACACCTTGCACCCCGTGCCGTCAAGCGCTTCCACGAAGCGGTGGGTGAGGGTGGCAATACCGCTCATGCGCTGCATGAAGTTGAGCATGGTGCGCTCCGCAGTGAGGATGCTCCGGGCGGGGCCGGAGATGGTGAAGGCCACATCGCCATTTTTCACAGAAGCCCCGTCCTGAATGAGGACGCGGATCTTCAGGGCGGGATCATAGTGCGCGCAGATAGCCTCAGCAAGCTCGACGCCTGCCAGCACACCTTCCTGCTTCACTAGGAGTCGGGCCGCACCGCGCGCTGCCGCAGGTACGGTGGACAGTGCGGTATGGTCGCCCACACCGATATCCTCAGTGAGCGCCTGTTGGACGACGGCAAGTGTGCCCGCGGGTAGCAACGCAGCGCTATTTGGTGATGTTTTCGATTCGGAGCTGCTTCACGAGTGAACTTTCGCCCTGTCGTTTCAGGAAGAAGGTCACACGAAATGTGCCGTTGGCCGTGGCCAGTTGCCCGATGTAATAGGAGTCGCCCATTTTGCTTGCACCCTCATGTTCGATGCGCAGGCTCTGGGGCTCGTGCTCATCGAAGAACTTGCGGAGCATGCCGGTGGCCTGGGCCTTGCTGTAGTGGTCGCTATTGCTAAGCACGGTCAGGTCCACACTGGGCACGAACTGTTCGGCGAGGGCGTTCACGTTACCGCTGCTGATAGCTGCCACCACCCGGTCCTTGACGTCGGTTTGGGCGAAGGTCAGCTGGAACGCGGCCAAGGCGATGAACGAAAGAAGGGTGCGTTTCATGGATCTAAAGAGAACGTTAGCGAAATTCGCAAACATCAGGCCAGCGTGCAGCAAGGGACGGGCCGAATTGTGAACAAGCCAAGGATGATGCGAACGCGATTGTTGATGGTGGGCCGCACGGAACGGGGTTTCGTGGGGGAGGGCGTGGCCTTCTACCTACAGCGGGTGGGAGTTTGGAGCGCGGTGAAGGAGGTGGTGGTGCCTCGCTCGGGCAACGCCGATATCGACGTCCAAAGGCAGGAAGAGAACAAAGCGCTAATGAAGGCGCTGGGGGATGAAGGCCGGGTCGTGGCGCTGGATGAGATAGGGAAGAGCATGGACAGCCGGTCCTTCGCATCGCAACTGGGCCGGTGGCGCGATCAAGGGAGCCGGGAGGTCACCTTTGTGATCGGTGGCGCATACGGCCTTACGGATGAGCTACGAGCCCGGGCTGATCTGGTGCTATCCTTGTCGCCGATGACCTTTCCCCACCAGTTGGTCCGCTTGCTATTCGCCGAGCAATTGTATCGTGCACATGCGATCCTGAAGGGAAGCGGTTACCATCACTGAACGCGTCGGAGCACGGATGCAGCACACATCGATGATCCGCAGGTAGACCATGTACGTGGAGAACTTTGGTGTTGTCACGATCGCGTACTGGGAATATCTGGTCCTGTTCTTCTACCTGATCGTGGTCTACCTGTACTTCGCACGCCAGAAGAACCTGAGGATCAAGACTCGCCCGGAGTATAGATGGTTCATTCCGGGGCTGTTTGCCAAGTTGTTCGGTGCGGTCTTCTTCAGCCTGATCTATTTTTTCTATTACCGGGGTGGTGATACAACGGCCTACTTCTATTCATCTGTTTCGGTTGTGCGGCTGGCCTTTGAGGACCCGATCTCCTTCCTGAAGGTCTGGTTGGGCGAGAACACGGTGGCCGCACGTGAACTGTTCACTGAATCGACGGGTAAGCCCTTCGGCTACCTTTTTTTCGATGATCGACAGTACATGGTGGTACGGCTTATTACACCGTTCACCTTCATTTGTATGCGGAGTTTCCTGATCACCACGGTGGTGTTCTCAAGTGTCTCTTATATCGGCATCTGGAAGCTATATCAGACCTTATATCGGTATTTCCCGCGCATCCACAAACAATTGGCCATCGCGGTGCTGCTAATGCCCTCCTCGGTGATGTGGGGTTCGGCGATCTTGAAGGACACGGTCACTTTTTCAGCCTTCTGCTGGTTCATCCATGCGCTTGATAACCTGTGGTTCAGAAAGTTGGATCGGATCGGCAACCTAGTGGCCCTTGCCTTGACATCCCTGCTCATGGTCTGGATCAAGCCTTATATCTTCATGGTGTTGCTGCCATCTGTAGCGGTCTGGGTGTCTTATTCCCGCGTTTCGAGGATCCGGAATGCCGCCATCAAATACATGGTCCTGCCCGTTGGCGCGGTCATCATGACCGTTGGTATGCTGGTCCTGTTGAACACGCTGGGGGAGCAATTCGGTAAGTTCTCCTTACAGAACTCACTTGAGAGCATCATTGCAACGCAAAAGGACCTGATGACCAACCAGGAGTATGGTAACAATCGGTTCGATGTGGGCGAGATCGAGGGCAACTGGTCCAGTGTTCTGTCCAAATTTCCAGTGGCCACAACGGCTGCATTGTTCCGACCATTTCTGACGGAGTGCAACAACTTCGTGATGGTCCTTTCCGGTCTGGAGAACCTCTTCATACTTGGCTTGTTCGCCAGGGTCCTGTTCAGGACGCGGATCATTTTCCTGCTCTCGGCCATTGTTGGAAATCCATTGATCATGACCTGTTTCACCTTCTCCCTGCTCTATGGCTTTGTGACGGGGATCACCACGCCCAATTTCGGGGCTTTGGTGCGGTTCAAGATCCCCTTGTTACCGGTGTTCATCGCGGGAATGTACATCGTGATATTCCTGGTGGATGAACGCAAACGGTTGAGAGCGCGCGGCCAGACCTTTCGATTCGAGAGTTATCGGAACGGTGATCCGCATGTGCAGCGCAACCTAAAGGGTCTGCCGATCTGAATCATTCCGGACATGGAGTTGCGCACACTGCTTTTCCTGGATTACTGGAGCCTGAACGAACCGCTTACGCAGGCCACCGTGTTGCCCACCCTCAACATGGTGATGAGCGAACGGTTGGCCGACCGTATCGTGCTGGTGACCGTGGAGCGTGGTGAGCACGCAGTGGAAAAGGGCAGTGAGCTGGCAAAGGGCATCCACCATGTACCCCTGCCTGCATCTGCATGGTCGCCCCGACCGGTCGCCCGTGGCTGGGACCTTGTTCGAATGGTGCCACGCGTGGCGGAGATCGTGCGCCGCGAAAAGGCCGGTTTTGTCATCGCCCGCGGAGTGGTCGCCGGCGGATATGCCCATTTTGTGTCACGCATAACGGGAATACCCTATGCCGTGGATTATTTCGAACCGCATAACCGGTATATGACCGACGTGGGTGAATGGCGGCGCGGTGGTCCACTGGATCGCGGGCTTGCGTGGTTGATCCAGCAACAGGTCCGTACCGCGCGGAGATTCGTCACGGTG
>JBKJNF010000123.1:0-6238 GCA_046596155.1 Flavobacteriales bacterium | reverse complement strand
CAATTGTCAATAGTTGGCCTACCTGTGGGCAAAGGGCTTGGTGTAAGCATCGACCTGCTCGACACCCAAGGCCGGGTGCTGCGCAATTGGCGGGTAGCCGATGCTCTGAACCGCCTGGACATCGATCACCTCGGTGTGGCGCCTGGCGGTTACCTCCTGCGTATCGTTACGAACGATCGTTCGCAAACGGTTCGTGTGATCGTCCGCTGATCTGTATATTCACCCGTGCTAACAAAGGCCCGCTGCGGGCAGGCGAATTAATGCCTGCATAACGCGGATGTGCTGCCGAACCTTCAGCTTTGCCCCGACCCCAACCCAACACTCTATGAGCAATTCACCTACCCTACGATCGATGAGGAAACTGATGAGGCTGACGATTGTCGCAGCACTGCTCTTGGCCCTGCCAGCCGAGCAGAGCGTAGCGCAGGTACCGATGTCAGCTACGAGTTCCTACTCCCAGAATTTCGACACACCAATCCTTGCGAACACTGGCACACCGACCTGGACGGATAACAGCACCATTGGTAATTGGTATTGGCAGGCTGCAACCGGTGCACCTACAACCTACTTGCCAGGGACAGGATCGGGCACAAGTGGCGCACGATACAGCTTTGGGTCCGCCGCGCTACCGAACGACCGCGCCATGGGCTCGTTGTCATCGGGCACACCGAATGCCCTTGCTGAAGGCATATTGTTGCAGAACACATCCGGTCAGATGATCACGGATATCAAGATCACATACACGGGTGAACAATGGCGGAATGGAGGCAATGCCACGCCCCAGGTGCTCAGCTTCTACTACAAGACTTCGCCCGCGATCATTACCGCACTGACACCGGGCACCAATGCAACTTGGACCGCTGTGTCGGCGCTGAATTTCACCAGCCTACAGAACACGGCGACGGCTGTTGCCCTTGACGGCAATGCTGCTGCGAATCGTACAACCTTCACCAACGTGGCCATCCCCACGTTGGCTCTGGCGAACAACGACTACATCATGTTGAAGTGGGATGATCTGAACGATGCTGGCAACGATCACGCTCTTGCTGTGGATGACCTGACCATCACGTGGACGGTATCAGCTCCCACACTGAACCCCAGTACCATCACCTTCGGGGCGACAACGCCAACTAGTGTGGTGGTGAACCTCGCCGGTGGTACGGGCATGGGCCGGATCCTGGTGGCCAAACAGGGCAGTGCCGTGGCCTTCATACCTACGAACGGAACCAACTACCTAGGTGCCAATAGCAACTACACGTTGGCAGCCGATCTGGGCGGAAGCAACTTTCTTGTGTACAACGCATCAGGAACCACGGTCACAGTTACTGGTCTTACGGCGGGCGCGACCTACCATTTCAAGACGTACGACTACGATGCGGTCAATACGTATTCCGTGGGATCTAACGTCAATAATATCACCACACCAGTGCCGCCAGGACCTATCCTGTATTCAGGTGGGACATACACACAGACCTTCGATGGCTTGCCTGCTTCCGGCACGGTGAACACCACCGGTCTAGGCAATGGACCCTTCTTCCTGTCGGAATCACCGGTTGGTGCTACGGGAATGCTCGGCTGGCAATACGCCAAGACCGCAGGCTCCGGTGCGGATGCGAAATTCACGGTTGACGCGGGAACGAGCACGGGCGGATCAGTTTATAGCTATGGCACCGGCACTGGGTCGGACCGCGCGTTGGGAGCGCTTTCCGCAGGGGCTGTGTCGTCCTCGATCGGTGCGTTGATCCAGAATACCAGTGCGCAGGTCTACACCTCGATCACGGTAAATTTCACCGGTGAGCAATGGCGTGCTGGAGGAGGCATCGTCAATTCGCTTGCCTTCCAGTACGCCGTTGGCGGTAGCAGCCTCACCAGTGGCACGTTCACCGCCGAGCCGAACCTGAACTTCATCGCACCTGTGCATTCGCCGATCAACTCGGCGCTGGATGGTAACGTGCCTGCCAACCAGGTGGTCGTTAGCTACACTCTTCCACTGAACCAGAACTGGGATCCCGGTCAGACATTGGTGATACGCTGGAACGACATTGACGATTCGGGCAACGACGACGGCATCAGCATTGACGGCATGAGCTTCTCAGCTGCCGGCGTTTCCAGCCCTACTGTGCAGGACTTCAACGTAGCCGCAAGCAATACCCTGACCCTCTCGAGTGATATCGGCTGGACGAATGGCGATGGTTCCAGGCATTTGGTGATCCTGAACACCACGAACAGCTTCACCAACCCCTCGAACGGATCGGTACCCACTGCCAACAGCGTGTATGTGGGTAGCGGCGAACAAGTCGTGTATAATGGCACGAGCAACACAGTGAACGTGACAGGGCTCTCGCCGAGCACGCAATACTTCGCGCGTGTCTATGGCTTCAATGGCACGGGGTCCGCAGCCACATACAATGTATCCGTTGCAGCGAACAATCCGAACAACTTCACCACTGCAACACCGGTGCCACCGACCAAACTGGTGATCATCTCCCTCAACGGTGGCAACCCGATCCTCCAGAACACACCGTTCTCCATCACGGTGCAAACGCAGGATGCGGCCAACAGTCCGCAGGACGTCACCGCACCCACAACGGTCACCCTCACCTTGAACACGGGCTCCGGCACCTTGAGCGGTACGTTGAGCGGTGTGATAACAACCGGACACACGGTCACTATTTCGGGGATCCTCTATGACATTCCGGATAACCCGGTGATCCTTGATGCGAACGTGACCGCGGGCCCGGCGCTTACGGGTACGAGCACCGCAGCCTTCGAAGTGTTCGGCATTGCCACGGACCTCAGCTTCAGCACTGTTCCGGGCAATGGCGTGATCAACCAGCCGGTCGCCAACATCCAGGTGCAGGCCTTGCGTGCTGACTTCAGTGTGGATGTGAACTACACGGGAGCGATCACCATCAGTGTCTTCAGCGGCGCTGGCAGCATGAGCGGAACGCTCACGCAGAACGCCGTGGCCGGTGTGGCCACATTCAGCGGCATTTCCTTCAACGCAGCGGACACCTATGTGCTCCAAGCCAACGCAACGGGTCTGAATGCTGCGAACTCGTCACCGATCATCATCACGTTGGTGCCCACCATGACGGAACTGGTGGTGCCCCAATACATGGGTTCGAAGAGCGCTTCAGGCACCAATGCGAACCGCACACCGTTCGCTGTGTGCCTCCAGTTCAACAACCTGGTACCGGGTAGCAGCTACGACCTGCGCGCAGGCCTGGCCCTAACGAGCGATGCCGCCACAAGCTTCGGTGCCGGGAACATCTGGAACGGAACGAGCTACAACACCACCAACCTGCTGAATTATTTCACGGCGGATGGCACGGGCAGCAGCGCACCGGTGTGGTTATACATACAGCCCACTGCGAACGCCACGCGTTTCGACGCAAGCCAGATCCACAACCTGCGCATCTCCATCGGCATCAACGGCCAAGGCGTTCCCAACACACCCAGCTTCATCAGTGTCAAGACGATCACGGCCCTGGACATTGCCACCACGGCTCGCACACCCGCCACAACGGATGATGGTGCATATGTGCGCGGCACATCCGCAGCCTGCACCGGAGGCAAGCTGGTGTTGATCTATGATAACACCACCGGCACGGGGAACCCGTTGAGCGTCTTCCAAGTGCGCACGACCACCCCGAGTGACAACGTTACTACGAGCTACAGCGGGCATCCGACGTCCATTTCGGACATCTACCTGCAAAGTGGTACGAGCAACGTGGGTGATTATCCTGGCGTGGTGCCCATCGGTGCCAACAATGCGAACGGGGTGCGGCGCGTTGAGCTGCGCAACCTGGACAACACCTTGTTCAATGCGATCACGGATGCGGATGGCATCTGGCCCGGTGGAGCGAACTTCACGACCATCGCGCGACGTGCCGTGGGCCAGATCGGCCTACCCGCTGATCCCACGTTGTCCACAGCGCCAGCTGTTACGCCGGGCACCTATGGCCCTGCGTGTAGCAACGACCCTGCGATCACCTTGGCAGGATCGCCCATCGGCGGTGTATGGACCGGTACGGGCGTGAGTGGTGCTTACCAATTCAACCCGAGCGCAGGAACCCAGACGATCACGTACACGTTCACGGATGCGAACAACTGCTTCAGCACGGGCACCACGAGCATTACGGTGAACACGGCACCTACGATCACCTGCCCTACGGACTTCACGGTCTGCTCCTCCGATGCGGCCTTTGCCCTCACGGGTGGCCTACCAACTGGAGGCACGTACAGCGGCACCGGAGTTAGCGGTGGCAACTTCAACCCCGCCACCGCGAGCATTGGCGCGAACTTGATCACATACAGTTACACGGACGGCAACAATTGCACGAACACGCCCTGCACCTTCACCATCACCGTAACGCAGGCCACCACGTGGTACAGCGACCAGGTGGACGGCGATGGTCTTGGCGACCCGAACGTGAGCCAGATGGCCTGTGTACAGCCTGTGGGCTACGTGGCCGACAATACCGACCTGTGCCCTTCGGTAACAGGCACAGTGGGTAGCAGCTGCGACGACAACAACTGCTTCACCATCAACGATGCGCTCAATGCCAGTTGCGTATGTGTAGGCACTCCGGTGGCCTGCGACAACTGGACGTTGACCTTCAACCTGGATGCAGCGCCTGCACAGACCACTTGGCAGATCATCGAGGACGGTGGCACCTGCGTGCTTGCAACGGGTGGCCCTTACGCCATCCCGAATAGCACGGTCACGGCCACTGTCTGTGTACCCCAAGGCGGCTGCTTCAAGCTCACGGTGAACGACAGCGGCAACAACGGCATCACCGGTGGTGGCTGGCTGTTGACGGACAACACCGGCAAGCGCATCGTGGACAACGTGGGCAACGGCGTCAACTTCACCAGCACGAGCACCACGGGTCTGGCATTCTGCAACGAGCCTGCCAGCACACAGACCTTGATCAGCTCGCACTGCGATCGTGAGAACTGGTTGATCACCGAGGTCATCATCGCCAGCGCCAATGCCGCCGTAGGCGCGCAGTATGGCATTGGCAACCAGACGGACGATGGTTACCAGTTCTGGTTCGAGAACCCGCTGGGCGGATATAGCCGCCGGATCTTCCGCGACCACGCCACGAGCGGCGGTAACGGACCGGCCAACGCCATCCGCGCCACCAAGCTGAAGCTCAGCGCCATGGTCACCCTGCCCCTGCCCTCCAATACCCTGCTGAACGTACGTGTACGCAACCGGGTGAATGGTTTCAACAGCGCATGGGGCCCTGTGTGCCGCTTCAAGATCGATCCGAACGCGTGCACGCTGACCAAGCTGAACGACATCCCCGGCGATCCGAACCTGAGCTGCGGTGTTACAGGCAAGCAGGTAGGTGCCAGCGGACAGGCCGGTAAGATCTACGCCAAGGTGGTTTACAGCGGCGGCAACCCAGCGACCAACTACCGCTTCGAATTCTCGGAAGTGGGCGAAGGTTACCTGCGCTACATCACCACCACCAGTGCTGCCCTCTTGCTTTCACCTTGGGCCACCAACCCGCTGTTGTGCGGCACGTACATCTATGATGTGCGCGTGCAGGCCAGCTTCAACGGTGGTGCCACCTATTGCCCCTTCGGTGTTGTCTGTGCAGTGGAGATCACCAACAACGCACCCCACCCCTGCACAGCACCCTTCGCTGGCGGCGGCACGGACCGCACGGCCACCATCGGTGGAATGGAGTTCGCCATGTACCCCAACCCGAACAACGGCGATCAGCTCTTCATCAACATGAGCGAGCTGGGCGACAATGTGAGCACGGTGAGCATGGACCTGTTCGACATCTTCGGACAGAAGGTGATGAGCCGCACATTCGCAACACAGGACGGCACGATGAACACCGTGATCGACCTGGACAACAGCATGGCCTCGGGCCTCTACCTGGTGAATATCACCGCCGGTGATGTGACCCGCACGGAGCGCCTGGTGATCCAGCACTAAGCGAACAACACCTCAAGGCAAAGCCCCCCGAAATGTCGGGGGGCTTTTGCATTCCATACACCACCGCCGATGACGCCGTATTCGAAGCCAATGGCCAATACCGTTTCGAACTAAGGCGTCACCCGAACTGTTCTGACGCCGCGCAGGAGGGGAGAACACTTGGTTACTAACAGAGGTTCTCCCCTCCTGCGGATCGAACCCCGGGGGAGCGCTGTGAGCGATCACACGGGGCTCTTGATCAGCTACGAAAGGAGGGGTTAGGGGTGGTTTCCTTTG
>JBKJNF010000028.1:0-4942 GCA_046596155.1 Flavobacteriales bacterium | reverse complement strand
AGTCGATCATGACCACCGCATATCCGGCACCGGCGTATGTCTGCGGGTTCCACCGGAAACTCCATCCATCGCCAAAGCTGCCCTGTGGTCCCCCATGGATGAGGAAGGCCACCGGGTACTTCCGCCCTTCCACATAGCCGACAGGCTTTACCACGTAGCCATGCACGGCTTCATTGTTCCAACCCGCGAAAGTGAACTGCTCATACGCGCCAAATGCCTTGTTTTTCAGTACCGCGTTCACCGACGTCAGGTTCGCGGCTTCCGCGTCGATCATTGTGGCCTTTGGCTTCGCCATATACAACTGTGAAGGGCTGTTCAACGCGCTCTTTAGGAATACGAACCCTTTGGCTGTTTCAACAACAGCGTCCATGTGACCGTCCTTGGAGAGCGTGGTGACAACGCCGTTCTTCGCATCCATGCGGAACAGACGCTGGCAGCCTACATCTGCTGCAGTGATGAAGATGCTCTTTCCATCTGTGCTCCACTGCATGTCCTCCACACTACGGTCCCATGCGGCGCCGATCGTGCGTACGACACCGGTTATCAGGTCGCGCAGCTGTATCTCGAAACGATCGGCCTCAAATCCGGGTCGCTTCATGGCCTTGTAGGCAAGTGTTCGCCCATCCGGTGACACACGTGGACTCGCGTCCCAGGCCTTGTTATCAGCCGTCAGGTTGGTGAGCGTCCCGCCCGTGATGTCCACGCTGTAAACATCGAAGTTGGTGTTCCACGGTTCTGTGCGACCGGCCTTGCGGGCCGAAAAATAGACCGTCCTCGAGTCAGTGGAAATGGTGTAGTCGCCTTCATCGCCGAAAGGCTTCGAAGGCACATCGCCATCGTAGCCGGGTGTCAGCGCGATCGGCACGATGGGCGCGTCCGCGTTGGTGATGCGGACGTGGAATAGGTGGTTCCGTGTGCCGTCCGCCCACGTATCCCAGTGCCGAACGAATACCTTGTCGTACACCGTGCCACTACCCATCCGCTTCTCCCCAAGCTTCTTCACCGTACCGCCGATCTCATCGCCTTTGGCATCCGGGAACACGGCCAGTCCTACGACCAGTCCCTTGCCATCCGGCGTTATTCGAAAGGCCTGCACATCCAAAGGCAGGTGCGTGACCTTCTCCGCTTTGGCTCCACTGATGTCCGTGCGCCATACCTGCGTGCTGCCGCCTGCACCGCGCGACGAGAGGAAGTAGATGCCCTTGCCATCTGGTCCCCACTGCGCGCCGTCGGCCCCACTGTCGGACACGGCGAGCCGCACCTCCGCAGTTGTTGGTCCGCTCAGATCCTTCATCCAGAGCGAACGCACGCCCTTGTTCCTGTCCATATCGGTGGCGCGCACCGTGAAGAGGGCATAGCGACCGCTTGGATCCACAGTGAGGCCACTGATGCGGTCAAGACTTAGCATGTCGCCGTAGGTGAAGGGGGTGGAAGCGGTGGAAGCGGATACCGAGCGCTGAGCGTTGGTCACCACCACCATGGGCATCAAAACAAGAATGGCGTAGAGTCGAACGACTTTGCGCGTACGTCGTATTCCACAGATCATGGGGCTTATGCGAATTGATATTCGACAATGATACGGAGCGGACTGATGAGGCTCCGATGCCCCACCGCGTCACAGGTCCCACCCCAAGGTCAGTCCCTTGAACACGGCAGAAGCTGCACCGAGGGCATCGAATGCCGTTCCTGCGGGATCGATGCGCTGGTAGATGGCCAAGGTGAGCACGGTCTGTCGTCTGAAGTTGGCGAGCTCCCCGGGTCGGCGTTTTGCGGCGATCATGGGATAAGCGATGGTGACCTGCTGAAGCACGTCATTGGACGCTCCCACCCGATGCGCACGGATATATTGCCTCATGACCGAGCCCCAACTGGTGTAGAGTATCGAACACGTAACGACTTCCTTCACATAGGCATCCGCCGGGTAGCCGACCAACCCCGGTCGCAACAGAAAATAGAAGGAGCTGTCAGCAGGCAGCGCCTCGAAGAACGTGTAATGCTGCTGCACCCATAGATGCTCCGCGAAGATGGTGTCCTCCATCCGAAGACCCTTCCCCAACTCAACATCGGTGGGTCCTGTAATGTCCTTGATGCGGCCTTGTTTGTAGATCCATTCGGGTCCCGGAGGAAGCAAGGCGTACTTCCAACCCGGTATGGGTTCCTGATCAGGCTTCGCGCACTTCCAGCCCTTGGGCGGCTTCTGGGCCATAGCCGTTCCCAAAAGCACACAAGCGCATAAGATGAATAATAGGTGACGCACGCTCCGGAAGATACCACAAAGTCGGGGTGCCTGCCGATCCCCATGTGTCATACACAGCGGGCGAGCACGTTCCTTACCTGCGTCAGTGGGGAATGCCCGCCTTTACCACTCCGATCGGTGTTGAGCGCCGGTCGGATCAATTCGATCACCTGCTGGTGCGTTCAGATAGTACCGCGATCAGCACAACCATCTTGGCCAAGTGCCCGGATCGGCATCAGGAGTGCTATTGCACAACATACTGGGATGGACGCATTGCAATTAACCTCTTACAACAAGGGCTGGTTGCGCGGCCAAGCGGTCCCCTACCCCTTCCTGCCTTCCAGATCAAGCTCAGCGAATGAGCGCTCAAGTAGCGGCAGTCCGGTGGCGCGGGCGAGGGCTATGGAAGCGATCCGTCCTTCTTCCGTGAACGCCCAAGTGAACAGTGCTGCGATGGGATGATCGGCGCGGATCCGAGCGAGTGCAGCCAGTGCAAGCTGACCTGCGATGCCCTGGCGCCGGTATTCCTCCAGTACCATCCCCGAGCACAGGTACACGGCCTCGTATACTGCACCCACCGGCGTGCGCTCGTACAGCTGCATTTCCGTGATCTGGCCGGACAGGAATGCTTGCATGAGCGCTGCGGTCGTGGGAATGATGAGCACCCAGGCCACGGGGCCGTTACCATCATCGTATTCCGAGACCGTTGCCAAATGGATCTTCCGCAAATTCGCCAGCACATCCTGATCCACTTGTAGCTGATCGGGGTCTGTGCGAACAGCGAACACGTCATCCGCGAGCTGCACCATGCGTTCGAAATTGGTCAGGGCCATAGGTGTGCGGGCTTAAGGCACTTTGACGACCGTTGCACCCGGATCGCGTGCACTCAGTTGGCCGTTGGGTTCATCCGCGCGAAGGCGGCCTGCAATTCAATGGGGCTTGCCTTGCTCATCGCCTCGCTGAACCCATAGGTGACCTCGGTGCTACCAGCTTCCAACTGTTCGAAGGTAGCCTTAATGAACGCGCTCACTGGAGGCGCAGCGTCATGCAGGCCCTTCCCGCCTAGATCGGTGTTCAGCGCAGGTGGGATCAATTCGATCACTTGGATCGAGCGTGAGGCCAGCAGATGGCGCAGTGAGCTAGTGAATGAATGAAAAAAGGCCTTCGTAGCGGAATAGACCGGTGTATTAGTAAGTGGGGTGAACGAAAGTCCGGAGGTTACGTTGACGATCGTATCCAACGACGGCAGTTGGATAAAGAGCGAAGTGAGATGTAGTGGTGCCTCTATGTTGATCGCGATCTCCTCTTGCGCGCGGCGGAAGAAGTCAGCGTCAGCAACGGACATCCACTGTTGTATGCCTGCATTGTTCACCAGCACGTTCATATCGGGGTGCTCCTTCGCGATCCATTGGTACAGCGAATCGCGTTCCGCGCTCTTCGACAGGTCGCATACGCGGGTGATGACCGAGGGGAAAGCATCCGTTAGCTCCTGCAAGGCTGATTCGCGCCGGCCGCAGACGATCACGGTATTGTGTTCCAGCAGGAATCGTTCGGTAAGCCCGCGGCCGATACCGGTGGCGCCACCCGTGATCAGGATCTTGTTGTTCGACAACTTCATGTGCTAAATGTAGAAGGGTCGACGGCATCATCGGGGTCAGGATCGATTTGACGGGATCCGCGCAGCACGGGGAGCCCATTCCTCTGATCGTGGACCGGGCACGGCTCTAATGCATATTGCAACCTAACGGACAGTTGCTTCCCTCGCCCTTCATCGACAAAAGCGGGACGGTGAACAATGGAAGTGATGAGCAAGTATGGCTCGGCCTCGCCTTCCAACCGCATTCTGCACAGAACAGGTTCATTTACGTCTACTAGGTTACCATCGTAAGCCAAAACGGTATCATCCTCAAGGCGACACTCGCCGCATGGAACAGTGCCCCAAGCCGTGACCAAGGAAAGGCCGTTTTTGCCGTCGCTGAATGTGGCTGTGACGTGGTAGGTGCTCGCGGCACAGAAAAGCGCGAGCAACAAGGAGCCGAACGACAGGAGGGTGCGCAAAGTGCAAGTTACCATCAGGTCGTGGGAGGTTTTCTCAATGCATCTGAAGTCCTTTCACGTTCCTATGAACGCAACTTGCCTCCTCCTGCATTAGGTCGATGGCCTGCTTGTCGCCGCCCTGCTGTGCCGAGTGGCAATCTATTACAGGCCACCGGCTCTTCCACAAGGGTGTGGTATAGGGCTGCTATCGGCCGCAAAGGAGACAGGGAATTTCAGCTCGCCCCAAGGGGCCGGTCATCTACCGGCATTCTACTACGCTACGATCGCCGCCAGAAAACGTTCCCCGTACGCCTTCACTTTGTGATCGCCCACTCCGTTCACCAGGCGGAACTCGTACGCATTGACAGGCCGCTTCTCCGCCATATCAAGCAGGGTGGCATCGCTGAACACCACGAACGCGGGCTTGCCGATCTCCTTGGCGATGACCTTCCGCAGGTCCTTCAAACGTTGTAGCAGATCGGCGCTGGCAGCTGTTGGCTCAGCAGCGGCAAGCGCCTTCGCTTTCTTCGAACGCTCCTGGCGTTCCTTGATCGTTTCCGGACTGACCAGCCGCACGTCGCGTTCGCCCTGCAATACGGACTTTCCAGCATCGGTGATCTTCAGGTGATAGTGGTCCTTGTAGTCGATCTCCACGAGGCCGTGCTGGAT
>JBKJNF010000213.1:0-2590 GCA_046596155.1 Flavobacteriales bacterium | reverse complement strand
CTTCGCCGCCAGCGCTCCAACGCCCAAGGATGATCCCCCGCGCCCCCGCCCTTGCGGCCGGGCGGGATCCTCTCTTCCGGTTCTTCGCACTTTCGGGTTCCTTGTTCACCGGGTGGTACCTTCTTTATTCACTGGTACTCAAGCCCGATGGCACCCTGGACCATTGGGTCATTGATCAGGTGATCGCATGGGCGGCCGCCATCCTGCGCATCTTGGGTTACACCTTGATCCCGGAGCCCACGAACGTTGAGCAGATCCGCACGATCGGCGTGGAGGGCGGACACCTCTTGTGGATCGGCGACCCCTGCAATGGTGTTGGCCTTTTCGCCGTATTCAGCCTGTTCATACTTGCCTATCCCGGGCCATGGCTCCATAAGCTGTGGTATCTTCCGCTGGGCGTGGTGACGATCCATCTGATCAATGCCATTCGCGTGGCCGCCCTGTGCATCGTGGTCACCATCGACTACGAACTCCTGAACTTCAATCACGACTACACCTTTTATGTGATCGTGTATGGTTGGGTATTTATGCTCTGGTACCTCTGGGTGAAGCGCTTTGCCCGGCTTGCGCCCCTGCCAACAGCGGCACCCTGATGCGCAGGATCGCGTTGCCCGCATGTCTGGCCATCTCCGTAGTGCTCGGTGCCATGCGGGAGTTCGTATTCATCAACCTGAACTACCAGCTGGACCATGTGGCCCGCAGTACGCCTGTGTCCTATGCGCACAGCCAGTTCCAAGCCTGGGTCCCGGGGTGGAGCTTGCGGTCGTTGGTCATGTTGAAGTGGGGCATGGCCCTTGGTTTTGCGTCAGCGATGTGCGCGCTAAGCATACTCCTCGCCAGAGCGCTGTTCGCCTCCAAGCGGTTCGACAAGCCCGTGCTCATCGCCTTTGCGTTGATCGGACTGTGCGCCGTGGTCCTGCATGCATTGGCCGCCTTCCTGCCTCCGCTTGAACTGGTTTCCGTAAAGCTGCTGCATGCCATTCAATACCCGATAGTGCTCATGTTCATCTGGGCGGCCTCCTGGCTTCGGCGCACCGGAGCTGCAGGGTGAGTTCCGAAGGCCTGTTGCGATGATGGGCTTGGTAGATTCGCGGCCCCGATGCGCGTTGCCGTTGTCATTCCTTGTTTCAATGTTCAGGAACACCTGCGTGTGGCCTTGGATTCCGTGCTAGAGCAAGTGCACACGGACCTTGACATTGTCTGCGTGAATGATGGCAGCACGGACGGCACTGCGACCCTGCTCTCCGAAATGGCCGCGCAGCATCCCCAGCGCATACGGTTGTATGCACAGGCGAATCTGGGCGCAGCGGCAGCGCGGAACCAGGGATTGAAGCTCACCTCGGGCGACTATGTGCAGTTCCTCGATGCCGATGACGTTCTGCTGCCCGATAAGATCCACGCGCAAGTGCACCTTGCTAAGCAGCACGACATGCCGGATGTGGTGGTCGGCGATTTCGAACAGGTCATGCCCAACGGCCTGCTGCTTCCGGCTCTGGCGGATTATGATCAACCCTGGATGGGATTGATCAAGACGCGCATGGGCACCACCAGCGCCAACCTCTGGAAACGATCGGCGCTGGAGGCCGTGGGTGGCTGGCGTGAGGACCTGCGCAGCAGCCAGGACTATGACCTGCTCTTCCGGCTTTTGCAGAAGAACGCCACGATCGCATGGGATCGCCGCATCGCAACACAGGTGCTCAAGCGCGCCTCCGGTTCCATCAGCCAGTCCTCGGTCTCCGCGAATTGGGACCGGTACCTGGAATTGAGGATCGCCATCAAGGAGTACCTGACGGCGCTCGACCCTGTCCGCTTCCAAGAGGAGATCGAAACACTGCGTCAGTACATCTTCATGGCCCTGCGCATCGTGGCCGCTGAGGATCTGTCCAAGGCAAAACGACTGTATCGGCGGGCCATCGGGAGCGGTTTTCGGCCCGAAGTGGGCCGGGCCATCACCGAGCGCTATGCCCTGCTCCATAACTTGCTCGGCTTCGGCACAACTGAGCGCCTGCTCCGTTTGCTGAACCGCCCACGTCCACAGGAACCATGATCCGCTCTCGCGAAGACTTCCTTGCCTACCTCGAAGCGGACCGGATCGCGCTGCGACGGGAGTACTCCTCGCAGATGATGTTCGACGAGGTGTGGAAGTTCCAGCGCCTGCTCCGCCGCGTGGAATACCACCTGAACTGCCACAAGAACAACGGTTTCTTTGGCAAGCTCCGTTACAAGTTCTGGTCCATCCGCTTTCATGGACAATCGGTGCGTTGCGGGTTCGACATACCGCCGAACGTATTCGGACCCGGACTCAGCATTGCCCACCGCGGCACCATCGTGGTGCACCCCGATGCCCGCATCGGGCAGAACTGCCGCATCCATGTTGACGTGGTCATCGGTACGCGCCCAGGCCCCATGGACCTGGTACCTACCATCGGTGATCACTGTTACATCGGGCCTGGGGCCAAGCTTTTCGGCGACATCCTCATCGGCGAGTTCACGGCCGTTGGCGCAAACAGCGTGGTGAACTCCTCCTTCCCCGAAGGCCACATGACCATCGCTGGAGCTCCGGCCCGCAAGGTGAGCGATACCGATAGCC
>JBKJNF010000136.1:0-8558 GCA_046596155.1 Flavobacteriales bacterium | reverse complement strand
GATGCGGATGACACGACAGGCAATGACGTCTATGGATCGGATTGCAGCTGCGCCGGACTGTTGATCGATTGCCTCGGTGTGCCGGGCGGCCCGCAGTTGCCTGGCACATCCTGCAATGACAACAATGTGCTAACGGCGAACGACACGTATGCCGCCGACTGTTCCTGCATAGGTGAACCCGTTGACTGCCTCGGTGTTTCCAATGGCACTGCACTTCCAGGAGCGGCGTGTGATGATGGCGACGCAGGAACTACGAACGATGCATGGGACAACACCTGTGCCTGTGCTGGTGAGTTCATCGATTGCCTTGGTATGCCGGGCGGTCCGGCTTTGGCGGGAGCAGCGTGCGACGATGGTGATGCCGGCACGGGCAATGATGCATGGGGAACGGATTGCGTCTGTGCTGGCCTGTTGATCGACTGCGAAGGTGTGATCGGTGGTGTAGCCCTACCCGGAGCGAACTGTGATGATGGCAATGCCTCTACAGGAAATGATGCCTGGGCAACGGATTGCAGTTGTGCCGGCCTCTTCATTGATTGTGAGGGTATGCCCGGGGGAAATGCCTTGCCCGGAAGTGCGTGCGACGATGCGAACGCCACCACCGGGAATGATGTGTGGGCGGCGAATTGCATGTGCACTGGTCTGTTCATCGACTGCCAGGATGCTCCGGGCGGCTCAGCCTTACCCGGTTCAATTTGCGACGACGGCGATGTCGGGACGGGAAGCGATGCATGGGATGTGAACTGCACTTGCTTCGGTCTCCTGATCGACTGTTTAGGTGTGCCTGGCGGAACGCAACTTCCAGGGTCGCCATGCGATGACAACAACACCGGAACCACCGATGATACCTGGGCGACCGATTGCAACTGCACAGGTGTGCTGATCGACTGCCTCGGTATGACTGGCGGGCCAGCAGTGCCGGGGACCACCTGTGATGATGGCAATGCGTCCACCGGTGCTGATGCCTGGCAGATCGATTGTACGTGCACTGGCCTGCTGATCGACTGTGCAGGAGTGCCCGGTGGGCCGGGCTTACTAGGAACGCCCTGCGATGATGGGGACACGACCACAGGCAACGACGAATGGACGGCAAGTTGCATTTGCCTAGGACAACTCATCGACTGCCAGGGCGTGGCGGGTGGGCAGGCACTGCCGGGAACTTCTTGCAACGACAACAATCCCGATACGGGGAACGATCTGTACACGCTGAGCTGCGGCTGTGTGGGCCAGCTGTTCGATTGCAACGGCGAACCTGGAGGTAGCGCTGCTCTGGATGATTGCGGCATCTGCGCGGGCGGTAATACCGGAGTGGTGCCCAACGCGGATCTGGACATGGACGCTGTGCTCGATTGCAACGACAACTGCCCGGCGTTCCCCAATGCGGAACAAGCGGACTTCGATCTGGACGGGCATGGCGATCTGTGTGATAACTGCCCATGGTTGGCCAACGCCGACCAGTCCGATGTGGACGGTGATGGGGTGGGCGATGTGTGCGACCTGATCGGATTGGATGAATTGTCGGCTTTGTCTACAGTGCGATTTTCCCCGAACCCAACGAATGGCATCGTCCACATTCTTGGAGCACCCTCGGAGGCATATTGGATGGACGTGTTGGACCTGACTGGTCGATCGCTGCAAAAAGGCCCGATCTCGAAGGCTATTGACATTTCTGTCCTGCCTATTGGAGCCTACATCGTGCTCTTGCGATCATTCGACGGCAAAGCCTTGGCCTACGGGCGTTTGCAGCGTCTCTGATCATCGATTTCTTTCGTCGGGTATAAGGGCCGGCTCATCCAAATTCCGCAGAGTTCGGAAACCCATGGGCGTAATGTTAGAGTAGCAGACATCAACATCCGAACCATCCTTCAGGGCCCGAAAGGGATCTTTTGGAACAGCTCTGCCGCTGGGTTCGATCGTCCTTGGTCGTTCACTCCAACCTGCCTGTATCATGCTCCGTACCTACCTCATCCTCCTCGGTCTTACCTGCGCGTTAGGCCTTAGCGCACAGACCGCCGCACAAAAGGAAGCTGTACAGCTTTCTGCCACGGTCCAGGCTTCGCCACCGAGCATCACCCTCAACTGGGTGTCGTTCAGCAGCGCTACCGGCTACACGATCTATCGCAAGACACGGTCGGAGACCGCTTGGGTAAGCATCGGTACGGCATCCGCATCCACCACACAACTGGTGGACAACGCCGTGTCCTTAGGCACGTACTACGAATACAAGATCGTCAGGACCCAGAGCTCGGGCACGGGCACAGGCTACATCGCATCAGGTATCAACGTGGCCCCAACGGAATACCGGGGCAAGATGGTGCTCCTCGTGGATAACACGTTCACCTCTTCGGTATCCTCTCAGCTGACCATCTTGGAAGCCGATCTACGTGCCGATGGATGGGGGGTTATCCGTCATGATGTGAGCCGTGCAACGAGTGTTGTCAATGTTCGTTCGCTGATCCAGACCGACTACAATGCGGATCCCACGAATGTGAAGGCCGTGTTCATCGTGGGTCACGTGGCCGTGCCGCATTCCGGGAACCTCAACCCCGACGGTCATGGCGATCACCTCGGTGCATGGCCGGCTGATGGGTATTACGGTGAATTGAATGGTACATGGACGGACAACTCCGTTTCCAGCACCGGAAGTCAGAACGTGCGTAACCACAACGTACCAGGCGATGGAAATTTCGATCAGAGTGACTTCCCTAGCACGCTTGAGCTGCAGGTGGGTCGTATCGATTTCTACGAGTTTGAATCCTTCCAGTATTACGCCGGCCTGAGCGAGACACAGCTTACGATCAACTACCTCAACAAGCTGCACCAGTTCAAGACCAAGGCCTTCACGCCCACATTCCGCGGTGCGGTGTTCGACAACTTCGACGACATGGCGAATGGTCTGGCCAGTGCCGGCTACCGAAGCATCTCGGCCTTGGTGGGTCCTTCCAACTTCAGCGACCTGAATCCCAACGGAGCGCCTTTCTCCACATACATCAACAACCAGAGCTATCTGTGGACCTTTGCCTGCGGCGGCGGCAGTTTCAGCACCTGCTCCAACGTAGGCTCCACCGGTGAATACGCAAGCACGGTAAGCATGGGCGGCGTGTTCAATATGTGCATCGGCAGCTATTTCGGAGACTGGGATACTTACAACAACTTCATGAAGGCACCGCTGGGAAGCGGCAAGGCCCTGACCAACGTTTGGTCCGGCATTCCGAACTGGTTCTTCCACCACATGGGCATGGGCGACAACATCGGGTACAGCACACTGGTGTCCATGAACAATACCACATTGTACACCCCGCAGAGTTCGGGCTGGCAGGGTTCGCCATACAACCGTGTGCACATGGGCCTCATGGGCGATCCATCGCTCCGCCAGGTGATGGTGGCCATGCCATCGAACCTGCAAGTGACCAACGTCGGTGGTCTGGCCAACTTCACATGGACCGCAACAAGTGGTGTCGATGGCTATTACGTCTACGATCTGGGCAATGGCACGGGTGTTCCGCAGCGTGTAACGCCGAACGTGGTCACCGGCACCAACTTCAGCAGCCCCACGGTACCATTCGTTTCCGGCCGCCAATACATGGTGCGTTCGGCGAAGTTGGAGGTAACGCCCACGGGCAGCTTCACCAACCTGTCGCTGGGCGCATTCGGCACGGCTTCCGGTCAGGCCACTACCAATGTGATGGTGGCACCGCGCATGGTGCTGGAAGGGCCATACGACAGTGGTACGGGGCTGATGACCGACGGACTACGCACGGCGGGCCTCATTCCCCTCGCTGAACCGTACACCGCATTGGGCTATGCGCAAGCGGCGGGCGGTGGTGGCGAAAGCACTGCGCAGGCCGTGTTGAACGTGACCGGCAACAATGCCATTGTGGATTGGGTGCGCGTTGAACTGCGGAGCAGCGGCACACCAGCCACCGTGCTGGCCACGAGGCAGGCCTTGTTGCAGCGAGATGGCGATGTAGTGGGCACCGATGGCACCACAGCGTTGAGCTTCGGCGTAGGCACCGGCAACTACTACGTGGTCGTGCGCCACCGGAACCACCTGGGGGCCATGACGGCCAATGCGCTTTCGTTGAGCGCCACCAGCACCACGGTGGACCTGAAGGCCACTACGCTAAGCACATACGGCACCGGGGCATTGAAGACCATCGGCACAGTGCGGGCGCTTTGGGCGGGCAACGTGGTGCCGGACAACAAGTTGCTCTACACCGGCCTGAGTAACGACCGCGACCCGATCCTTGCGCGCATCGGCGGCACAGTGCCCACGAACACCGTCGCCGGTTACTTCCCCGAGGATGTGACACTGAAAGGGTTTGTGCAATACACGGGCACTGGGAACGACCGCGATCCCATCCTGTTGAACATCGGTTCCACCGTGCCCACGAACACCAAGCTGGAGCAGCTGCCCTGACCTGGTTTGCCCCCTCTTCCCCGACGAGGGGATGTCGGCGAATCCGACCGGGGGAGGTGAAGTGATCATCAGACCACCCCCGACGCATCGGGGCGAAGCGCCCGCCTTTCGGGCACCTCTCTTATCCGCTTCCTCCGTCAGCGGCAGGAGGGGAAAACCTGGTTCGACCAACCACGCGACCATGGCCTACACTCGACCTAGTTTGCACCCAACCCCATAACTGGCATCGTCCACATGCTAGGAGCACCATCTCATGCCTACTGGTTGGAGGTAATGGACCTTACAGGTCGATCAGTCCAAAAGACCGCCATGTCCACAACTCTTGACATTTCTATCCTGCCTATTGGAGCGTACATCGTGCTCTTGCGATCATTCGACGGCAAAGCCTTGGCCTACGGGCATTTGGCTCACCTCTGATCGTTGATTTCTTTCGTCGGGCGTAACGACCGGCTCATCCAATTTTCAGAGAATTCGGAAACCCATCGGTCTACTGTTGCAGTATAAATGACCGACATGTACGACCGCACCATCCTTCAGGGCCCGAAAGGGATCTTTTGGAACAGCTCTGCCGCTGGGTTCGATCATCCATGCTCGTTCACTCCAACCTGCCGGTATCATGCTCCGTACCTACCTCATCCTCCTCGGTCTTACCTGCGCGTTAGGCCTTAGCGCTCAGACAGCCGCCCAAAAGGAAGCTGTACAGCTTTCTGCCACGGTCCAGGCTTCGCCACCGAGCATCACCCTCAACTGGGTGTCGTTCAGCAGCGCGACCGGCTACACGATCTACCGCAAGATGCGGTCGGAGACTGCTTGGACCAGCATCGGTACGGCATCCGCATCCACCTCACAACTCGTGGACAATGCCGTATCTGTAGGCACGTACTACGAATACAAGATCGTCAGGACCCAGAGCTCGGGCACGGGCACAGGCTACATCGCATCGGGCATCAACGTGGCTCCGACTGAATATCGGGGAAAGATGGTGCTCCTCGTGGATAATACGTTCACCTCTTCGGTGTCCTCGCAGTTGACCACCTTGGAAGCCGACCTGCGTGCCGATGGATGGGGGGTTATCCGTCATGATGTGAGCCGCGCAACGAGTGTTGTCAATGTCCGTTCGCTGATCCAGTCCGACTACAATGCGGATCCAACGAACGTGAAAGCCGTCTTCATCATCGGTCACGTGGCCGTTCCGCATTCCGGAAACCTCAACCCTGACGGTCATGGCGATCACCAAGGTGCATGGCCCGCTGATGGGTATTACGGTGAATTGAACGGTACATGGACGGATAACTCCGTTTCCAGCACCGGAAGCCAGAACGTGCGTAACCACAACGTACCCGGAGATGGCAATTTCGATCAGAGCGACTTCCCGAGCACGCTTGAGCTGCAGGTGGGACGTATCGATTTCTACGAGTTCGAATCCTTCCAGTATTACGCTAGCCTGAGCGAGACACAACTCACCATCAACTATCTCAATAAGCTGCACCAGTTCAAGACAAAGGCCTTCACGCCCACGTTCCGTGGTGCGGTGTTCGACAACTTCGACGACATGGCGAACGGTCTGGCCAGTGCCGGCTACCGTAGCATCTCCGCCTTGGTGGGTCCTTCGAACTTCAGCGACCTGAATCCCAACGGAGCGCCTTTCTCCACCTACATCAACAACCAGAGCTACCTGTGGACCTTCGCCTGCGGCGGCGGCAGTTTCAGCACCTGCTCCAACGTAGGTTCCACCGGTGAATACGCGAGCACGGTAAGCATGGGCGGCGTGTTCAACATGTGCATCGGCAGCTATTTCGGCGACTGGGACACCTTCAACAACTTCATGAAGGCTCCGCTGGGAAGCGGCAAGGCCTTAACGAACGTGTGGTCGGGCATTCCAAACTGGTTCTTCCACCACATGGGCATGGGCGACAACATCGGCTACAGCGCCATGGTGTCCATGAACAATACCACGCTCTACACCCCGCAAAGTTCGGGTTGGCAAGGCTCTACGTACAACCGGGTGCACATGGGCCTCATGGGTGATCCCTCACTCCGTCAGGTGATGGTGTCGATGCCATCCAACCTTCAGGTAACGAACTCTGGCGGTCTGGCCAATTTCACGTGGACGGCAACTTCGGGTGTGGATGGTTATTACCTCTACGACCTGGGCAATGGCACGGCCATACCTGTCCGTGTAACGCCCAGTGTGGTCACGGGCACCAGCTTCAGCAGTCCAACCGTGCCCTTCGTGTCTGGCCGACAGTACATGGTGCGTTCCGTAAAGCTGGAGGTTAGCGCGACCGGCAGTTTCACGAACCTGTCACTGGGTACGTTCGGCACAGCTTCCGGCCAGGCCACCACGGACTGTCTCGGTGTGGTAGGCGGATCGGCCACGATCGGTAGCGCTTGCAACGACAACAACGCATGCACCACCAACGATGTATACAATGCCAGCTGCCAATGCGTGGGCACGAACAGCGGAGATACCGATGGCGATGGAGTGTGCAACGCCCAGGATAACTGCCCAAACGTGGCAGGGCAGATCGGTTCCACCTGTAACGACAACAATGCCTGCACCACCAATGATGTGCTGAATGCCAACTGTCAGTGTGTGGGTACGGCCGGTGCCGACAGCGATGGTGATGGCATCTGCAATGCGCAAGACAATTGCCCGAACGTAGCTGGCCAGATCGGATCGAGCTGCAATGATGGAAACGCTTGCACCACCGGCGATGTGCTGAATGCGAACTGCCAGTGTGTGGGAACCGCCAGCCCCGATAGCGACGGTGACGGAATATGCAACGCCCAGGACAACTGCCCCAACGTGGCGGGTACCATTGGTTCCAGCTGCAATGATGGCAATGCCTGCACCACCAACGACGTGCTGAACGCCAACTGCCAATGCGTGGGTACCGCAAGTGCTGACAGCGATGGTGATGGCATTTGTAATGCACAGGACAACTGTCCCAACCTGTATGGCCAGATCGGTTCCTCCTGTGATGACAGCAACGGCTGCACGATAAACGATGTGATCAATGCGAATTGTCAGTGCACAGGCACAACTAGCGGTGATACCGACGGCGACGGCATCTGCAATGCACAGGACAACTGCCCCAACGTGGCGGGTGTCATCGGCTACCAGTGCAACGATGGCAACCCATGCACTATCAACGACGTACTCAACGCAAGTTGCCAATGCGTTGGCACGGCAAGTGCGGACAGTGACGGCGACGGTATCTGCAATGCGCTGGACAACTGCCCCAACGTGGCAGGCCAGATCGGCTCCAGCTGCAATGATGGCAATGCCTGCACGACCAGTGATGTGCTCAACGCGAATTGCCAGTGCGTGGGCACGGCCGGTGCTGACAGCGATGGTGATGGCATCTGCAATGCGCAGGATAACTGCCCGAACGTAGCCGGCCAGATCGGTTCAAGCTGCAACGATGGCAATGCGTGCACGGTCAATGATGTGCTCAACGCGAGCTGCCAGTGTGTAGGGACCGCCAGCGGCGACACCGATGGCGATGGCATCTGCAACGCACAGGATAACTGCCCGAACGTGGTCGGCCAGATCGGCTCGAGCTGCAACGATGGGAACGCCTGCACGATCAACGACGTGCTGAACGCCAACTGCCAGTGCGCTGGCACGGCCAGTGGCGATACCGATGGTGATGGGATCTGTAATGCCCAGGACAATTGCCCCAACGTGGCCGGCCAGATCGGTTCCAGCTGCAACGACGGCAACGCGTGCACCACCAGCGATGTGCTCAATGCCAACTGCCAGTGCCTGGGCACGGCCAGCCCCGACAGCGATGGCGATGGCATCTGTAATGCGCAGGACAACTGTCCCAACGTGGCCGGCCAGATCGGTTCCGGCTGCAACGACGGCAATACGTGCACCATCAATGATGTATTGAATGCCAACTGCCAGTGCGTTGGAACGGTGGCCGATACCGATGGCGACGGCATCTGCAACGCACTCGATAACTGCCCGAACATAGCGGGTCAGATCGGATCGACCTGCAACGATGGCAATGCGCAAACGGTGAATGATGTGCTCAATGCCAACTGCCAGTGCGCCGGAACCACGGTGGATTGCAATGACAATGACCCCTGCACCCTGGACAGCTTCGATGGAACGACTTGCGTTCAC
>JBKJNF010000110.1:0-4282 GCA_046596155.1 Flavobacteriales bacterium | reverse complement strand
CGGTGTCACCGAGGTGGAGATGACCCTGGCGAAGATCGAGCTGGGTAAGAGCTATAAGGTGGACGATATCAAGTACGCTACGAACAGCGCTGAGATCACTAAGGGCAGTGAATTCATTTTGGACGAGTTGGTGACCTTCCTGAAGGAGAACCCACACGTACGCATCGAGATCCAGGGGCATACGGACAATGTGGGATCGCAGGAGGATAACATGGCCCTAAGTCAGGACCGGGCATTCACCGTGCGCGATCACCTGGAAGATCATGGGGTTGCGGGTGCGCGATTGACGCACAAAGGCTACGGTGCCACACGTCCCATGGGCAGCAACGACACACCGGCCGGGCGCGCGCAGAACCGCCGCACCGAGTTCGTGATCACTGCGAAGTAGGCGAGCGGCTCATTCGCCGCCCATACGTCGCTCGTTGGCGCGCATGCGCAGATTCAGCAGCTCCACCAGCACGCTGAAGCCCATGGCTGCGTATACATAGTTCTTGTTCAAATGGATGCCAAGGCCATCCATCGCAAGCGCCACACCTACGATGAACAAGAACGCCAGGGCCAGCACCTTCACGCTCGTGTGCTTGTTCACGAACGCGCTGATGGCATCGCTTGCCACCAACATGATCAATACCGCGATGATCACTGCGAGCACCATGATCAGGATCTCGTTGCTCATGCCCACTGCCGTGATCACGCTGTCCAGCGAGAACACGATGTCGATAAGGATGATCTGCAGGATCACCAGCCAGAAGCGCGTGGCCGCCCGCCGTTTGCCTTCGCGCTGTTCCACAAGTTCAACCGTGCCATGCAGTTCAGTGCCCGCCTTGTACAATAGATAGAGACCGCCCAGCAACAATACTAGATCGCGCCCGGTGACGCCGTGGTGTAACAAGGTGAACAGTGTGTCGGTCAGGTGCATCATCCAGCTCAATGAAAGCAGCAGCAAGATGCGCGTGATCATCGCCAGTGCCAGACCGGTCCGACGCCCGCGTCGCTGCTGCGCCATTGGCAGCTCATTGCTCAGAATGCTGATGATGATGATGTTGTCGATGCCTAGGACGATCTCCAACGTGGTGAGCGTGAGCAACTGCATCCAGCCGTGTGCAGTAAGGAATACGGACGGGTTGAGCTGGTCAATGGAGAACATGGAGGATGTAGGGAAGGCGCGCGAAGGTATTGGGCTCACGTTATCCCTTTCGTGCTCATGGTCGCTTGCGGTAGATCAGGATCACGGCGTTGCGGTTCATCGGATTCAACCAGTGTAATGTCCTGTCCAAGAACCCAGGCCTGCCCATACCGATGAACTCCAATGGCCCCAAGGCCTGCGTGGCGTGGAATAACCTTCTGCCCAGGTACTCATCGCCAACGAATGCGATCGCGTTGGAGTGCATACGCGCAGTGTCCTGTCCCGCAAGTCGCTTCATGTCCACGCTCGGGTCTGTGTAAGGGTCGTTCGGCACATGCCACTTGCCCCAGTAATACAGAGGAGCCATGGGCGCATCGCCTTCCACCGTGTCCTCGATGATCACGCCCGTTACTTCGGGATGTTTACGCAGCACACGCATCGCCTCCAGCCGTTCCAATTTGCTACTGCTCACGCTCAAGGGGAGCAACAGCAGCAGGTTCAACGACCATGTGAACACCATGGCCCCTTTCCAAAGGTCAGCGTGCCTTTGCCACCACGCACTGCCTCGGCGCCATTGCTCCCACGCACAATACCCGAGCACGAAGAACAAAGGTACGATCGGTAGCAGGAAGCGCTCCTGTTTGTTCGGGAATAGCGAATGGAAGCACACGAATGTCACCACCCCCAGCCACAGGACGAATGGACCGGGCTTGCGCATGAAGCCGAACAGCACCGCGAGGGACAGCGGCGGCACGAACAGCAGCGACAGGATGAGCAGGTAGTTGTACCACGGTACCGTGATCCCGGTGTTCATCGGATTACCCAGGTTATATAACACATACTGGGTCATCTCTACGAAGGGCCGACCCCAGATCAACAGGTCGATCCCACCTTGCAATACCAGCACGGGCAACACCACACCTGCTCCAAAAAGCAAAGCGCCCTTTACCTGGCGTTGCAGCAGCAAGGCCAGTCCCGCGCCCGCTGGAAAGAAGAGCGTTTGAAAGCGGATGTTGATGGCCAGACCAGCGAAGAGGCCCGCTAGGAGAAAGAGCCCGAATGCAGAACCTACACGTAGATCCGGCAGGTGGTCGTCGTTGGTCGTTGCGCGCAACAGCCACCACGCGCTCAGCATCAGCAACGGCATACTCACCACCTCCACCAGGTTGCGCACGCTGAGGAAGGGCATAAAGAAGAACAACGCAAGAAATAGTCCCGTGCGCCAGGCGATCCCATCACCCGCAAGATGCCGTGCGATCCGATAACCCACCCGCACGGTTACCAGACTCAGCAACGCGTGCAGCAGCCGCACAACGATCATCTTCAACTCGGGATCAGTTAGGCCCATCCACTTGCATAGGCTGAAAAGGATGAAGTGGATGCCCGGATACACCATCATATGGCCTGTGGGCGTGGGCACACCCGGCTGGTTCCAGGGCAGCCAATAGTTGTAGTCGTACCCATCTACCCAGCTCTGGGCCGCCTCGATCATCAGGAAATGATCATCGTGGGCAAAGAAGCCCTGACTGAAGATCGCTGCGAACAGGCGCGGTACGACCGCCAGGAAAGTGATCCAGGCCAATGGATGGCGCTCCATCGAGTCTTTGAAGCGGTCCAGCATACGCGATTTTCGCCGGGAATGTAGCCATCGCGCCGAGGACGCTGGCAACGGGTGATCCCCTATTTTCGATCCCTTTCCAGCTTCAACGTGCGTTCCTTCTTCCTCATCAGCCTGCTCTGTGCCAGCATTGCATACGCGCAAACGCCGTTGGTGTTGCTCACGGATGCAACCGACCTGAAGGCCAGTGTTGATCTGTTGCCGAGCTTGCGCAGAGCTGGCATGGATGTGCGGGTGGTGGTAGGTCCGGGCGCTTTCTTCGGAACCGTGCATGCAACCACCGATGCGCCCACCGAGGACCTCCGCGCGTTCGGCAGTGTACATGGGGTCTCCACGCCGCGCACACCGACCGCCGACCTTCCCGCCTCACATCGACTAGCCCTTCGTTACCTCACCGACCTGTTTGCGGGACGCTTCGAGGGGGATCTCAACCGCCGGCCCATGGACTGGAGCGGACATCCCGAGCACCTACTGGAAGTGCCACTGGATGAGAGCTTCACCGGCGATGATCCGAACCGCAGCGGTGTCACCTTGCCGCCCGATTGGGCTTGTTCCAGCGACCACAACAGCGAGTATCTGCGCGGCGTCGTGTGCGCCAGCGCTTTCTTCATCGAAAGCAACGGTAGCATCGACGCGAACACGTATTCATGGACCCCATCGGACATCACCAACGTTGAATTGCAGTTGATCGATGCATGGAGCATCTGGAGCTACACGGCATCGCTATATGGTGCTGCGGTAACGGCCGTGATGGACTTCAAGGAACCCGCCGGTGGCATTCCGGTCCAAGGCTACGAGCCCATTACCCGGCCCAGTACGCAGGACGGTCTATGGATCGATGCGATCATGACCAACGCGGGCATGACCGCCTCCGGCGCTTTTGGCAAGTGCAGCCAGTTTAACGCGCAGCAACGCACCGTCCTCAGCGCCGACCATGCCTTCTGCGCCTTCATCGCGTACAACCCACCGGGCGCGCCCACACAGTTCACCGATTCGAAGATCGGCTACGCCTACCTCGGAGGTCCCTACATGCAACTGCTGTTCAAGGCCAACGGCTGGTCCACCTCGGATGTCATTCGTGTGTATGGTCATGAGACCGGCCACATTTTTCATGCGTTCGATGAGTACACGGCCAGCGGCACGGGCAATTGCACGCGCAACTTCAATGGAAGGCAGAATGCCAACTACCAAGGCAGTACGTGCAACGGCACCGCCGCGTGCATGATGATCAACAACAGCTTCAGTGGCTCGGGGGCCACGCGCAGCTGGAACCTTTGCAGCCACACGCCTTATCACCTCGGCTGGAGTGGACTGCTGATCCCCCCCACATGCACCTCGCCGATCAACGATGTGGTGGTGAGCGCGAATCCCGTGGTGCTCCGTTGGAACAGGCAGGGCGCCCCGGCCAGTGCCTATGGCTATGCCAAGGTCTTCGACCGCACGAGTGGTGCACAGGTTTTTTGCGGATACACAGGGCAACTGGACAGCGCAGCGCTGAACCTGCTGAACGGCCAGTACAAGTGGACCATCAGTCAGGG
>JBKJNF010000074.1:0-6011 GCA_046596155.1 Flavobacteriales bacterium | reverse complement strand
GCCATGGCGACGGTGGATGTGCTGTTTATATAGGTGGTCTTCTTGGCGGCATCCACGGTGGGCGGCTGGAACTGGTAGGTGGTTTTAACACCACCGAACTCCACGAGCAGGTCCTTCAGACCGGCCAGCAGCTTCTCATTACCCTTGGCCGCTTCTCCATGGTCGAACATGGCCACCAGCGCTGATAAGGTCCTGCGCTGTTCGCCCAAGCGGCTCATCAGGGCCGCATCGGGCTTGGTACCGGCACCGCTCACAGTGAGGTACATGCTCTCGATCCATCCGCCAGCCAACACCAAGCTGCTCACCACGTTCCGGTCATTGTTCTTCAAATATTGGTCAGCTGCCCGGAAAGCAGTGCCTGAGAAGCGCAGGAGGCTGTCCTCATTGTTCAGGCTCTTTTTAAAGCTGTCCAGCAATCCCTGGTCGAACGCATTGCTCAGGTCCAACTTACCGCTCAGCGTTTGGACCGTTTGCAGGATGTTCAGCGCGCGCTGTCCGTCGCGATGCACGGTCACATAGGCCAGGTCGGCACCGAACGCACCCAATGCAAGAGCGTTCTGGTCGCTGCTGGCCAGTTTCTCCAATACGTTGGGCTCCAAGGGAAGGGCCTTTTCATAGGGCAGGCCCAGCTTCTTGATCAGTAAGGCGGTCTGTACCGGCGATGGCACCGCAATGATCTGGCCACCCACCTTCATCACACCACCTTCCGCGTGCGCGGCGGATGTGTCCAAGGTGTCCTTGTTAGAGGGCTGACCCTCCGCGGGCGTATGATCTCCGCCACAGGCCTGCAAGGCCAGAACGAGAGCCGCTACCAGAGCGGATTTGAGATGGGTATGCGCCATGACGGGAGCGCTGGGGGGATTGAGTTCGGCAACGAATGTAGATGCATGCAGGGGTGACCTGCTCGAATGTCCGGTCACTTTTCAACAACGTGGGATGAAGCCGCCCGCCAAGCCTACTCCACCACCAGTCGACCTGCCGCGGAAGCTGCACCGACAATGCGGAAATAATAGGTCCCAGGCGCCAGGTCACCGCGTTGAACGACCAGCCGCCCGCCTTTCACCCCTGTGTAGGAGCGCACAACGCGCCCTTGCAGGTCCAACAGCTCCACCGCCGCCGTGCCTTGGCTGGCTTGGTGGAAGGTGACCACCGTGCTTTCCACGAAGGGGTTCGGAAGCGCCCGCACGCCGGATGCAGCCAGCGGCGCAGCCAGGCCCGTGCTCAGGATGCAGGCATCCTGTAGGGCTGTGGTGGAGTTGGTGTAGTTCTCATTCACCACATCGACCACCTCGGAGATGCAGATGACGCTCTGCGGGTTCATGAAATGCACCCGTAGCACCGGCTGAAAGGTGGTGCTCCGCGCAATACTCGAATCCACGTACGATACGGAGATCACACGTTGGCCACCGAAACTGGCTTGTGGCGTCACTGGATAGGCGCCGGGATCGGCCATGTTCTCCACGGTGGTGATCTCGATACCGCTGAATAGCAGCTCATAGCCCACGGTGCGCAGGTCGGGGTTCCGCAGGTATACATCCAGGTAGCCCTGGCCCATGTCGAACGCGCCGATGGTGAAGATCACCGAGTCATACGGGTTCACCACATGCGGTTTGGGAAAGTTGCAATGGTCATGCGTGCCGCTGCTATCGGGATCCGCATAGGCCAGGTTCCAATAATGGCAGCTGGCCACCAGGGCCGCATCCGTCACCGTGATACGGCCGTCGGCATTGGCATCATTGCAGTTCAACGCGTTGATATCGCTGCCGAGGATCCCGTTCACATAACCCTGCGCGTCGGTATAGTCCTGGTCGTTATCAACGTCCAGGTCGCCGATCAGGCGGGGGCCGTTGCACACGCCTTCGCAATCCATCTGGGCACTGCCATACGGTATACCTGCGCAATCCACATAGGGCGCGCAGTTCGGGTCAACGATCACAGAGAATCCAGGGTTGCGCACCACTTCGATACACACCTGCGCCCAGTTGTTCACGTGGTTCAGTTCCACGCGGCCTAGGGCGTCGGGGCTGTTGTCCCAGTTGCAACGCACCACCAACGTGTATCGACCCTCCGGCACGCCGGTAACATCGATCCATTGGCAATCCAAATTGGCGCCGTAGATGTCGCCGCAGCCGGCGGTGATGCCCATGTTGTTGCAGCCGTATTGCGCCGATCCACCACCGCTGCATTCCAGGTCCAGGACGCAGAATCCGTTCTTGAAGCCGTTCACCACGGACTGCCCCGTGCTGTCGAACAGGATGTAGTCCGCGTATCCCTTGTAATGCCAGTGGCCATGACAGTTGCCGAAGGTGAACTGGCTGGGGTTGGCGCCCGGTGAACCGATGTAGTAATCCTGTGTTCCGATGTTCTTGATGTGCGTGGTGAAGCGCACGATCTCACGGTCGCCAAAACCATTGAGGCAGCCTTCGGTGATGTAGCAGTTGGAAGGGTTCACCGCAAGCGTCTGCGCATAAATGGAATTCTGCAGGTCGCTTTGGACCATGATGAGGTCCGGACCATCAGGGCAGTTCGGATCACCAGGCTGCAGACAGCTGCCATCATCGATCGTCGCGAAGGGGTTGTAGTTGCACGCGTTGATGTCGGTACAGCCACTCACGGGGCCATTGTAGTGGATGCTCCAGTCAATGGCACCCGTGCAAGAGCCGCCCACATCACCGATGCGGATCCAGTAGGTCTGGTTGACCTGAAGCATGGCCGCAACAATGCTGGCTTGCTGGCCACATTCATTATCGCTGTAATAGATGGTGCCTTCATTGTTGTCCGTTACCAACAGATCCTGACAGTGATCGTACAACCAGATGCGCGTGTCGCAGGTATTGCCGGTGCAGCTGGAGATGGCATAAGATCCGGTCTGCGCAGGTGTGAAACTGTACCAGGTCTCTGATGTGGGAGCCGTGAAGTCGCCCTCCGGAACATCCATGGCCGACACGCAGCTGAAGCCTTCCGGACAATTCAGTTCGCGACGTTCCACCGATCCGAAGTTGCCCATTATGCTATCCACCTCCACACTGTCCACCAGCAGCCAGATGCCTCCGGGTGGCGCAATGCCGTCACCATAGGCATCCGTTACCTCGAACACCACGCATGAGGCGCTGTCGTAACAAACGGATCCGCCGAGGTATCCGCCCGAAAGGATCACCGTCCCCGCTCCATCGCTCACGGTGAAGTCCAGTTCATTGGCGAACTGATCGGGCTCGAACAACAGGCTCAACAAGGATCGACCCACTCCGCATTCAGGTGCCGGAGGTGTTGTTTCGCGGTAAATGATCCAGGTCACCGGGGCGCCGGCGCAGGCGTTCTGATAATCACCGATGCGGATGTAATAGGTCGCCCCTGCGGTGAGCCACGGATCCACCTGCGTCTGCAGTCCGCAGGCATCATCGTTGTACGCCAAGGCGTTCGTTCCGCCCTCGTCCACCACCAGTCCGGCGCAGTAGTTGTATACCCAGATCTTGGTATCGCAGGTGCTGAGGCCACAGGTGGAAATATGGTACACCGCTGCGACATCAGGAACGAAGCGGTACCAATAGTCATCCCCCTGTGTGGTGTGCTGCCCTTCGGTGATCGGAATGGAGTTGATGCAGTTCGCTCCGGATTGTGCCAAGGTGAAGAGCGGAAGCAGTAAAACGGCCAGCAGAAGCGTACGGATAGATGCCATGAAGTGAATGTTAGGAGCAGCGCAAGATAGCTCCCGATCCCAAGGGCCTGCACTAAGATCGGCGCGGAAGCGTGGCAGCCTACCAGTTCAACGCCTTCTTGTAATAGCGTGGAAAGCGGATGAGCTTCCGCATTTTCCGATAGTACTTGTCGAGGAGGGGCGTACTCAGGTCATAGATCGATCGATCGTCGCCCGCGTGCTTGGTCTTTTCGTTCGTTTTCATGTTCCTGGATGCCGTGCTCCATGTAAAAGACACGTCCTTGGTCTCGAATGTTGCTTAAGGCCTGCCACGGGATGCCCTTACGCTACAGGTCCAACACCCCCCCCCGCCAGCTTTTCCTTGAGTTCGACAGCACATTCTTTCGGCCTGCTTCGAGCCGCCCGGGATAAACTTGCGGTCAGCCATGCCCACCTACGCCGACCTCATCCTGCCATTGGCGGTGCCCGGCCTCTTCACCTACGAAGTGCCGGAGGAACTCGGGGCGCGCGTGCTGCCCGGCCATCGAGTGGTGGTGCCCTTCGGCACGGGCCGGAAGATGTACAGCGCTGTGGTGCGCAGGGTGCACAACATGCCCCCGCTACATCGCTCCCCGCGCGGCGTGCTCAGCGTGCTCGATGATCATGCGGTGGTCACGGTGCGGCAGATGGAATTGTGGGAACGCATCAGCGAGCATTACCTGTGCAGCATGGGCGAGGTGATGCTGGCGGCCATGCCCGGCGCGCTTGTGCTCAGCAGCGAAACACGGCTGGTGGCCAGCCCGCAGGCCCGCCAGAACTGGACCGGAAATGCAAAGCACGATGTGCTCCTCGATGCACTGGAACGCCAGCAGGAACTGAACCTCGGCGACGCCGGCAAACTCATGGGCCTGCGTGATCCTATGCCCGTTATCAAGCAGCTCCTCGAGCGCGGCGCGCTACTGCTCGCCGAGGAGATCGGCGACAGCTTCACCCCACGGGTGGACCGCTTCGTGAAGCTCACGCCCGCTGCCAGCGGCGAACAGGCCCTGCACGCTTGGTTCGATGCCCTCGAACGCGCACCGCGCCTGCTGGCCCTGCTCATGCGTTACATCGAAATGAGCCGCTGCCTTAGCAACGATCCGCGCGAGGTGAAACGTGATCAGCTGCTCCGGTCCAGTGGATGCAGCGCAGCGCACTTGAGGAAGTTGATGGAAAAGGGGCTCTTTGAACCGTACGAACGCCCTGCCGACGCCCCGCCCCCGCCATCCGGCACAGTGCCGGTGAAAACGCTCTCGCCTGCACAGGTGGTCGCGTTGAATGAACTGAAGACCTGCTTTACCGATAAGCCGGTAGCACTCCTGTACGGCGTCACCGCATCGGGCAAGACGGAGGTGTACATGGACTTGATCGCCGAGGCCATGGCCAAAGGTGAACAGACCTTGTACCTGCTGCCGGAGATCGCCCTCACCACGCAGGTGATCGGTCGCTTGCGCCAGCGCTTCGGCGAGCGCGTCAGCGTATTCCACTCGCGCCTGTCGCCGCGCGAGCGCACGGAGCTCTGGTTGCGCATGATCGCCGACCCCGCCGGACATCCGCTGGTGGTGGGCGCGCGCTCCGCGCTCTTCCTGCCTTTCCACCACCTCGGCCTGGTGATCGTGGACGAGGAGCATGACCCCAGCTACAAGCAGCACGATCCCGCCCCGCGTTACCACGCACGCGACATGGCCGTGGTGATGGCGCTGGCCGCAGGCGCCCGCGTGGTGCTCGGTTCCGCAACGCCCAGCATGGAGAGCTTCTTCAACGCGCACCACGGCAAGTACGGACTGGTGCGCCTGCTCGTGCGTCACGGTGAGGCCGTGCTCCCCACCGTGCGCTGCGTGGACATCGCCGATGCGCAGCGACGCAAAAAGATGAAGGGCTACTTCAGCGATGAACTGCTGAACGCCATGAAGGAGGCCATCGCGCGCAAGGAACAGGTCATCATCTTCCAGAACCGCCGTGGCTACGTGCCCGTGTGGCAGTGCGAGACCTGCGGATGGATACCCGAATGCGCGCACTGCGACGTGAGCCTCACCTACCACAAACTACAACACAGCCTGCGCTGTCACTATTGCGGTCGCGAGTATCCACCGCCCGTGCGCTGTGCGGCCTGCGGCAGTGATCGCCTTCGGATGCTCGGCTTCGGCACCGAAAAGGTGGAGGAGGAACTTGCGCTGCTGCTTCCGGAGATCCGCGTGGCGCGCATGGACCAGGACACCACGCGCGGCAAACATGCCTTTGATCGCATCCTGCAACGCTTCGGCGACGGCGAGGTGGATGTACTCGTGGGCACGCAAATGGTGACCAAGGGCCTTGACTTCGATCAGGTGACCATTGT
>JBKJNF010000072.1:0-3305 GCA_046596155.1 Flavobacteriales bacterium | reverse complement strand
GCTTTGAGCGGAGAGTATGTGCTTTGAGGCGTTCACAATGGTAAACGTACTGTTCCGAGTGCCGGGGGTGGTTAGTGTTCGGACGTCGTTTTTTTCAACCGCGTATCAACCTGTCATCAACTGAGAGGTGTCTCGTCCCAACGAACGGCTATAGCGCTGATCCGTAGGTAAAGTCTTCGGTTCGGCACAGCCCCTCTCTTCCCGCTTCATTGAGTCTTGCTCCGATAACTGACGAGGGGCACGGGAGGACGGATCACCGCACACATGCCCAACGCTCGCCTAACTCCCGTGCCAGAAATTATTCAGGAAAATTCGCGTCAAACTGAGGTAGAGAAACACGCGCGCAACTCGGAGAGAATTAAATGCCCGACCATGCCCCACCCCCAATGTGACCTACGCAACACACGGGCTTCACAACTGTTGGCAAAGGCCTTCGAGCACCGGTAAAAGTGGCGGTAACTTCGTCCATTATTTCCCGTAGAAACGTACGCATGCGCCATCTTCTGTTCCTATTGCCCCTTGTGTTCTGCCTGAACGCAGCAGCCCAGCATCAACATGTCATGATCGCCGATCACACCGTGCTGAACAACGCCATGCCCGTGCGCAAGAGCCACGGTGCCGAGGCCTCGTTGCAGGCTGCTGGTTTCACCGCTGAGGAACAGGCACTGGTGTTGCAATACGGTGATCCGGAACAATGGCCGGAAGGCCTTCGCGAGGATTCACTGCGTGCGAAGAACGCCCCATACATTCAGAATTATGTGTGCTATCGCGTAGCGGAGTATCCAGAGGACAGCATCAAGAAGGTGATCCTGATGGTGCCTGCCAAGGAGAACATCCACATGCCGGAGAGCATGCGCCCGTTGGCCGACTTCTACCTACTAGTGCCCGAACGGAGCATCAGCGAGGTGAACACGGGCAGGCAGCGCCCAACCATCAGTCGGGGTCCCCGTTGGAAGAACCTGCCGAAAGCCAAGATCCTGAAGCCTGAAGAACTATATGCCACGTATGACCTTGCCGGCGATAGCATCGCCCTGGCCGCTATGCGTTCCCGCGGCATGAGCCCTGCGGAGATCGAGGCCGTGACGTTCCGCAGCATCGACCGCAACTGGCCGGATGGCATCGACACGTTCGAGGAGCGCCAGAAGTTCGTGGCCAATTTCGTGAAGTACAAAGCCTACTTCGCCACGCGCTGGGATGACAAGGTGTTGCTCATCATCCCGGTGGAAAAGAACCGGAAACAACCCGTGCTGATGCGCCCTTACGTGGACCTGTACTTCGTGTACAACGCCAGTGCCGTGGAGGTGAAGAAGAAATAAGCGCGTTCGGCCAGCGCGGCTTCATCACCCCATACGAACGTTCCATCGGCATCGATCGGACACGCTTCCATCCAGCAGGTACTTTCACCGGGCCTTCCGATCCTGTGATCGGGGCGATGTGCACGGAATGAACAGGGAGTTCGTACAGCTACTGCAACTGGAATGGCGGCTGGACCGCCGGCAGAAGCATGCGTTGGGCAGCATGGCCCTGTATGTGCTCAGCACCATCTACACCTGTTACCTCGGGGTGGAACAGCTAACGGCCGTGCCCGTCTGGAACGCGCTGTTCTGGATCATCCTGCTGTTCGCGGCCTTCAACGCGTTGCAACGCACGTTCCAACGCGAGGATAGCGGCCGTCAGCTCTACCTGCATACGCTCGCGCACCCGCGCAACGTGATCTTGGCACGCACGGCGTACAACGCGGCCACCATGGCGGTGCTCAGCATGATCAGCCTGGCGGCCTATGTGCTGTTCATCGGTGATCGGGTGTTGGACGAGGCCAACGTGGGCATGTTCGTGCTGGCCGTGGTACTTGGCGCAGTGGGCTTTGCGCTGGCGCTCACGTTGATCGCCGCGATCGCTGCACGCGCCGGCAGCGGTCTGGGCCTGATGGCCGTCCTAGGCTTACCGATCGTGCTGCCCATGTTGCTGGCAGTGATGCGTGCAAGCAAGCTGGCGCTGGATGGAGTTGCCTGGAGCGTGACGTCGAAATACTTCATTGGTCTGCTGGCCATCAACGCACTGGCCGTGGCCTTGGCCGCCATCCTCTTCCCCTACCTTTGGCGCGACTGATGAAGCACTGGTGGTGGAAGGTCCTTTCGGTGTTCTTGCTGCTCGGCGTGGTGATCGTTGGCCTGCGCACGCCGCTTTCCCCTGCCCTCATCGCCTGCACGCCGGACCGTATCGCTCCAGGTGACGTGACCGTTACGGTGACGGGCTACAACACTCAATTCACCGAAGGTGTCGTCGGCCTGTGGATCGAGAACAACGGGCAACGCCTCTGCGCAACCAGCATTCACCCATTGTCGGACACCCGGCTTGAAATGAAGTTCACCGTTCCACCCGGACTTCGCGATGAGTTCTGTGATCTGTGGGTGCGCACAACGACGCAAGGTGATCTGCGGTATCGCGATGCCTTCTTCACCACGGAACGGGGTGCAGGCCTCGATGCCGCGCTGGCCTCCGCTTGCCAGCCGGCTGAAACGCATGCAGCGGAACAACACTTCGCCTTGCCCAACCGCAATATCCTGAACGAAAGCATCCGCAACCTGTTCTTCCACGTACCGATGTGGTTCGCCATGGTCACGTTGATGAGCATTGGCGTGTGGAAGAGCGTCCGCGTGCTGCAGCACGGCGAAGCGCGCTTTGATCGCGAGGCGCTAGCCGCGGTGCAGGTGGGCCTGTTGTTCGGTGTCTTCGGATTGTTGACCGGATCGCTATGGGCGCGGGTTACCTGGGGAACCTGGTGGACTACAGATGCCAAGCTGAACGGGGCCGCTGTTGCGGTGCTGATGTACCTGGCCTACCTCGTGTTGCGCGGGAGCGTGCCCGAGCCGGCCAAACGGGCTCGCCTGGCGGCCATCTACAGCATCTTCGCCTTTGTGTTCATGATCCTCTTCTTCTTCGTGCTTCCGCGGCTGAACGCTGTGGATTCGCTTCACCCGGGCAACGGCGGCAATCCGGCCTTCAACACCTACGACCTGGACAGCAAGTTGCGCCTGATCTTCTACCCGGCCTGCATCGGCTGGATCGGCCTGTCCGTCTGGATGTACGACCTGCGCAAGCGCATGGCCCACTTGGATAATTCACAACGACATGCGAACGATCGTTAGGATGGTGGCGTTCCTTGCAGGGGCCGGAGCACGCGCAGGTACCTTTGCACAGGACCCACAGCAAGGTTGGTTGGTGAACACCATGTACACGAGCGGAAAGATCAATGTCGTGGTGGCGGTGGTCGCCGTGATCCTTTCGGGATTGGCGATCTGGTT
>JBKJNF010000055.1:0-6151 GCA_046596155.1 Flavobacteriales bacterium | reverse complement strand
CTGCGGCGCTTGGACGTACTCGTAAAGTGTACCGGTACAACCGTTGGCATCCGTTACCGCGAGCTGCACCTGTGAGCCCGGCGGTGAGAACGGCACATCGAAGTACGGGTCGCCTTGCGGGTCAACACCGTCGGGGGAAGGCGAATACGTGTACGGGGGCGTGCCATTGATGCCCCATTCGATCACCTGCACCTGGCCGCCCATGGAGCCCACGCAGCTGGCATGCCCATCCTGCGCGCTTGACGGGCTGGTCAATTCCGTCGTGAGCACGTCCCAGTTACCTGAGGCCTGGTCGCTGTTGGCGTCGGTCACAGTAACCGAATACGTGCCTGCAGGCAGGCCCGTGATGTCTTCGGTCGTTGCGCCATTGCTCCACAAGAACGTGTAGGGAGGCAGCCCGCCGGTCACATAGATGTCGATCGCGCCCGTAGGCGCTGCGCACGAGGTGGTTTGAACGCTACTGGTGCCAACGTTAATTGCCGATGCTGAGAAGACCGAAAGAAGACAGGCCGGGAGTGTCAGTATTCGTTTCATGATCAGCGTCTATCGTTTGACGAACCGTTGCGAGTGGATGGCCCCGTCTTTCAGTTCAAGGCTCAGCACGTAGGCGGCTGCAGGGAGCTGCGAAATGTCCAGCACGCGCATCGGGGCGGGGAACGTGGATACCAGCCGGCCATCCGCCGCGCTGATGCGTGCGACGCGCACCGGGCCGAGACGATCAAGACCGAGGATCGTCATTTCGTCAGTTACCGGGTTCGGATAGAGCCGAAGTTGCCCCTGCCCAAGCTCTTGCACTTGGGTACTGAACTCCGCCATCAGCACACACGGCGCGGTGATCACGGCCGGGTTGAGGTCGAAGAAAATGTTCGCGGTGTTCTCGATCGACGCGCCTGCACTGAGCGGCAAACGCGGGCGTATCCTGAAGCTCACCAGTCCATGGCTTGCACTTTCGTTCGTTCCGCTATCGGGAAGATTGATGTTCTCGAAGCGCCACTCCACCACACGGCCCGGTTTAAAGCTCACCTCGAACGGATTCGTGGACGCGCCTTGCTCGAAGGTGGCCATGTCCAATTCCGGTGCGATGGTGTCCGTTACCACCACGTTGATGGCCGATGAGGTACCGGTGTTCTGGAAACGGATGGCGTAATCGATCCATTCGTCCTGATCGATGTAGTAAAGATCATTGCTCCAACCGCTGCTGGTTGCGGCTACCTTGTCATTCGGATCATAGCTGCCGATCACGGTGGTCGAGAACACGGCCGCATTGTTCACCATCGTGCTCTCGGCGAGGGTATTGCTCGCGTTCATGTTGCTGGTGAGCACGGTGCCCAAGGGTGTGGGCGCCGGTACGGTGAACGAAGCGTTGAAAGCGACTTGTGTGAAGGAGGTGAGCGCGCCCAGGCTCCATGTGATGGTATTGCCCGATACATTGGATGGTGTTGGCGTCGCACTGATGTACACCAATGTGGGGTCGAAGTCCGCAGTAACAGTAACCGGCCCGCTCACCTGCGGAGTATGGTTGCGCACTGTTCCACCAAAAGAGTAAGTGAACCCTGGGCGGGCAACGCCCTGCACGATATGCAGCGCAAGGTCCAGAGGCAAGTTGCTCCCATTGGCAAAGTCCACCGCCGGATCCGATGTGTTCACTACGAACGGCGCTGGCTGGGTCACTGGGCAGTAGTGGATCAAGGTGGGATCCAACTGGGCCATGGTGTAAGATCCGTTCACAACATTGAAACCGTAGCTGCCCGAACTGCCGGTAAGCACGTACTGCCCGCCAGGTTGTATCTGCAACACACTGAGCGGTATGCCTACCTCTCCCGCATCGTGCACGCAATCCGCATCCACATCGTACCAACTGGTGCCATGCACGTTGCCGCAGGTGGGGCTGAGGTCGGGCACCGTGAAGGTGCTGTACATGGGCGTGCAGGAATTCACCATGGACCAGGTCCAGAACTGCATGATGCTGTAGTCGCCCGGGAGCAGGCCGGGAATGGGCTCCGCGGAGACCTGATCATACTGATAGACCACCTGCCCGCCCGAATTGGTGATGGTGATGTTCGCTGGCCAATCACCATTGTTATCCAGCACAACGCTTCCGTTCGCACCATTGCAAGCGGCCTCAATGTTGGTCACGGCGATAGGTATCCCGAACGGACCGTACATCGCATCCGCATGGGATCCGGCGCATCCACCGGCATCACTCGCGCTCACCGAGAACTGATCACCAAGAGCAAGGCCGGAATAGATCGGGTCGCCCTGCCCATTGGTTCCGCTCGGGGAAGCTGGCGAGCCATTCACATAGACCGAGGTGCTGTATGGCGGTGCCCCATTGAATAGGCTCTGCAGCACCACGAAACTTCCGTTGCTCTCTCCCGGACAAGCGAAACCACCAGCGAAGGTGGTCTCCACGAAGAGCCCTCCGTTGTCCACTGTCCAACCACCCGAACCCATAGCACCGAGATCGTCGGTAACGATCACCGAATAACTGCCGACAGCCAGCCCGGCACGATCCTCCGTGGTCGGTCCATCGGCCCATGCGTAGGAATATGGCGGAGTACCTCCTAATGGCGTGATGTCGATGGTGCCGGTATTGTTCGCGCAGGTGGTTGCTGTGGGGATCCCCGAAACGGTGAACGCCGCTGACGACAATGGTGCGAAGAGCAGTCCAAGTAGAAGAGGTCTCATACGATCAGCATTTGGTTACGCGGGTTCGCAATTGCTTCCCGGCTGAAGTGATGACCGTAATGAAGTAAGCACCGGAACTCAATGCAGAAAGGTCGATGGTACACGTGGCCGCACCATCGGCACCTACTTGGAACAAACGCCTTCCATCCGCAGCACAAAGCTGAAGCGAACGTATGCCACCATCGTCGATCCGCACGGAAACGGATCCTTCCGCAGGATTCGGGAACACCTCCAAACCGTTCAAGGAGGAAATGGCCGGGATACTTGTACTGAACTCCGCCACCAGCACGCTCGGCTCGGTGATCACCGGATCGTTGAAATCGAAGAAGATCTTGGCGGTGTTCTCGATCACCGTGCCGGGCAACACCGGAAGTCGTGGCTTGATGCTGTAGCTCACGAAGCCATGGCTCGCGGGTTCGTTGAAGCCACTGTCGGGTAGGTAGATATTGTTGAAGAACCAGTGCATCACCGGCCCGTCGGTGATCTGCACATCGCCCAACGTATGCGACCAACCCAGCAATCGCATGGTGGCAGGATCCAGTTCGGGCGGCAACGTGTCCGTGACTTCCACATTGATCGCACTCGCCGTTCCCGTGTTCTGGAAGCGGATCACGTAGACGATGCTCGTATCCTGATCGATGAAGTAGAGATCCTCGCTCTGGCGACTGCTCGTGAACGCGGTCTTGTCGTTGGGGTCGTAGCTGCCAATGATCGTAGTGGTTTCCGTGCAGGTGTTGTTGGTCTCATCTGGTTCCAACGGGGTCTGTTGAACGAAGCCAGTGGACGCCAACTGCGTTCCGATGAGACCCTGATCCGCCGGCACCATGAACTGCACGTGGATGGTGCGCGTGTCAAAGCCCGGAAGGAAATACATCCCCGGCCAAGTGATCTGTCCGGGCGACAGTATGTAGGAGCCGTATGAACTCGACTGAAAGATGAGCAATGGATCATACGTGAAGACCAGGTTCGGGCTTCCCGCGAAATAGGGCGAGAGGTTCTTGATGGTGAGCCATACATGGTAGGTAAAACCGGGGCGCGGTTCGGAATACACGCAGGTGAGCTCCAGGTCCGGTGCGACCGAGCTACTGTCGGCGAGTTCCTGGATCACGATCGGCGTGAACGCAGTGATATCGAAAGGCCAAGGCTCCATCGCTGGACAGATGGGGAACAGATCCGCGTCATCATTCTGCAGCGTATAGGAACCTTCTTGAAGCTCGATCGTGTACGCGCCTTGCGCATCCGTCATACCATAAACGGGCCCCGGTTCCACCGCGAGAACGCGGTACGGCATCCCCGTTTCTTCCGCGGTATCGAAGGTGCAATCGTCGTCCGCGTCGATAAAGAGGTGGCCCTGGATGCGGCCACAATCCGTACCCAGGTCGAAGATCGAGAAAAGCGTCTCGCCGTAGCACCAACCACCGACGATCTCGTTGGTGGTGCAGCGGATCGTGTAATCACCGGGCGCCAGGTCGCTCACGGTTATGGGTATGCCCGAAGGCGGAGCCAAGTCGGTGTACACCTCGTTCAACTGTGCGTCGTACACCTGTAGCGTGGTGAACATCGTGAAATCGAGTTGGAAGGTGACATGCCCGGCAACGCCTTGGCAGCTAGGCATGATCTGCAGGATCTCCGGCTGGGCGTAATAGGAATTCGGCACACCAAGTGTGGTGGTCACCGAACAGCCGTTGGCGTCAGTGATGGTGAGGGGCTGGTTTTCGGCATACCAGCATACGCCCGTGAAATTCGCGTTGTCCGCGTCCTCAGATGTTGGAGTTACGCTGAAGGTGTACGGCGGTGTACCGGCGAGGTATATTTTCAACAGGGTTGATACACCTGCACAGTAGCCCGGACAAGTTGGCGTTTGGTAGCTGAAATAGACCTGAAGCTCCGTGCTGGCTACTACCGTCGTGCTCCCGGATGCCAATGCACCGAGGTTGTCCGTGACGGTCACGGAATAGGTCCCGGGCAGCAGTCCGGTGATCTCCGCCGTGGTCGCTCCATTATCCCATAGGTAGGTGTAAGGCGCTGTTCCCCCGTAAGGTGCCGCCCATGCGCTGCCGTTGCCATAACCGCAGACCTCGGGATAGGACCCCACCTGGACAGTAAGCGCCATGGTCGCCTGTGCGGCGAACAAGAGGACGGAAATTCCGAGAACGAGGAGTCGCCGCAGACCTGGTAGGATTGAAGGTGATGAAAGAGCTCTCATGTATAGTTCAGCTATGGGTCAATGACCAGACGAAGATCGGGCAATAGGTTGTCCTTGCAGCGGAGAGATGCCCGGGCGACCGGGGTTAGCTTCCGCATGTTCCAAGGCCATCGGGGTTCGGTACTTTCGCGGCCCCATCCGGAACAAGTGCCAGGAATACTTGGTCACTTGGTTTAATGGGCACTTGATCAAATGGGTAGTACACGCACCGCCGCCTTCCACACCCTCGGCTGTAAGCTGAACTTTGCCGAGACCAGCACGCTCGCGCGTTCGCTGGAAGAGGCTGGCTATGCTCGTGTGAAGCCGGAGGAGCGCCCGGACGTCTTTGTGCTCAACACCTGCAGCGTAACAGAGAACGCCGACAAGGAATGCCGCCAGTGGGTGCGTCGCTTTCAGCGCATCAATCCGGAAGCCTTCATCGCCGTAGTGGGCTGCTATGCACAACTCAAGCCCGAAGAGATCGCCGCGATCCCCGGCGTGGACCTGGTGCTTGGTGCCAATGAGAAGTTCGATCTGGCAGCTCACATCGAGCGTATAACCCGCGATCACACTCAATTGTCAGTTCAAGCGGAGTCGAGAACACGAACCGTGGGCAAGGCCATCTTCTCCCCCATCAAGGACGTCAAGACCTTCATCCCTAGCTACAACTCTGGCGATCGTACACGCACCTTTATGAAGGTGCAGGACGGCTGCGATTACTTCTGTTCCTTCTGCACCATTCCGCTTGCACGGGGCCGCAGCCGCAGCGCCAGCATTGCCGAAACCGTCGCCATCGCACGCGGCATCGCCCGGAACGGTGTCAAGGAGATCGTGCTCACCGGCGTGAACACAGGCGACTTCGGCAGGGCACACGGCGAAACATTCCTTCAACTAGCCGAGGCCCTCGACCAGATCGAAGGCATCGCGCGCTTCCGCATCAGCAGCATCGAACCGAACCTGTGCAGCGATGATGTGATCGACTTCGTTGCCGGTAGCCGCAAGTTCATGCCGCACTTCCACATGCCGTTACAGAGCGGCAGCGATGGGATCCTGGAGCGCATGCGCCGTCGTTACGACACAACTCTTTACGCCGATCGCGTTGCGCACATCAAGCGCGTGCTGCCGCACGCCTGCTTCGGCGCCGATGTGATCACCGGAACACCGGGCGAAACGGATGAGGAGTTCTTGAAAACACACAGCTTCCTGCGCTCCATCGCAGTGGACTATCTGCACGTCTTCACTTACAGCGAGCGCGCTAACACAACCGCAGTGCGTATG
>JBKJNF010000343.1:0-4032 GCA_046596155.1 Flavobacteriales bacterium | reverse complement strand
ATGCCCGTCTATATTTGCGGCCCTGTAAAAAACCACAGCCCCACGTACCATGTACTGGACGCTTGAACTCGCCTCCTACCTCGAAGATGCTCCATGGCCGGCCACCAAGGATGAACTCATCGACTTTGCCATGCGCACCGGCGCACCACTGGAAGTGGTGGAGAACCTACAAGCCATCGAAGATGACGAAGAGATCTTCGAAAGCATCGAGGAGATCTGGCCGGACTACCCCAGCAAGGAGGATTTCTTCTTCAACGAGGACGAGTATTGAACCTGTCGCACCTTCCCACGGAAAGCCCCGCCCAGAGCGGGGCTTTTGCATGCTTACTGACGCACTGGCAGCCCTGCGGATCAGGCAAGGTCTGTGCTCGATGCGCTCGGCTACCTTTGACGGCCCAAAACAACCCCTCCAACAGGCCCGATCATTAGGGATCCTGATGCAGGTGATCATCAGACCTCACGCGAACGCGTTCCACCGCATCCCATCCCATCCGGCACCCCATGTTCGGCACTCTCATTAAAAAGGTCTTCGGCGACAAATCCGTTCGCGATCTGAAGGAAGTTCAACCGCTCGTTGAGCGGGTGAAGGCCGAATTCGCCAAGCTGCAGTCACTAAGCACCACCGAGTTGCGCGCACGCACGTCGGACTTCAAGGCCCGCATAGCCATTCACTCCGCGGACGAACGGAAAGCGGTTGAGGATCTCCGCGCAGAGATCAATGCTGACCCCGGCATGGATATCCATGAGCGCGAGGAACGGTATCAGCGCATCGACAAGCTTGAGGAGAAAGTACTGGAGAAGATCGAGGAGGTGCTGCTGGAACTATTGCCCGAGGCCTTTGCTGTGGTGAAGGAGACCGCGCGACGTTTCAAGGAGAACGGTGAACTGCGTGTGCGGGCGAACGACCTTGACCGTGAACTGGCAGCCAAGCGCGACAGCATTAAGATCGAAGGGGACGAGGCCGTGTGGAGCAACACATGGATCGCTGCGGGCAACCCGGTGACATGGGAGATGGTGCACTATGATGTGCAGCTGATCGGCGGTATCGCACTGCATAAGGGGAAGATCGCGGAGATGGGCACGGGTGAAGGAAAGACCCTCGTGGCTACGCTCCCCGTGTACCTCAATGCACTTGCAGGCCGCGGTGTGCATGTGGTAACAGTGAACGACTACCTGGCCAAGCGCGATAGCGAGTGGATGGGACCGTTGTACGAATTCCATGGTCTGCGCGTGGACTGCATCGACAAGCATGAGCCCAATAGTCCGCAGCGCCGCGCAGCATACTTGGCCGATATCACGTTCGGCACCAACAACGAATACGGCTTCGACTACCTGCGCGATAACATGGCGCACGCACCCACGGCCCTAGTGCAACGCAAGCACCACTTCGCCATCGTGGACGAGGTGGATAGTGTGCTCATTGACGATGCACGGACGCCACTCATCATTAGCGGCCCCACGCCGAAGGGTGAGATCCACCAATTCGATGAATATAAGCCGCGTGTGGACCGCCTTATCAACGCGCAGCGTTCGTTGGTGACCAAGCTGATCTCCGAGGCCAAGGAGGCCTTGAAGGGGCTTGACACGACGAGCGTGAGCAAGGATAACCTGGAGCGCGGGGGCCTCGCACTGCTGCGCGCCTTCCGCGGCCTGCCAAAGAACGGCGCCCTGATCAAGTTCCTAAGCGAACCTGGCGTACGCGCCTTGTTGCAAAAAACCGAGTCCTACTACCTGCAGGATCAGCAGAAGGAAATGCCCAAGGTGGATGCGGAGCTGTACTTCAATATCGATGAGAAGCAGAACAGCATCGAGCTAGCCGAAAAAGGAGTGGACCTGATCAGCAGCGACACCAATGATCCTCATTTCTTCATCCTCACGGATGTTGGCAGCCTCATTGCCGAGATCGAAAAGAGCGGAGCCAACGTGGAGGAAAAGGCGCATCGCAAGGACGAAGTGTTGCGTGAATTCGGCATCAAGAGTGAGCGCGTGCATACGGTAACACAGTTGATCCGCGCCTATGCCCTCTACGATAAGGACATTGAGTACGTGGTGATGGACGGCAAGGTGAAGATCGTGGACGAACAGACCGGCCGCATATTGGAAGGTCGTCGCTATAGCGACGGACTGCACCAGGCCATCGAAAGCAAGGAGAACGTGAAGGTGGAAGCCGCCACGCAGACCTACGCTACAGTGACCTTGCAGAACTACTTCCGCATGTACCACAAGCTGGCCGGTATGACCGGTACGGCCGAGACTGAAGCACAGGAACTGTGGGACATCTACAAGATGGACGTTATGGTGATCCCCACCAATCGTCAAGTGGTGCGCCTCGACAATGAGGACATGGTCTTCAAGACCAAGCGGGAGAAATATAACGCGGTGATCGACGAGATCACCAAGTTGAGCAACGCGGGTCGTCCAGTACTGGTGGGCACCACCACAGTGGAAGTGAGCGAACTGGTGAGCCGCATGCTCACCATGAAGGGCATCAAGCACAATGTGTTGAACGCAAAGCAGCATGCTCGCGAAGCCGAGATCGTGCTGAACGCGGGCTACTCCGGCACGGTGACCATCGCAACCAATATGGCCGGTCGGGGTACCGACATCAAACTTGGCCCCGGAGTGAAGGAGGCCGGTGGCCTGGCCATCGTGGGCACGGAAAAGCACGAAAGCCGCCGGGTGGACCGCCAGTTACGCGGTCGTGCCGGCCGTCAGGGTGACCCTGGATCTTCGCAGTTCTACGTATCGCTGGAGGACGACCTTATGCGCATGTTCGGCAGCGAACGCATCAGCAAGTTGATGGACCGCCTTGGCCTGAAGGAGGGCGAAGTGATCCAGCACAGCATGGTGACCTCGAGCATCGAGCGTGCCCAGAAGAAGGTCGAGGAGAACAACTTCGGCATCCGCAAACGGCTGCTGGAGTATGATGACGTGATGAACAAGCAGCGTCAGGTCATCTACAAGCGGCGTCATAATGCGCTGTTCGGAGAACGTCTGAAGCTAGATGTGCTGAACATGTTCCACGACGTGGTCACCGACCTGGTGGAGCAATACCATGCCGAGGGCGATTTCGAAGGCTTTCAAATGGATCTCTTCCGCAAGTTGTCCATGGACAGCCCGGTGGATGAGGAGGCCTTCAAGAGCACCAAGCCCGACCCGCTGATCGAACAGGTCTTCCACCAGGCCATGACGGCCTATAACCGCCGCAGCGCTCAGACCGCGGCGCAGGCGCTGCCCGTGATCAGCGATGTGTTCCTGAACCAGGGTGCACAATACGAGAACATCGTGGTGCCCATAACCGATGGCATCAAGACCATGCAAGTGGTGGCGAATCTGCAGCGCAGCTACAAGAGCGAATGCCGCGAGGTGATCGACAGCATCGAGCGGTACATCACCCTCGCCATCATCGACAACGAATGGAAGGAGCACCTGCGCGAGATGGACGATCTGCGCCGCAACGTGCAGAACGCCACCATCGAGCAGAAGGATCCATTGCTCATCTACAAGCTTGAGTCCTTCAAGCTGTTCGATGCCATGATCGCACGTATCAGCGGCGAGGTGGTCGCCTTTCTCGTGCGGGCCGGACTGCCAAGCGCACAGCCCGCCATCCAGCAGGCCCAGGCACCGCGCGCTCCCCAGCCCAAGTTGCAGACCAGTCGCACCGAAACGCCGCAGTTCGCTGGCGGTACACGAACGGAACAACCACCATCCCAACGCATGGCACCCTCGGGCGGGCAGCCTATGCAGCGCCCCATGCCGCCACCCGGTCCTGCGCGCCAACCCATCACTCCGGTACGCGTGGAGAAGAAGGTGGGCCGAAATGACCCCTGCCCTTGCGGAAGCGGCAAGAAGTTCAAACAGTGCCACGGCAAGGATGCGTGAGCCGGACCTCGGCCCTTCGGAACACCCGAACGCCCCGATCACTCGGGGCGTTCCAGCATTGTGTATTTGGAGTGGTTCTTAGTTGATCGGCACACGCATCTGCACCCGCACCGGCATTCCATCACGCTGACCCGCCGCAAAACGCGGGGC
>JBKJNF010000314.1:0-3690 GCA_046596155.1 Flavobacteriales bacterium | reverse complement strand
GCCAGCGGATTTCTGGGCAAGCTGTTCAAGTGATATCTTCGGGAAAATCCAAACCAACGACCAACATGAGCATCCTTAAAGTGATCGAGATCCTCGCCAGCAGCAAGAACAGCTGGGAGGACGCTGCTGCGAACGCGGTGAAAGAGGCAAGTAAGACAGTGCGAGGCATTCGCTCCTGCAACATCCAGAACCAAAGTGCAGTGGTGGAGAAAGGCAAGATCGTCGAGTACCGATTGAATTGCAAGATCTCCTTTGCCATCGAAAAGTGAGCATTGCATGAACGTTGATAACGGAATGGGGGCTGCGGCCCCTTTTCCCATTTGTTTCGCACCTATAAAGACTGAATGCCCATGTCCGTACTCGACGATTTCATTAAAGCCATGACCGATGGCTACACGTTCGGTGGTGGCACGATCACACTGGGTGCGCCTTTGCTCAACGGTGATTGCCCTAGTGGCGTGCATGTGAAAGTGCCACTGCGCACCATGAACCGCCACGGATTGATCGCCGGTGCCACAGGCACAGGCAAGACCAAGACCTTGCAGACACTTGCCGAGCAGTTATCCCTGAACGGTGTGCCTTCGTTGCTGATGGACATCAAGGGCGACCTCAGCGGTATCGCCGCACCAGGCGTGGCCAATGAGAAGATCACCGCACGGCACCTGAAGCTGGGCTTCCCCTACGAGCCTGCCAACATCCCCGTTGAGCTCCTTACGCTCAGCAACGAACCAGGCGCACGGATGCGCGCCACCGTAAGCGAATTCGGCCCGGTGCTCCTGAGCCGCATACTCGACCTGAACGAGACTCAGCAGAGCGTGCTGGCCCTCGTGTTCAAGTACAGCGACGACCAAGGGCTGCCCTTGCTCGACATCAAGGACATGCGCAGGATCCTTCAATATATCACCCAAGAAGGAAAGGCGGACATCCAGAAGACATATGGCTCTGTGAGTCCTTCCACGGTCAATATCATCATGCGTAAGCTGATAGAGCTGGAGCAACAAGGTGCCGAAAAGTTCTTCGGCGAGCGCAGCTTCGACCCTGCGGACATGCTGGTGCAGCGCGATGGGAAAGGCGTGGTGCACATCGTTCGCCTTACCGACATCCAGGACAAGCCCCAGCTCTTCAGCACTTTCATGCTGTGCCTGCTGGCGGAGATCTACAGCAGTTTCCCGGAGGTGGGGGATCCTGAGAAACCGAAGCTCTGCCTCTTTATCGACGAGGCCCACTTGATCTTCAGTACCGCCACGCCGGCCTTATTGCAACAGATCGAGACCATCATTAAACTCATCCGCTCCAAGGGTGTCGGCGTGTTCTTCTGCACACAGAACCCCATGGATGTGCCGGACAGCGTGCTGGGCCAGTTGGGCTTGAAGGTGCAGCATGCCTTGCGCGCATTCACCGCCAAGGACCGCACCGCGATCAAGAAGACCGCCGAGAACTATCCGCTTACATCCTTTTACAAGACGGAGGAACTGTTGACCTCGCTGGGCATTGGCGAAGCCATCGTATCCGCCTTGAGCGAAAAGGGAACACCCACACCGCTGGCCCACACGCTAATGCGGGCCCCAGTGACCCGCATGGACATCCTGAATCCAGGGGAGATCCTGACGCTAGTGGGCAACAGCGCCATGGCTCGCAAGTACAACGAGGTGATCGACCGTGAAAGCGCGTTCGAAATGCTGAACAAGCGTATGAAAGCGCATGAGGAGCATGAGGAAGAGGAGCCTGAGAAGAAAAAGGAAGAGACGGAAGTGAAGAAGGGAAAGGAAGAGAAGAGCACCTTGGAGAAGCTCAGCGAGAACACCATGATGCGGCAGGTGGGGCGCACTGTGGCCAACGTAGCCATGCGCGGTCTGCTTGGTGTACTGGGCATCAAGGCTGCGGCCGCGCCACGTCGTCGTCGACGGAACACGGGCTTCTTCAGCTGAGCATGCGGCCAGATCCCCGCTTGCTCCTGCTGTTGTGCCTGGCCGCCTGCGATTCCACGCCTGAACAGGGGAGGACCAACACCGATGCACCGGCGCCAGCGGCCACCGCAACATTCACTGAACCGTTCCTTACCATGGGCAACGTGCTCTTTTACAACGTGGAGAACCTCTTTGATACGCGGGACGACAAGGCCACCCACGACGAGGACTTCACGCCGGGCGGCGAGATGCAATGGACCGAAGATCGCTATCAGCAGAAGCTGATCCAGCTCGCCCGTGCCATTAGCATGGCAGGGGATCCGCCGCTGTTGATCGGGTTGGCGGAAGTGGAGAATAAGCAGGTGGTGAGCGACCTGGCCAACACAGGGAAACTGGCCGATGCGCACTACGAAGTGGTGCACCGCGACTCGCCGGATGAGCGCGGCATCGATGTGGCGCTGTTGGTCAAGCCCGAGGCAGGGAACGTGACAGCCGTGCAACTGCTCCAGGTGGATTTGCCGCGGGGCGACCGCACGCGCGACATCCTGCAGGTGACCATTCAACCACAGAACGGCGCGCAGCTGAATGTGTTCGTGAACCATTGGCCGAGCCGCGGCGAAGGCGTCCAGGAAAGCGCGCCCAAGCGGATGTCCGCTGCGCGCACGTTGCGAAACGCTGTTCAAACTCTACTGGATGCCGATGCCAACGCGCAGATCATCATCATGGGCGACTTGAACGATACACCAGTGGATGCCAGCGTTCAGCAAGGATTGAAGGTGCCGGCGAACACCGACGAAGCCGATGCGGAGCTCGTGGACCTGGTGGCCTTCGACCAGGGCGAGTACCCGGGAAGCGTAGCGCGGGACGGGAAATGGAGCTACTTCGACCAGATGATCGTGAGCCGGGGCTTTCTGCGGGCCGAAGGCGGGCTATCGCATGTGGGGGCCAATTCCGTGAAGGCCGATCCGTTGATCTTCCACCATTCGCGTTACGGCGATCAACCTAACCGCACCTTCAGCGGCGGCGGGAAATATCATCCCAACGGATTCAGCGACCACTTGCCGGTGGTACTGCATACCCGATAACGGACATGCAAAGCCCCCCGCGATACCTGAGGGCTTTGTCCAAGTGCGTTCAGCCGATCAGTTGCGGCGGTTCATGAAAATGGAGAGGTAATAGAGCAGCGTGGCCAGCGAGCCGATAGCAGCCACGACATAGGTGCGGGCCGCCCATTTCAAGGCATCCTCGCTCATCGCGTATTCGCTTGGGCTCACAATGCCGTTGCTCTTGATCCACGCCAAGGCGCGGTTGCTGGCATCGTATTCCACGGGAAGCGTTATGAAGGAGAACAGGGTGGTGAGCCCAAAGAGAATGATGCCGATCAGCAACAGCTGTGGGAAGGTGTTGATCAACAGAATACCACCAAGTATCACCCATTGCACCAAGTTGCTCGTCACCTGCACCACGGGTACCAGCTTGCTACGCAGGGCCAACCACGTGTAGGCTGTGGCATGCTGCACCGCGTGACCGCATTCGTGTGCAGCCACCGCAGCGGCTGCGGCGTTGCGTGCGTGGTAGACGGGCTCGCTTAGATTAACTGTGTGTGTTGCCGGGTTGTAGTGGTCCGAAAGCTGGCCGGGTACGCTCACGACCTGCACGTTGGTGATGCCGTGGTCGTGCAGCATGCGCGTCGCGATCTCCGCGCCGCTCATACCGTTGGCCAACGGCGTTTTCGAATACTTCTCAAAGCGGCTCTTTAGCTGGTTGGTGAGCAACCAGCTAA
>JBKJNF010000281.1:0-26660 GCA_046596155.1 Flavobacteriales bacterium | reverse complement strand
TGCACCTTTGCCTCGGCCTTGCGTCCTGTAAGCCGCTTGTAGACCGTGTATGGCTCGTTGATCGGCCGTTTGACCACCTCGACCACGGCATGGATCTCCCGCTCAAGCCCCGGGTCCGCGGTGATGATCTCCGGGTTGCTCGGCGTGTAGATCACCGGCTGCCATCCATGCTGCGGCAGGTACTTGGCCATCTTCAGCCACCGCTGCACGCCCGCGCCGCCGTTGGGCGGCCAGTAGTAGGTGATGATGAGCACGCGCTTCATGCCTCAGGCCTCGATGAGCAGCGGAACCGTGGAATGGTGGACCGCAGAATGATGTAGCGTGGTATCGGTCATCAGATGCATAGACCAGATCATGCCACGGCATCAAGCTGTTTCCTACTTGCACCGCGGACGACCATGCCCAGCGTGAGCAAAACGATGAACAACAAAAGCCACGAACCGATCGACGCGATGCGACCTCCAGCGGTGAACGGCCTGCTCACGATGTGGAAACGGACCGTGTGCTCACCCGCCGGCACGTTCATGCCGCGTAGCACGTAGTCCACCCGGCCATGTGGCGCTTGGGCTCCGTCGATCTCCGCTTGCCAGTCCGGACCATACCAGATCTCGCTGAACACCACCACGCCGCCGTTCGCGCTGCGCACGTTGTACACCATCTCATTGTTACGGAAGCTCTTCAAGGACACGATGGCCGTACTGTCAGCGTGCGCACCCTTCACATCGATGTCCTTCGTGAAGCGTTCATCAACCAGCGCCGTACGCTTGGGATCGATGGTGCCCAGCGCGGTGATCTCCTCGTCCGCGTTCTTCACCACGCGTGCCTCATCCACGAACCAACCGGCCCCCAAGGCGTGCGGATTGCGCAGAGGAGCCTTGTCGTTGACAGCAATGAGGTAACGCATGTTCAGCATATTCAGGACAGGCTTGCCGAGGAAGGCGCTGTCCGCGGCTTCCTGCGTGCGCGCCGTGCTCAAGGCATTCCGCAACGCCTGCATTTCAACACTGATACGGAACTCGATGAGCTCCTGGTAGCGTTTGAGCTTGGCGCCGTGGTACCCGCCAAGGCTCTTGTGGAAGTAGCTCACACGTGAGTCGTTGAACGGATTCTGCAGCGTAAGTACGCGATAGTGGGTAGTTCTGCGCAGACTGCCGAAGCGGTTGATCAGCTCCTCGTCCTTGCTCACCGTAAGGTTCATGGATCCATCGGCCTGTTTCGCGGCGCGCAGGCGGTTCAAGGTCTCCCCCAGGTCGGCCTCGGTGGCCGCGTTCTGCTCGGACTGGAGGATGGCCATGTCGGCAGGCTGCGGCTTGAACGGAAGGCGGCTCTGCGACTCATCCTCCCAGCTGAGGTAACGACCGCGGTCCATCGCATTGTTCAGGTAGCGCTTGTCCACGCTCCACAGGTCCACAAGCATCAACACGCCAAGCGCGGCCACAAACACCCAACGCCCAATGAGTCCGCGACCGAAGGCGAAGAGCGCACCCGCAGCCAGCACCACGAAGCCGAGGCTTCGCCAAACATCCGCGGTGAACACGCCTATGCGCATGGACCTCAATCCATCGATGTAGGCCTGAGAGCCGTTGGCGAGTGCGCTCTTTTCGGCGTCGCTGAAGAAATCGATGAAGGTGGATGGCATGATCGCAAAGGCCAGCAACAGCAGGACCAGAGCGCCCGCAGGTATCAGGAAACAGCGCTCCATCACCTTATCCCACCTGCCTTCGCGCAGCACACGGTCCAGGTACAATACGGCCAGAACAGGAGCCGCCAATTCGGTGATCACCAGAATGATCGTGACCGCACGGAACTTGTCGTAGCCCGGGATGTGGTCAAGGAAGAAGTCGGTGAGCGGCATGTAGTTCTGGCCCCAGCTCAGCATCAAGGTGAGCAGGAAGGATGCGAACAGCGCATAGGCCAGCGTGTCGCTCCAAAGGAAGATACCGGCGATCAAGTAGGCCAGCAGCAGCCCACCGGACAGCATCGGATCCGTGATCATGAGCATCACCGCCGTCAGCGGGATCGCACCAAGGATCCACCAGCGGGCCTTCCCTTCAGCACGCGCCAGCAGGAGCAGCATCAGTAGGAGCACGATGGCACCCACGTACACCGGCCCGCTCGTGAAGCTTTGATCGCCCCAATAGCTGTTCACATAACCACCTTCCTGGTATTTCTTCATCACCTCCTTGCGGAAGGCCGGGTCCGGGATCACCTGTAGGTCCTCCTGCGAGTTGATCAGGGAACCGCTCGCTCCGCCTTTTGCATTGGGCAACAGCAACGATAGGCTCTCCTGCTTCCCATAGCTCCATTGTGTTACATAGTCGCGATCGAGGCCTGAGGTCTGATTCTCTTTGGCGCTCGAACCGTCCGGTGTGATGGTGAGCTCGCTGGGACCGCGTGTGGTGAACTTGCCGTATTCATAGGTGCTCCACAACAACCCGGTATTCGACACGAGCGCAAAGGCCACACCAACGATGGCCAGACCTGCCCGCGAAGCAAAGTCGACGAGCTGCTTTTCGCGCACCGCTCGCCAGGCCTCGGCCAGTCCGAAGAGCACCAACACCATGCCCAGGTAGTAGGCCACTTGCACGTGGTTCACGTAGATGAGCATCGACAGGAACAGCGCGAACAGCGCTGCGCCCAGCCATTTGTTGCCGCGTAGTAGCACATACAGCCCGCCCAACACGGCAGGCATGTAACCGATGGCGTTGGCCTTACTGTTGTGCCCAGCTTCCAGGATCACGAAGAAGTAACTGCTGAACGCAAAGGCCAGCGCGCCAACCAACGCCAGCCATGGATCCACGCGCAGGCACATCAGCAGGATGTACATGCCGATGAGGTATAGGAACAGGTAGCCCGCCGGCATGGGCAGGAAACCATGGAAGAGCTTGTCCAAGTGAGTAAGTGCGCTGCCACTCCATTTCACACTGACCTGGTAGGCCGGCATTCCGCTGAACATGCTTTCCGCCCACAAGGGCTCTTCGCCATAGGCCTCGCGGTGTTCCACCACATCGCGGGACATCCCCAGGAAGTTGCGGATGTCGCCTTGGACCAAGTGCTTACCCTCCAGCACCGGGCTGAAATAGGTCAACGCCAGAATGACGAACAGGACCACGGCCGCGCCTGCAGGCAGGAGCTTTTTCAGGTTGATGGCGTTCATGTACTGCTTTGTCTTAGTTGATCTCTTCAAAATCGGCATCCTCCACTGCTCCCGGTCGCTGCCCTGTAGTGGGATCGTTCGCGCGTTCAATGCGCACCTCACCCTTGGGCCTGTCCTCCCGAGGGCTCCATTGTGTGCCTCGGCGCGGACCCGATGGGGGTTGTTGGCTGCGTACCCAGGCGCGCATCAAAAGCCATAGGATCATGAGTATGAGGATGGTACGCATCGTTCCCCGCGGATTAACGGGGGCGAAAGTAGCCGCCACAGGGCCTGCACCGCGTTCCAACGTCCCGCCCTGCTGCCCAATAGGTTACCTTCGCGACCCCTTAGCCGCGACCCTCGTATCGGCAGGGGTCATTTTTCACGCCATGTCCACCTTCTCCGAACTCGGTATCCGATCCGAGATCCTCAGCGCCCTTGCCGACCTTGGGTTCGAAAACCCGACACCTGTTCAGGAAAAGTCCATCCCGCACCTGCTCACCAGCGACAAGGATGTGGTCTCCTTGGCGCAGACCGGCACCGGCAAGACCGCCGCCTTCGGTATTCCCCTGCTGCACAAGGTGGATCCAGCCCAGCGCGCCGTACAGGCGTTAGTGCTTGCTCCCACCCGCGAGCTTTGCGTGCAGATCACGCGCGACTTCGAGAACTTCAGCAAGCACCTGCCCGGTGTGAAGTGTGTGCCTGTTTACGGCGGCGCCAACATCCGCGAGCAGATGCGCGGCATCCAGCGCGGTGCCAACGTTGTGATCGCCACACCCGGCCGCCTCATCGACCTCATCGACCGCCAAGCCATCGACCTGGGACAAGTGAAGGTGGTGGTGCTGGACGAGGCTGATGAGATGCTGAACATGGGCTTCCAGGAGGACCTCACGACGATCCTCGAGAAGACCCCACAGGAGAAAAGCACTTGGCTGTTCAGCGCAACCATGAACAATGACGTGCGCCGCATCGCAAAGAACTACATGCGCGCGTTCGATGAGCTGAGCGTGGGCCGGAGCAATACCACCGCCGACGCCATCCAGCACAAGTACGCCGTGGTGATGATGCGCGACCGTTACCTAGCGCTGAAACGCTTCGTGGACGCCGAACCTGACCTCTTCGCCATCGTTTTCTGCCGCACCAAACAGGACACGCAGGAACTCGCCGAGAACCTCACCCGCGACGGCTACAACGCCGATGCCATCCATGGCGATCTGAGCCAGCAGCAACGCGATCGCGTGATGGAGCGCTACCGCAGCAAGAGTCTGCAAATGCTCATCGCTACGGACGTGGCTGCGCGTGGCATCGACGTAAGCAATGTAAGCCACGTGATCCACTTCGACCTGCCCGGTGAAGTGGAGAGCTATACACACCGCAGCGGGCGCACTGGTCGTGCGGGAAAGACAGGCATTTCGCTCAGCATCATTGGCAGCAAGGACGTGCACAAGATCCGCAACCTCGAGCGCCAGCTGAAGTCGCACTTCGCCTTCACCCGTGTGCCAGGAGGAGCGGAGATCTGCGAGCGCCAGCTACTCACGTTGATCCATAAGATCAAGGAGGTGGAAGTGGATGAGGATGGCATTGCGCGCTTCATGGACGCCGTGCAGCTCGACCTCGCCAACTTCGATCGCGATGAGCTGATCAAGCGCGTGGTATCACTGGAGTTCAATCGCTTCTTGGAACAGTACCGCGACGCTCGCGACCTCAACGTGGATCTGGCCCGCAAGGACCACAACCCCAACGCTCGCGTTCGCGAAAAGACCGAATACAACCGCGAGGGAGGCGGGGGCCAGATGCGCTCGATGTTCATCAACCTCGGCACGGCCGACGGCTTTGACAAAGGCAAGATGCTCGGTTATCTCTGTGGCATCACCGGCCTTACCAACCAGCACATCGGCAAGATCATGCTGAAGGACATGTACTCCTTCGTGGACGTCGAAAGCGGACACTTCGATGAGGTGCTCGGCCACTTCAAGGGTGCGAACTACAAGGGCCGAAAGATCCGCGTGGACGAGGGCAACGGTGGTACGAGCGCCCCACCCCGCAGCACCAGCAGCCCAGGCGATCGGCCTAACAACGGGTACACCGACCGGCCCAAGAAGAAGTTCCACAAGGAAAAGTATTGAGCTGATCCCCGGGGTTCACGCCCGTCAGCAGATCGAGCGGTCAGTGCTGCACCACGAAGCGCAGCACCGTCCAGACGCCAGTCGTATCCAGCTCCAAGACATAGGTGCCTGCCGCAAGTCGGCGGGTATCCAAGCGAGCGTGGCCTCCTATGATCTTGGCCCGCATCACCTCGGCACCGGCCAGCGTGCGCGCCACGAGCACACCTTCGGCCGCGCTCGTCCTCACATACAACGCGTCGTTCGCCGGTGAAGGCCAGGCGGAAATAGCAGTTAATGACCGGTCCGCCAGACCCACCGTGGGGCTATAACAAACACAGTTGGTGTTAAACACCTCGTCCGTGGTCAGCGGGTTGCCATCGTCACAGGGGGTGCCGGGAATGGACGTACCACCGACCGTTCCCAGACAATCCTCCACCTGCGTTCCCTGCGCCACGGCCAGTGCCCCGAGCGAGAGATCGTAGTACGATCCTGAAGGCGTGGTCATCAACTTCAAGGCGCGCACCATGTAACGCGCACCGGGAATGAATTGGGACGAGGACGTGAACGAGGTGCTCATTACCGGTTCTTCCGTTATCCGCGTGATGCTGCCGCTCGCATCGTCGATACGGTAGATATGGTAGCCTTCCACCGCTTCGGGTGAAGGCGACCAGACGAAGCTGGCGTACCATTCATCATTGGTGGCCACCAACTCCGTCGGTGGAGCTATGTATTGCATCCGTATGGACGGATCGCCCATCAGCCCCATGTGCGCCTGGCCCATGGATTGACCCTGCCAGCCGCCGTTCAGCAGGCTATAGTCCTGGTTGGTATTGTTCATTGTGCGCAGGGCGCAGTACCCGATGGGCTCGCCCATGGCCATGGGATGCAGGAACCAATTCGGCATACCGCTCCACATGTGCGCCAAGCAGTTGCCCTTGGCCAGTTCGGCGCGCAGGAGGTTGTCCGGATTGTCCCAATCACCGAAGTAGCTGCCAATGGCCATGTTGAATACGCCCCCGGTGGTGCACCCAACCAACTGCTGGCTGGAAAGTCCGTTCTCGGTTCCCGTGAACGTCGTCCCGTTCACCCCCGATCCCTGTAATCCGGTACTGGCCTGGAAGGTCAACAGGTCGCTCGTGGCGAGGTAATGTTGGGAGAATTGGGCCTGCGCCGGATCCAGGTCGAGCAAGGAATCGATGCCTACGCAGGGCGCTGCGCTCATATAGCCCGAACTGGCCAGCGGGTTCCCTACCCAGGTCAGGTTATCCCACACAACTGCCGTACGTGGCACGGAGAATTGAGCCGTCTTCCAGGCGTGGGCCTTGCCCAAATAGGCGGCCAGCAATTGCATTTCGCTTTCAGCAAAGACATCGAGACGCGACAGATCCACTCGACCCACCTGCAATTCCAACGCTGTTGGCAGATCATTCTGGTCGAACTTACCATCCCCTGGGATGTTGTGGTTCCATTGAAAGTTGGACCCGGCGTTGTTCACGCTCGCATCTGTCCAGGTCCCGTTCATGTCGCCGTAGTAGCCGTCACATGCCCATGCGCCCTGGTGGTAACCGTGCCCATCAGGAGCCATGTTCCCGCTATACGGGACCGGCACATGGCCAAGGATGTACACTGCCTTCACCTGCATCGGAGAGGCATTGAAGTCAGCTGCTACGAGGGTGTGGACATTGGTGGGCGTGGCGTTGACATCGATGCTGTGCTGGATGACCGACCAGCCGTCGCCGTTCAGGTCATTCCTGAGCTGCTCCAGTTCGATCGGCAAGGCGGCCGCCACAGCGCTTTCGACCAACAGGACCAGCTTGCCGCGCATGTCCACCGGAGGTACCGCAATGCCCGACCGCACGTAGCCATATCCCGAACCACCCGCGCTGCGTACCACTTTGTACTCGTAGCCGACGCCGGTCTGCACGGTGGTATCCACATACTCCAAGGCCGTACCCAGCAGTGTGGCCATCGAATTACCCCAAGTGGTGGATCCGGCGGCCCGACGATATATCGTGAAGCCAGTGCAATTGGCAAAGTCCTGCCAATGCAACGTGATGCTGGGCACCGCAGGCTGCACCGTGGCCATCAACCGCACCGCGCTCCGTGTGGAGCTGGTTTGCCCGCATGCACCCATGACCAGCGCGAGAAGGAGATGGAAAATGAGCGCTCGTTTCATGCGGATCAGGGTCACTGTTGCAGGGGTCGGTCCAAAAAGGTCCGCGAAGTTCGGGCATTTCAGGGTGCCGGTCCAGCCCACATGGGTTCGTGGCCAGCAAGTTTATCGTGGGTATGTATCGTGGTGCGGTGTCCTCGTTCGTGAACGATCTGAGGCGGCGATCCCACACTCTGGAGGGCGGAAATGCGCCCGTTCGCTTGCATTGTGCTTCGGCACAGCGCGTGCACCTTGTTATTGAAACCAGACCAACCATGAAAACCTATAGAACCCTTCGCACCAGGACCGCAGGCTTGCGCCTTATGGCGGTCATCTTTTCAGGCGCTATGACAATGAGCGCCCTAACCCTCATGGCCCAGGATACTCCCGCTGCCACGCCAGCACCAGCCGCACCCACATCCGCCTCCAAGGGCATGGAGAGTGCATTCGGGGTGAAAGGTGGGGTGAACTGGAGCAACCTTTGGGTGAAGGAGGTGAATGACCAGAACGCTCGCTTCGGTTTCCACGTTGGCCTGTTCGGGCGCATGGCCACCAATTCCTCGCTTGGCTTCCAGATCGAAGCCCTATACGATCAAAAAGGGAACTCGGTGCACAAGTCCTATGGCGTGATCGATCAGCAGATCACCTACAAACTGGATTATGTGACCGTGCCTTTACTCGTGGTGATCCCCCTTGGCGAAGTGGCCGAGTTGCAGGGCGGGGCCTACCTAGCTTACATGGTGCTATCCGAGACACGCAGCACCGGCGACCTGGGGAGCCAGAGCACCGATCCGCGCGACAGCCGATTCAACGGATTCGACTATGGACTCGTGGGTGGCCTCGGCATCAACATTGGCCTGGCCCAAGTGGGTGTGCGCTATGAGCATGGTCTGAATGAGATCGCGAACAACGACGCCTCCCAATATGTCCTGGGAACCTCGAAGAACTCCACACTTCAAGCATACCTGGCATTGGCGTTGGGCAAGTGATACTGGCCAACCACTACCGCTTAGGAACGCTCGCTGAAATGGCGGGCGTTCCTTATTTGTGCATGGATATGCACCTTGCGATTCACTCGATCACCACACCGTATTTCAGCAACAGTCCCATGGCACCTTGCAGGGTAAGGCGCGCGCCTTTCAAGCTATTCCGGTCAGGATCAATACGGAAGTTGAATGCTGTGGTCAGGTCAGTTCCTCGCAATTGCGTGGCACCGAAGACCGCGTCCAGGAGATCACATTCACGTAACACGGCTTCGCTCAGGTCCGTCCGCTCGAGAACAACCCCTTTCATGGAACACCGCTCAAAGCGGGTTTTGTGCAGGTTGAGCCCGGTGAGGAAGGCATGGTCGAGCACACTGCCCTCAAAGGCCACGCTGAAGAGCATCTCGGAACATACCGACAGATCCACACCGAGCAACTTGCTGTCCTTGAAGTTCACGCCCTGAAGCCGCACACCGTTCAACTTCGCCATCGTCAGGTCACAGGCGATGAAGGTGCACTCTACGAAACGGCTTTTCGTGAGATCGCTGCGCGATAGGTCGCACCGATCGAAGGTGCATCGCTCGAACGAATGCGCATGGACCTGTTCAGCGCTGTAGGACACCTTCTCGAAGGTGCGGTCGTGGTACGAATGGGCTTCCATGCGGGTCATGATCGGGCCCTTTCAACGTCCACGGCGATAGGCTCCGGCATAAAGGTCGAGAAGGATATTCGATCGGCGCTGATCCATCACTTTCGGTGGCGTGATCTGTCACCCCCCACCACTCAGCGCGGCTTACCCGGCTCCTTCTGGCCGCTGATCTCCGCTAACCGGTCCAGCAATACGAACGCATCCAGTCGGTTGTGGTAGCGTGCACTGCGGTTAAGTTCGATGATATGACCTAGCCGTTGAGAGGGCTGCAAATCAAGCAGGTCTACCAGATCCTGTGACCATAATTCCCTCAGGATCGGCTCCGTTGCATCGAGGACAATAAGATTCCCTATGTGGACCATGATGCCGTTCCGTTGATCGCACACCAAAGGTCAATGGCCGGATCGTCGAATACATCACTGGCCCTGACGAAACCGGATTTGGGATTGACAAAGCTGAAAGGAGGGCGGACGGCGCGAGCAGGCGATCCTGGCATTCATCGGCGCCTATGGCGTCGCGGCCATAGAACGGCGCTCCGTCATTTGCTGCTTTTTAACCTCCGCCAGCTCAATATCCCGCTCGTGGCTGTACTCATTGTCCCAGAGGAACTTCTTCTCGCGCTTGTCGAATCGGCATATGGCCACGGGGATCTTGTAGGCTGAATAATCCACGTTGAGCAGCATTGGAAAGAGGGCGATCTCCAGCGTCATCGTGTTTCCACCCTCGCGTTCCTTTTCCTTCACCTTCATCAGGTCCACGATCACCCGTTTGGTCACATGACCCTGCGACCAATACTCCACCAGGTAAACCCGGTCATATGGCAGTGCAAGTTTGTATTTGCCCCGCTGGTCGGCACGCGTGCGAACCGAATGGTCCGACCCTCCTATTTCCAACGTATCTGTGGCGATGATCGTGGTTTTGGCCAATACCATATGGCTGTCTCGGTCCTTCACCACACCGTTCAACGTGAAGGTCACGTCCTGTAGGTCCTGTGCTTGGCATGCAGGTATCGCCCATCCGGTACCGCAGAGGAAGACCAATATGGTGATGATACGAGAGGTTTCCATGTCCTTGAAAGTTTGCGGTCGTAGCGGTACGACCGTCACGGTTTCATCCTACGGCAACAACCCCGGAGAGGTTACGGAACAGGCCTCCAAGTCCAGGTCTTGCGCTCAAAGCATTGCGTGGAACGATACACCGGTGAGCACCGTAGAAAGCGCAAACAACCCGGGGAGGTTCTATTCGGCATACGCCTTGCTCGATGAAGTCGACCCGTTAAATCCTGACATGGCGTGAACATGCGAATACTTGTGGTGGATGATAATCATGACGCGGCCAGGAGCCTGGCGTCCATTCTATTGCTCAAGGGGCATACGATCCGCGTGGCCTTCAGCGGCTCGCTTGCGGTGAAGGAGGCCGCTATGTTCAAGCCCCACCTTGTGCTGCTTGATATCGGCATGTCAGGAATGGATGGCTTGGAATGCTGTCGCATCATGCGCAAAGCCCTTCCCAGCTCGCTGCGCATCGTAGCTATTACCGGCTACGACTCTCCTGAGGATAAGGACCGCACTAAGGTCGCCGGCTTCGATGATCACCTGGTGAAGCCGGTTGACTTTGTTCATCTTGAAGAAGTCCTGCGCACTGTCCGAACAAGGATCTCCGATGAGGGATGCAACAATGCCGGTGTGGAAGATGGTTCCACGTAGCTTCGCCGACCATTCCGCTCCTTAGGAACGTAATCGATCGTCCTGCAACTTCCGCAATGCCTCCCGCTCGCTCAGCGGCGAGAGCTTGTGTGTACCCACGAAGACGTTCACCGCTATGGGATCCGTTTGCGCCAGCGTGCGTAGCGACCAACCGATGGCCTTACGGATGAAGAAGTCGGTATGCGAAGCATGACGCTCGATGTTTGCAAACAGTAGCTCCCGGTCCGTGTCCGCTTTCCAGGTCAGTTGGAAGATGATGGCGGTCCGGTTCAACCACAGGTCGTCTGTAGTGATCCAACGCTTGTTCCACTTTGCGATCTTCTTGGGATGGTTCCTGAAGATCACACCCACCACATGCAGAGCCAGCGCATCCACACTGTCCCACCAGCTTTTTGTGGTGATGATGTCCTCCACCAGTGGTAGATATTCGGGGCCGAGCCTGCTGGCGTATTTCAGCAGCAGGTCCACCGCCACTTGATGCAGTTCGCGCTGTGGAACGGTGAAGGCCGAGCGGACGATCGCGGGCAGATCATCCAGCGCCGGTAGGCCAAGCGCCGCGATGTGTTCCTTCATCATCCGGCGCCGCTCGGTGGTCATGATCCCGAAATACGGGAAGTGACCCTTCATATACGCGCTCATGGCCTCAGCGCGCTCGGCATGGGCGTGGCGCTTGAACGTGTTGTAAAGCGGGACGAGCCAAGGATGCATGAGGCAAAGATCAGCACGCACAGTGTGGGACGGTCCGGGATCTTCGCCGAACGAACGTGATGATCAGGCCGGGACCGTGGCCTGCTCCGTGCTCAGCAGCCAAGAACGCGCTTCTTCCATGTCGCCGAAATATCCCACGTCCAAGGGCATTAGGGCCGTACCCACGGACATGATGCGATCAACGCTCACCTGGTTGAAATAGTCGGAACTCATTACGAAGGCCATCCGTCCTATTCGTGTTCTCCCCAGCCGGGGGAACCAATCCTCCATCGTCCATTTCTCGTCGTTCTGTAGGATCGCTCCCATTTCGCGGAGATCGGCGAACCACCTTTTCAAGCCGAAGCGTCCCGCATGAATGATGGACTCATCCATGATCGAACGATAGGTGGTGCTGGGCACATAACCCGTCCAGCGCTGCATCATCATACTTTCCGAGGTAACGACCAGCATGGTGACGTGCTGGTCCTTCCGAAGTAGCAGGCCCGCACTATCCAAAAGCATGTTCATGGTTTCCTAAAATTAACGCGATGCGCCCGGAAAACCAAGCGACGAAAAGCCCCATCACGAATAAAGGGAGAACGAAAATGGCCCGTTCCCGGGCCATTTTCAATACATGTTGATGCGTGAATGTCACGCCAGATCGAAGCGGTCCAATTCCATCACCTTCACCCATGCCTTCACGAAGTCCTTTACGAACTTCTCCTTCGCATCGCTCTGCGCATATACTTCGGCGAGTGCGCGCAGTTGGGAGTTCGATCCAAACACCAGATCCACGCGCGAGCCGGTCCACTTGCGATCACCGGTCCCACGATCATGACTTCCATAGACGCCTTCCTCACCGGCCTTTGGTGCCCACGCGTTGCGCATGTCCAGCAGGTTCACGAAGAAGTCGTTGGTGAGTTGGCCCACTCGATCAGTGAATACGCCATGCTTACTGCCGCCCGTATTGGCGCCCAACACGCGTAGCCCGCCGATAAGCACCGTCATCTCAGGTGCGCTCAAGCCCAGCAACTGCGCTTTGTCGATGAGCATTTCTTCTGCCGGAACGCCATAGGTCTTCTTCTGGTAGTTCCGGAATCCTTCGGCCTGAGGCTCCATCACCATGAAGCTTTCCACATCGGTCTGCTCCTGAGAGGCATCACCCCTGCCGGAATTGAAGGGCACCGTGATGGTGTGCCCGGCATCCATGGCAGCCTTCTCAATTGCCGCGCAACCGCCCAACACGATCAGATCGGCCAGCGACACGTTCTTACCGCTCATATTGAATTCGCGTTGGATCTTTTCCAAGCCACCGAGCACCTTGCCAAGCTGTTCAGGATCGTTAGCCGCCCAGAACTTCTGCGGTGCGAGGCGGATACGCGCGCCATTTGCGCCGCCGCGCTTGTCGCTTCCCCTGAACGACGAAGCGGAAGCCCATGCGGTTGACACGAGTTCGCTAACGCTGAGACCTGACGCGTGGATCTTTGCCTTCAACGATGCCACATCGCTGTCGTTGATCACGGCACCAGCGGGGGTCGGATCCTGCCAGATCAGCTCCTCCTCAGGCACTTCAGGTCCGAGATAGAGGCGCTTCGGCCCCATGTCGCGGTGCGTAAGCTTGAACCACGCACGAGCAAAGGCATCCGCAAAGGCCTGTGGATCCAGGTGGAAGCGGCGGCTGATCTTCTCGTAGGCCGGATCGAATCGCAGCGACAGGTCGGCCGTGGTCATCATCGGCGGATGCTTCTTGCCCTTGTCGTGCGCATCGGGGATCATGTGCTCCGGCTTGCAGTTCTTCGCCACCCACTGGTGCGCGCCTGCCGGGCTCTTGGACAATTCCCATTCGTAACCGAAGAGCATGTCAAAGTAGCCGTTATCCCAAGTGGTGGGGTTCGGCTTCCAAGCGCCCTCGATACCGCTGGTGATGGCATCACCGGCTACGCCGCTGCCGTGTTTGCTCATCCAGCCGAGGCCCTGGGCTTCGATCATTCCGCCTTCAGGTTCAACACCCACCAGCGCCGCATCGCCTGCGCCATGCGCTTTACCGAAGGTGTGACCACCGGCCACTAGCGCTACGGTCTCCTCATCGTTCATGGCCATGCGCTTGAAGGTTTCGCGCACATCACGACCACTGGCCAACGGGTCGGGATCACCATCCGGCCCTTGCGGATTTACATAGATGAGACCCATCTGCACAGCGGCCAAGGGGTTCTCTAGGTCGCGATCACCGCTGTACCGGCTGTTGGCCTGATCACTGGTTGCGAGCCACTCAACCTCGGCGCCCCAGTACACATCTTCTTCCGGTGCCCAGATGTCCAACCGACCACCACCGAAACCGAAGGTCTTGAACCCCATGCTCTCCAGCGCCACATTCCCAGCCAGCACCATCAGGTCGGCCCAACTGAGGCTGTTGCCGTACTTCTGCTTGACGGGCCACAGCAGGCGGCGCGCCTTGTCGAGATTACCGTTGTCAGGCCAGCTGTTGAGTGGTGCGAAGCGCTGGTTGCCGGTGCCGGCGCCACCGCGTCCATCGGCCGTGCGGTAGGTGCCCGCAGCATGCCAGGCCAAGCGGATCATGAGGCCACCGTAATGGCCCCAGTCGGCTGGCCACCAATCCTGCGAATCGGTCATCAGCTTGGTGAGGTCGGCCTTCACCGCTTTCAGGTCCAGCTTCTTGAAGGCCTCGGCGTAGTTGAAGTCCGGATCCATGGGGTTGGACATCGGCTGATGCTGGTGCAGGATGCCGAGGTTCAACCGCTCAGGCCACCAGTCGCGGTTACCAGTACCGCGACCAGCCACAGGATTGCGCATAGCGCCGTGGATAACAGGGCATTTGCCAGCACCGTTCGTGGGCGCATTAGCAGCTTCAAGGGTGGCGCCGTGCGGTGCGCCTTGGGGGGTGTCGTTGGCCATGGTGATATTTCGAAATGGAAATTCCTGTGCGAAAGTAGGAACCACCCGACGCGGTGAACTGTTCGAGATCAAGATCCGGACAGGAGGTTGAAGACCTACCCGACCTTTAAGCCCGATCTACGACCAACAGGAGGGCATTGATACGATCGACAGGGTGCAGCTGGTCGTAGACCCAATACGGGGAAGTCCAAGTACGACCACAGCATTGCCGGCGAGGATGACGGTGCCCATGCGCATAGGAGAGCCCAGCAACCCGATGGTAGTGTCCGGGTGATCAAGGGATCCCTTGGCATGGAATATTAGAACCCGATCTACCTACCACGATCGGCGGACGGATGCGATCCGCTCCAGCAGATCGGTCTCTGACGTGCCCTTGAGGCGGTCGTAACACAGGCGGAAAAGCCACGTGGCATGCGCCCGATGCGCAAATTCCCGTATCCGGTACAGCACCCAACGGTTGTTCCCGCTTCCGTAAGGGAGTGATAGAGCGAGTTCTGCCTTGATGAGCGCATGGTAAATGGCTCTAGTGGTAGCCAAGTGTAGATCTCCGTTCAAATGGATGTGCCCGAGTTCCTCTTCCCCCACGTAGAAGTCGGCTCCATCCACCCGGGTTTGGTCAACTCTATCCCAGTGCGTGACTGCAATGATGTCATCCCAAAGCCGTATGGTCTGTGAGACCGCTTCGGAAGGTTCGCTCAACTGCGGCGGGGGACTGATGGGCCCCTTTTCTTCCAGCTTCATGTTCCGGTCTGATCAATGTGGATGCTTAACAAGGAAGTTCTACTTCAGGAGGTTCTCCTTACCCTTGGTCATGTAGCAACGAACTCAGAACAGTTTCGACTGGCTAAAGGTTCCGAAGCAGCCTCCCTCAGGCAACGAACGGAGTATCCTCCGATCGTGCTTGCATAGGCTGCTGGATCATTGTCATACCAGAACAACGCACCGATCCTCATCGTGATCCATGCGGTCAGAACAGTTACCTCATACATGGGATCGCGCTTCCGGTATGGAGCAATGCCCAGATCTTTGGTCAGGAGCTTTGGCCGCAGATCTTGATCAGCGGAATACTATCCGATACTGCTTCGTTCATGCGTGCATCACCATTCGGGAAATGCGGGCAGCTTTCTACAAGCGATCCGAAGTTAAGGATCGGTTGATCTTCATTCCGAACGCGAGGTGCGCGACAGGGACGAGATCACCCCTATCGGCAGGGACGTGCAGCCGGTTGAGGCGTGGAACTTCCCATCGCCATTCCAGATCGGCGCGAGTTCGTAGTGAAGGCGGGTCACCCTACGGACCAACCGATCCTTTTAACCTTGATCCTCCGCCCCAACTAACTTTACGCGCCCTTCCGCCAGCACCTCTTCATTTCCATTTATCCGTGCCGGCCGTAACGATGTCCACAACCCTCCATGATCACAACCACTAACACTTCGCAGGCCATGAGCCTTCTCGCTGTGCTCATACGGCGGGACAGTGACCTACTGCTGACCCGCTGGCGCGAGCAGGTCAAGCAACTTCCGTCAGCGAAGCACTTGGATGTGCCCATGATCAACGACCACATCCCTGATCTGCTCAAGGACCTGGCCGACGCCTTCGACCTGCGCTCCGACGCCACCATCGCCGAAGCCTTGCAAGAAGGAACTCCACCGGCCCACGGTGTGCAACGCGTGGAGGATGGCTTCGATATCACGGAGGTGGTGGCCGAGTACAATATCCTACGTGGGTGCGTTCACGATCTTGCCGAAGCCAATGGCCTGTCCATCCAAGGCAAGTGCTTCCATATCCTGAACAAGGCGTTCGATGAAGCCATCGCGCTCGCCGTTCGATCCTTTTCCGATCAACGCTCTGCGGAACTACAGCGCCGCCGCGATGATTACCTCGCCTTCGTCGCCCACGACCTGCGTACACCCCTCGGCGCCATTGCCTTGGCCACGGAAGTTCTGGAACTACTTCATCCGGCTGAAGGGGAAGAGGGGGAATCCAAGCAGATGTTCACTACACTGCAACGTAATGTGCGGTTCTTGCAAGGGATGGTGGAGAAGATCCTAGAGGAGAACACGCACGTCGCTGCGGAAACAGGGGTGTTCGTGGTGCGCCGATCATTCGATCTATGGCCGTTGGTGGTATCCTGCGTGCATGCCTTAAAGCCAATGGCGACCAACCGTGGAACCCTTCTGACCAACACGGTGCCCATCGACTTTGTCGTTCATGCTGATGCAGGTCTGCTTCGCCGTGTACTGCAGAATATCATCAGCAACGCGATCACCTATTCAGCCGGGGGCGAAGTGCGCATCGGGGCCGAGACGCGCGCTGACGGAACGTCCAAGTGCTGGGTTTCCGATACGGGTGCCGGTATCCCTGAAGGCCAACTGCCCCATGTGTTCGCCAAAGGCGAAGGGGACGCTACCAAGGAAGAAAGCCGGGGACTCGGGTTGGCCATTGTGAAAAGCTTTGTAGAAGCCCACGGTGGCACCGTGGCCATTGAAAGCGAAGTGGGTAAGGGCAGCACGATCAGTTTCATGCTTCCGGGGCGTAGCCCCAACTGAGCCTACGATTTGCCAGTTGGGCGCAGGGGGTGTAGCAGCGTGTGAACGCATGAAGCGGGAGGGTTGATCGAAGATCACTGCATTGCTTATGGAGGAAATCTGTACGACCCGATAGACGACGACCGGCTGACCCGCAGTGTACGGTGTGGTAGATCATCGTGGGCACGGAAGTAGGTCCCTTCACGCCATCAGCCCATGATCGCCCAACTCCCGCACATAGTTCAGTAAAGGACCTGCGAGAAAGGCGGGTACCACAAATGTTCCGACCGCTTGCTCCGCTGAGCGATCGGAACACTTGCAACAGGGAGGGTTCACTGCTCCGAAACCAGCTTGCCTGTACGAACGCTACCGTCCGATCCGATCAATTGGTAGGAATAGATACCAGAAGCAAGATCGCTCGATCCTACCACGGTCGATGGCTGAGTGATGAAGGTGCTCATGACCTCCGCTCCCGTGACATTGAAAAAGCGCAACCGCTGCGGGCCCGACACATTCTCGTCCAACACGATGGTGAAAGAGGAGGTGAACGGGTTGGGAAAGATGGATATCCCCGTGCGCCCTCCCTCGCGCGCTCCATCCGGCACGCCCGAGGACAGGTCACATGGCATCGTCGTGGTGATGTTCGTAGTGGTGAGCGCACCCGTGGTGGTGAATGCGCGACCTTCCAAGGTCACCCCTGTATTGATGGCACCCAAGGCTCCGTTGTTGCAGATCAAGTTGCCCCGGAACACGGAGTAGTTGTTGATGTTCACTGCGCCTTCCACCTTCCAGAAGACGTTCGTGGATCGTGCTCCATTCCTCAGAACGATCCGAGAATAGGTGCTTGTGGAAAGTGCGCCGTTGATCTTGATCACGAATACGGCGTTGACATTGTTCCGTGCGTCCAGATAGAGTGTATCCGTGAGCACCGTGGCCGCGTCCAGTAAGTAGGTATGCGGGGTCAGCACTAGATCATTGCCGAATTGCGCTGGGTACAACAGCTGGATCTCATGTGGCAATGTGTTCAGGTGCGCATAAGCATCAGCCAGATCGGAAGCGCATTGCGCCGTGGAAGCATCGGGAATGATGTGGACCGTGCCATTGACGTTCAAGGCGTCGAAGCCCGTGGTAGAGCCGCTATTGGTCCCGACATCACCGTTGACGGAGGTGATGCCGCTGTTGGAGACCGGACCGCTGGCGGAGAACAGTCCATAGCAGGCCATCGCACCCAGTGGCGGTGCCGCAGGTCCAGTAAGCGTAGGACTGCCGCAGCCCGTGGGCGTATACACCATGGTACCATCCAGCGTAACGGCACCGGCGGTGGATAGTGCACGGCCCTCCAACGTATCGTTGACGTTCATCTCGATGGCAGCGTTGTTGGCGATGATGGTTCCTTTCATCATGGTGCCGGAAGCCATACTGACCAGCCCTTCCACCTTCCAGAACACGTTGCACGCAAGGGCCCCGTTGATCAACTTCACTTTGGCATCCGCGTAGGTCGAGAACGCGCCCTGGATCTTAATGATGAAGACCGCATTCGCGTTCCCTTGGGCGTTGAGCCTGAGGTCATGGTCCAATGTCGCCGGTGCGTCAATGGCATACACTCCGGAGGTAAGTACTTGCCCATTCCCCAGCAACGGCGCCGGGAACATGGTGGCCACGGTACTGTTCAATTGGTTGTAAGCGAGCAGCACGTCAGCGAACGCCTGTGCGCTCGCCCCGTCGTTGTCGTGCATCACACCGTCCACATTCCCAAAACCGGTGCTCGAGCCGCTGTTGGTACCCACATGGCCTGTGACATGGGAGATGCCCGTGTTGGTCACGGCCCCTACGCTGGAGAAGAGCGCGAAATCCGCAGCCGTTCCCAGTGAAGGTGCCTGGGCGAAGAGGGTGCCGGGGAGAGCGGATCCTACCAGGGCAATGCACAGTAGTGTGTTTGTTCTCATGTTGACGAGTAATGCGAGGTAAAAAGCCGGGGAGAAAGTTCAAAGGCTACCTGGGTCGGTTATCACCCGGTCGCTCGAACGATCAAGATCCCTGATCGCCAACAGGCATGTTCTACGCAAGAACCAACAGGATGTTCGCGCGTGGTGCTGTTGAACAACAAGGCGGAGGCTCTAAGTGGATGTGGACCGGCTTTCGTGGATCGAGCTGGGTCAGCGCGCGTAGGTGCGGCCGTGCTCGACCCTGTGGCGAATTGCCAATGGCTTCCCCCTGGATCCGCGACATTGAGGTCAAGGTCGGAGGCACGTACAAGTTGTCCTTCACCAACCCCAGCAGCGGCAACAGCCCCGCCCTCACTGAGCATAAGGTGAGAAATGACCCGGCCAGGTGCCAGTGGAAATGCGTTCCAGCAGAGATCGTCGCGATCCCTGCTTCCCGGACAATTACTTTTTGCGAAAGCTGCGGATCCCGGTGACTATGGCCTTAGCAGTGGGGAAAATTCATAAGGGTGGTCCATGTGCGATCGATCCTCGGCATGCATTCACGATCCCTGCTTCCGCGGCCGCGATCCGCCCCTCCTTGTCGCAAGTGTTCCCGCCGCACGCGTGAGCGTGCAGAGTAGGCGGGGCCACTTGTGACTTACCAAGTTTTCGTCGGTAGCTTTTCGTGCGAAGTCTGTGACTTCGCCCATCAGATCTCTTCCAACTTCAACAGTCCCGGCTTCCCCGCGATCGCCGGAGCTGAGCAATACACATAGTCCTCGGCGTGCTCGACATTATCGGCCGCCACCGGGTTCTCGTGCAGGTAGTTCACGTACTTCTCGATCATCTCGTTCGTGCCCAGTTCGATCGGCTTGTTGTGCTGCTGCCAAAACTGGTAGTCTTTGTTGTTGCTGTTCGCCGCACTAGCCTCCCGGAAGATCTTCAACATCCACTCCCGTCGGCTTTCACCGGGATGCTCCTCGATGGCCTTGATGATCTGCCCCTCCTTGTCGCAAGCGTTCCCGCCGCGCGCGTAAGCGTGCAGAGTAGGCGGGGCCACTTGTGGCCATTACACTGATGCACGAAATACTTGTGAGCAGCCCGAAAAATGGCTCCAGCCCCAGAACACAAACCTTCACCCCACTGCACAGTTGCAATGCCTGGATCATCCGCGTTTGAATTTCCAGTCAAGGGATGAGCCCAACTGGCTACGCGCCCGAGCCCTCCATCCACTCCTTGAAAGCACGAGCCTTTTCACGGCTCACCATCGTTTCTGTTCCGGAAGTGGGTGCGAGCACGACCTTCAACTTGCCTTGGAAATGTTGGTGTACAACTGAGATCGCGGGTAGACTGGCGATCGTACCGCGGTTCAATCGGTAGAAGCGGGCAGGATCCAGCATCTGTTCCAACTCATCCAAGGGTTGATCGATGGGGTAGCTGCGCCCTTCACGCGTGGTTAGCGCGGTAATGCCGTCGCTACTGGTGAAGTAAGCAATATCGCCCACAGGCATGGGCAACAACTTCGCGCCGATCTTCACTAGGAAGCGCTCCTTGTATTTCGGGGTGCGTGCACCGAGTTGCTCCAATAGGCGCGACAGGTCGGCTGTATCTGATGGACGCAACGCACCGCTGAGCGATGTGAACTTTGCCACCCCGCGCAACAGGTCTTCGGCCTCGATGGGTTTCAGCAGGTAATCGATGCCATTCGTGCGGAAGGCATCCAGCATGTACGCATCATAGGCCGTGGTGAATATGATGGGGCATGGCGGCTTCACTTGCTTGAATATCTCGAAGCTCAGTCCGTCGCTCAGTTGGATATCGCTGAAGATGAGATCGGGTGCCTTGTGATGCGCGAACCAACGCACCGCTTCAGTGATGGCATCGATCACTTCGAGCACTTCGAACTCAGGATGATGTTCCTGTAAAAGCCCGTTCAACCGTCGATAGGCGGGGGCCTCGTCCTCGATGATGAGCACACGCTGTTTCATCGGGCCGGGATCGGTTCGTTACGTCCTGCCAGCTCGAACAACGGTAATGCGACGAGGAAATGCTCCCGCGTTTCGATCACATCCACCGCCCGGTCGCTGAGGAAGGCATAGCGCTGCTTGATGTTCGCCAGGCCCGTATACGTGCTGCCTTCCACGCTCTGCTTCCGCGCCAGGGTGTTCCGAACGATCACCGAGCGGCCGTTCTCCACGTAGATATCCACTCTAAGCGGCTGTGCGATGCTGGCCACGTTGTGCTTCACCGCGTTCTCCACCAGCATCTGGAGGGTGAGCGGCACTACCTGCAGGTGATGGAATCGCGCGTCCACATTCAACCGGATGTCCAAGCTCTTTTCGAACCGGAGCTTCATGAGGAAGTTATAGGCCTCGGTGAACTCAAGTTCCGTGCTCAGGTCAACCACTTCCTTCTCTTTGTGCTGAAGGATGTACCGATAGACGTCGCTCAGTTTCTGTGTGAACCGGGCTGCCTGTGCGGGATCCTCGTGGATCAAGGTCACCAGCGTGTTCAGGCTATTGAAAAGGAAATGCGGGCTTATCTGGTTCTTAAGCGCACTGAGCTCTGAACGCACCTGCTGGCCCTTCACCGCTTCGATCTCGACCACTTGCCGCCGCCACTGTGTGAAGAAGTAGCCTGCTTCGTAGATCGTGCCAATGAAAACCGCGATGCCCATGTTCATGCCGGTGCGGGCCCAGAAGTTCTGGGCGAGGTACTCGTTGTTCTGGAGGTGATACTTCACCAGCACGGAACAGATGAGCCCATCCACGCACACATTGTACGTGGCCAAGGCCAGTAGGCTTAACGCGATACGCTTCCAGGTATCGGCCACCCCGGGAAGTCGCTTTCGCAAAGCCATCATCAGCGTGTAGTCGCCATGCCAAATGACGCCCGTCACAAGCACAGAGATCAATACGTGGGATATCGGGCTCGGCGGGCGGTTGTAGATCAGTCCAAGACCAAGCCCCAGCAGCGGGATCCCGATGATCCGGGACCACGGCTCGCGAAAAGGGGAGATCTTCATGACAGGGGTCGGTGACACCGCCCGAAATTAAAGCCGTGCCTGCTATTTGTGCTGTGCGGACCTGTAGCGCCGCCAAAATGGGGAGTGAAGCGGCGAAACCGGCGGGTGAAGCGTACGATCCGCTGGTTCAACCTCGCACGACCGTTCCAAGGTGAAGGAACGCGGCTCGGCCCGGATGGATCGCTGGTTCATCGGGACCAGTTGGAACTCTTACGTGCGTAACCGCCAGTTTTGCCCCGCAACCAACGAACCGATTCTCCTCGTCATGATCCCACTTCTGAAACGTGTTCTACTGTCCGCTATGCTCGCCCTACCGATTTCGGTGCTCGCCCAGACCCAAGTGGTGAAGGGTGTGGTCAAGGACATGGACAGTGAAGAGCTCTTGCCCGGCGTGGGCATCATTGTTCTTGGCATCGATCCAAAGCTCACGGCGACCACGGATATCGACGGTCGGTTCCGCTTTGCTGCCGTTCCACTCGGCCGTCAAACACTCGCCTTCAGTTCTGTCGGGTACAAGACGATCACGGTGCCCAACGTTTTGGTGACGGCAGGGAAAGAGGTGGTGCTGGAGATCGGGCTCGAAGGCTCCGTCGGAGAACTGAAAGCAGCGGTGGTCACGCGCGACAGCAAGAAGGACCGGCCCAACAACGAGCTCGCAAAAGTGAGCGCACGCACCTTCAGCTTGGAAGAGGTGACACGCTACAGCGGTGGCCGTAACGATGTCGCCAGGCTCGCGACCAACTTCGCCGGGGTGAGCGCTGCGAATGATTCGCGCAACGACATCATCGTTCGTGGCAATAGCCCCAGCGGCCTGCTCTGGCGCGTGGAAGGATTGCCCATCGGCACCACGAACCACTTCGCCACGCTGGGCACCACGGGCGGACCGGTAAGCGCGCTGAACACCAATCTGCTTCGAACAAGTGATTTTCTCACCGGCGCATTTCCTGCGGAATACGGCAACGCCAACGCCGCCGTGTTCGACGTGAAGTTCCGCAATGGCAATGCGGACAAGCACGAGGTCACGCTCCAAGCTTCGGCCTTCACCGGCGCTGAACTCGTTGCCGAGGGTCCGCTCAGTCGTAAAAAACAAAGCAGCTATCTCGTGAGCTATCGCTACGGCCTGGCGGCGCTCGCCTCCACAGGAACATCCGCAAAGCCGTACTTCCAGGACCTCGGGTTCAAACTGGATCTCGGAAAGAGCAAGCTCGGTCGATTCGAACTGTTCGGCATGGGCGGCACCAGCAGCATCGACTTCTTCGGAGCTAAGGTGGACAGCACGGATCTCTTCGCGGATCCAACGGTGGATGCTTATGTGATGAACCAGCTTGCGCTTGCGGGGCTCGGTCACTTCTACCATCTGGATGAAAAGAGCTACATCAAGACAACCATAGGTACCTCGTACATGAGCAACCGGTATGACCAGGACAACATTATCGAGGGTACCGGCGATCAGCCGCTCCGCAAATACCGCGCTACCGAGGTGTCCGATCAAGAGCAGCACTACACGTTAAGTAGCCAATACAACCGGAAGTTCAGTCCGCGTTTCAATCTGCGTGCAGGGTTCGTGAACGAGATCATCCAGTTGGACAGCCGAGTGGATGACCGCGACAACCGCGTGGAGATCCCCGATGCCAATGGCGACAGCATACCGGATTCGTTCGTCACCGTCCGGAATGTGGACGAGACCAGCGATCTGCTCCAAGTGTATGCGCAGGGCGAATACAAGTTCACTGACCAACTGGAGTTCACCTTCGGCCTTCATGGCCAGTACCTCGACATGACCAACGATGCGATGGTCGGCCCCCGTACCGCGCTCAGTTGGCAGTTCAAGCCGAACCAGCGCGTATCGCTGGCCTACGGACTGCACGGACAAATGGTGCCGATGCCGATCCTCGTTCGTCTCGCTCCGGATGGTCAAGGCGGATACGAGCGCACCAATGGACAGCTGGAGTTCATGAAGAGCCACCACATCGTACTGGCCTACGACCGCCGCTTCGGCGACAACTGGCGCCTGAAGACCGAGGCGTATACACAATTCCTCTTCGACCTGCCGGTGGACAGCTACAACAGCACCTACAACGCCGTGAACGAGGGCGCGGATTTCGTTTTCACCGAACGGAACAACCTGGTGAGCAAAGGCACGGGAACGAACACGGGCGTGGAGATCACCATCGAGAAGTTCCTGAGCAAGGGGTACTACGCGTTGGGAACGGTGTCGCTGTTCCGGTCACGGTATCAGGGAAGCGATGGTGTTGAGCGCGCGACCGCTTTCGATAACGGTTATGTGGCGAACGCACTGCTGGGTAAGGAGTGGGGCATCGGCAAGGCCAAGCGCAACTTCGTAACCTTCGACACCAAGTTCACCACCAGCGGCGGAAGGCCCTACACGCCGATCGATCTGGAGGCTACCCGTGCGAACGACGGCCGCCAAGTGCTGCAAGAGGACAAGGCCTTCAGCAAGAACTACCCCGCGTACATGCGACTGGACGTGAAACTCGGCGTTCGCTTGAACAGCAAGAGCAAGAAGATGAGCCACCAGTTCTTCGTTGACCTGCAGAACGTCACCGACCGTAAGAACGTCTTCGTTGACCGGTACAACACGGTGACGGACCGCATCAACACGGTCTATCAGAACGGCTTCTTCCCGGACTTCATGTACCGGATCCAGTTCTGATGATCACCGCTCAATTGGCACCGCCACAAAACGGCCTGGCCCTGGAGTTCCATTGGGACCGAGGCAAGGCTGGCCACACTTGTCGCAAGTGTTCCCGCCGCACGCGTAATCCCACAACTCAGGCGGGGCACTTGTGACCACCTCGATCCGTCCTGAAGGTTCTCTAGCGCAGTCTGTGACTGCGCCAACTACAACTCTTCGAGCTTCAACAACGCAGGCTTACCAGCGATCGCCGCAGCCGAGCAGTACACATAGTCCACCGCGTGTTCCACATAGCCTTCTTTGACCGGGTTCTCGTGCAGGTAGTGCAGGTACCGATCGATCATCTCGTTCGTCGCCAGTTCGATCGGCTTGTTGTGCTGTTGCCAAAACTGGTAGTCTTTGTTGTTGCTGTTCGCCGCACCAGCCTCCCGGAAGATCTTCAACATCCACTCCCGTCGGCTTTCACCGGGATGCTCCTCAATGGCTTTGATGATCTGCTTGCTCGTGTACTTTTTCAGGTCGCGGATGATGTCCTGTAGTTTGAAGCCTTCCGCCGCTTCGGCGATCAGGTGGACGTGGTTGCTCATGGTCACCCACGCGAATAGCAACAGGCCCTTCTCGCGCTGGCAGAAGCGCAGGCTCTCAACAACGATGTCCTTGTAGTTCCGACGCGTGAAGACATCCACCCAACCCACCGTCGCGAACGTGATGAAATACAGGCCATCTGGCTTGTGAAACTTGTAGGCGCGGGACATGGTCCACGAACATAATGCGGGCTGGCGCTTCGATCCGGCCTTGTGCAGGCCAGTCACAGACTGGCAAACGGAGCTGAGCTATGGCCGAGGTCGATGGACACGGTCACAAGTGGCCCGACCGCTTGCTCCGCAGCGCGTTCGGAACACTTGCGACAAGGTGGGGAAGACATCCACCCAGTTCACCGTCGCGAACGTGATGAAATACAGGCCATCTGGCTTGTGGAACTTGTAGGCGCGGGACATGGAACACGAACTTAGCTCGTTGGCGCCTTGGACGGGTCTTTTGCAACCAGTCACAGACTGGCGACCGGACTTGCGCTCCGAGCAGGCCTGGGCAGCTTGAAGGTCAGCTTGAAGGTCACAAGTGGCCCGATCGCTTGCTCCGCTGCGCTATCGGATCACTTGCGACAAAGAAGGTAACTTGGCCTCCCTATCAATCCAACCGAAGGATGCAATTCGTTCGTGTCGTCACCGTCCTAGCATTCCTCGCCGGCACGACGTTGCTCTTCTCCCAGACCATCATTAAGATGGAGAAGGTCAATGGCGTATTCGTAATGCCCTGCCAAGTAAATGGTCTCGGACTGAAGTTCGTTTTCGATACCGGTGCGAGCGATGTGTCCATCTCAATGACTGAAGCGTTGTTCATGCTCAAGAACGGCTATTTGAAAGAGAAGGATCTTATCGGAACTAAGTACTACCAAATTGCCAATGGCGATGTTGAGGAAGGCACCAAAATCAGGTTGAGTATCATTCGGATTGGTGATCTTGAACTGAGGGATGTCGAGGCTAGTGTTGTTCATAACGCAAGCGCCCCACTCCTGTTGGGCCAATCGGCACTGATGAGGCTGGGCAAGATCCAATTCGACTATGCAAGCGGCACCCTTACCATACTCAACGGCCCAGCAGAGGAGGTCAAAGGAACCCTTTCAGCATCTCCTGACAGAACAAGTGCCAGTTCAACTCCTTCCTATCCCTCCTACACAACTGAAGGGAAGTTCCTCTACGAGACCACCCTTGATGCCAATGCCTACAATGCACCGCTGCGTGCGGCCGCGAGCTTCAACGCCGAGATTGTTTACCAATGCCAGCGTGGTGCTTACATCTTCGTTCTGGAGAACGCTGGTAAGATCTTCTCCAAGGTTCGTGTTAATGGTCATGAAGGCTATCTATTGAAAGCTTTTCTGACACACCAGCAGTAGTTCTCGGGGACACCCCTCTTTGTCGCAAGTGTTCCCGCCCAACACATGATCCCACCGAACAGGCGGGGCCACTAGTAACCACGATACTGATGCCCGAAGTGCTTGCGAGCAGATATGACATGTCTAGCACTTGTGCAGGCCAGTCACAGTTCCTCCGCCGTAGCCTTGGCGAAGGCGCGAGACTGGCAACCGGACCTGAGCTATGGCCGAGGTCGCTGGGCACGGTCACAAGTGGCCCTCG
>JBKJNF010000275.1:0-5780 GCA_046596155.1 Flavobacteriales bacterium | reverse complement strand
GGCTGCTCTTCCAGTGATCAAGTGAACGTAGGCAACTGGACGCCGCCCAGCGTGGACCTCGGACCGGATACAACGTTGTGCCCGACGAACACGCTATTGCTCAACGCCACAACTCCGTTCATGAGCTACAGCTGGCAGGACGGCGCCACCTCGGCCACCTATCTCGTCCAGCAGCCTGGATCGTATTCCGTGACCCTCACCGATAGTCACGGCTGCACAAGCAACGATGCCGTCGCGGTGAACTATGCCACGCCAACCCCGGTGTTCATTGGGAACGACACGACCATTTGCACCGGCACCACTCTGATCCTGGATGCAACAACCGCTGGAGCCACCTACTACCAATGGAACAACGGATCCAATGACCCCACACTGCCCGCAAGCGGTGGCGGTCTGTATTGGGTGGGTGTTGAGCAAGGAAATTGCATGGTCTTCGATACGCTCAACGTGTTGATGGCCCCGAGCCCTTCTGTGTTCCTGGGCAATGACACGACCCTTTGCCCGTCAGCCACGCTCCTCCTGGATGCCAGCGCCAGCGGCACCGCGTTCGTGTGGCAGAACAACACGTCACTGCCAACCCAAATGGTTTCAGCGGCCGGCACCTATTCGGTGCAGGTGACCGATCCGAACCATTGCACAGGTTCCGACACCATCGTAGTGGCCTATGCCGATCCGAACGCCATTGGCCTTGGCCCGGATACAACGCTTTGCCAAGGAAGCACCATCATTCTTGATGCCACCCTACCCGGTAGTACGTATCTCTGGAACACGGGCGCAACGAATGCAGCACTGAATGTCAGCACGGCCGGCACCTATTCCGTACAGGTCTTCCAGGGCGCGTGCATGGTCGCCGATACAGTGGTGGTGCAGGTGCAGGCCATACCGGAGATCGCGCTCGGCAATGACACCACACTATGCGCGGGAGCCGCACTCACCCTCAACGCCTTTTTCGTCGGCGCCAGCTATCAATGGAGCACAGGAAGTGCTGCCTCATCGATCACGGTGACTGGGCCTGGGACCTACGTGGCGACAGTGGACCTCAACGGTTGTGCGGTGACGGATTCGATCCAAGTCGACTATGTGAACGCCCTATCGCTGGATCTCGGGAATGATACCCTGCTTTGCCCGGGTCTGCCGGTCACCTTGCAGGCATCCATTCCGGGAGGCACCACGGTGTGGAGCACCAACTTCGTCGGCACATCCATCACGGTGATCGATGATGGCATCTACTGGGCGAACATCACCGTGCAAGGTTGCTCGGTGAGCGATTCCATCGTGGTGCAGCATGTGCCCTTGGAACCCGTGGATCTCGGCCAAGATGCGAACTTGTGTGCAGGCCATACGCTCGATCTGGATATCACCGTGGCCGGTGCGAGTTACCTGTGGGAGGACGGCAGTACGGAGCCCACGCGCACCATCGGTAACGGCGGCACCTATTGGGCACGGATCATTCTTTCAGGATGTGAAACATCTGACACGCTGCACCTGACCGATGTACCACTCCCCATAGTGGACCTCGGTCCCGATACGGCGCTTTGCGCCACCGGTTCGATCACACTGAACGCGTTCCAGCCGGGAGCTACCTACCTGTGGAACAACAGCAGTATTGCTGCGTCCATTATCGTGTCACCGGGCACATGGAGCGTGGATGTAACCCTCAACGGATGTTCGGCCAGCGATGTGGTCGAGATCGATGAACTAGCGTCTCCCGCGATCGCGCTTCCCACTGATACCACGCTCTGCACGGGCACGAACTGGCTGATCGATGTTACGCAACCGGGGGCTACCTACCTCTGGCAAAATGGCTCGACCCAAAGCGCTTTCCTCGTGACTACCGCAGGGAACGTCTCCGTGACGGTCACCATTGGTGGTTGCACAGTTTCCGACGCCACCGCGGTCACCTACTTTGATGCCTCCGTGGTGGACCTCGGGCCGGATACCACGCTTTGTCCAGGTGAAGAACTGGTGCTGTCCTTGGTCCTGCCGGGGGTTGACCTGACCTGGCCAAACGGATGGCACGGCAGCAACTTCACCATAACCACGGCAGGGCAGTATTCAGTATTGGCTGAGGTCAATGGATGCACGGCCATGGATGCGATCAACGTGAGCTACACGCCACTGCCCATTCCTGACCTTGGCGTGGACAAAGTGTTGTGCGATGGCGATACGGTGTTGATCATGGTATCCTCTTCCAACGCCAGCGTGTTGTGGAACACGGGCAACACGAGCGACAGTCTGCAGGTGACCACCGGCGACCTGTACACAGTGACCCTGACATTGGATGGTTGTTCAAGTTCGGATGCGGTGGACATCATCTTCCTGCCTCGCGTGGACAGCCTCGACCTTGGGCCCGACGCCACGATATGCCTCGGAGGCGAACTTGAATTGGATGCAACCACCTACGGCGCGAGCTACATCTGGAATACCGGATCGAACAATGCCACGCTGTTGGTCCGGAATCCCGGCACCTATATCGTGGAGCTCACCGGCCCCTGCATCAACGCAACGGATACGATCATGCTCTCCGAGGGCAATTGTGCTCCTTTTGTATATGTGCCCAATGGATTCACGCCGAACGGCGATGGGCTGAACGAATCGTTCGTGCCGGTGGTCAGCGGCAACGTGCGGAGCTACGCCTTCCTGGTCTTCGATCGGTGGGGTGAAGTGATCTTCAGCAGCAGCACGATAGGCGAAGCGTGGAATGGGGCGGTGAATGGCACCCCGTCACAGGATGGCGTGTATGTGTGGCGGGTGGAATACAAGGCGGTGAGCGATGAGGGCGTCACGCAGAAGCGGCTTACTGGCCACGTGACCCTGCTCCGATAGGCGACGAGCAAGGTGAGCTACTTTACCGCCGGGGCATCAAAGCCCTCCTCCTTCCAGATATACTGCCCGTTTTCCAGTCGCATATAGGCCCACTTCTTGTCGGCCAGGCCCGGACCCGTTCCATGGGCCACACGCACCGTTGCGCGATCGATCACCTCCACTTCATCGAAGTTGAAGGGGATGCGCACTTTGCCGGTGACATCGATGAGGCCTTCCCCGCCTCCTTCAGCCGCAACCAGCATTCCCACGTTCACGTCAGAAAGCATGGTGTATCGGGGTGCGACCACTTCGCGACCCGTACTGTCCAAAAGGCCGAACAACTGCCCGACCTTTATGCGTGCATATCCTCCATGGATCTCCCAGGCTGCATCATATCGGGGATCCACCACCGACGTGAACGAGCGGCTCATATAGCCCCACTTGTTCTTCTTCTTCACCGGCACGAGCCCTCCTTCCATCAATCCGATCTCGGTGAACTGCGCTGGGAATATGCGTTCGCCCTTGGCATCGATCAACCCCACCCTGTCGCCCACCAGAACGCGCGCAACACCATTGTGAAGATCGCCCCACGCCGTGGGTGTTCCTTCGGGCATGGTGTACTGCTGCTGAACAACAAAGCGACCAGTGACATCCACATAGCCGCATTTACCCTTGTCCATCACCAGCGCCAGGCCCTCGTTATACGCGCCCACATGGCCATGATCCACAGCTAGGACCACATCACCGAACGAACTGATCACACCCATATGACCGTCCTTACGTACGCGTGAAACCACGCTGATAAAGCCTTCTATCCAGTCATATTCAAAGGGCACCACCAGGTTCCCACGACCATCGATCACACCAGAACGACCATTCTTCTCCACCACGGCCGCACCGTTGCGGAACGTATTCGCACCGTCATACTGCAGTGGGATCACCAATGCCCCTGTTGCGTTCACATAACCGAACTTACCTCCTTTACCCGCATAGGCCAGACCTCCGCTGAACTCGCCCAGCTCATCATACTCCACAGGAACGATCACGTTGCCTGACCGGTCCACCGCACCTGCCTTATTGCTCAACTCCACCGTGGCCAGCCCTTCGCTGAACTCGTACACCTCATCGTACATGACCTGGATCACCGGACGGCCCATTTTGTTGATGGTGCCCATGTGTGCATCGCGGCCCACGATGGCCTGCCCGCTCTGGAATGGTTCCGCTACTTCATACGCGGCCTTGATCCGCTCAACCCCGGTGGCGTCGATGTACCCCCAACGATCGCCCTGCCGGAAGGGATAGAGCAACAAGCTCGCCGTGGTGAAATCCGCAGCCAGTTCATTGATAAAGGGATAATCCGGGTAGCTCTTCAGAAAGTTGGTGATCGATGCGGCGCTCAGGTCACGTGTACTGGTCTCGTAGATCGTCCGCCAGGCTTCCGGCACATGCGGGCTGTTCGGGTACCGGCGTATGAAGGCTGAGAGCTGCTCAGGTGTCCGGTCCGGAGCGCTCAGCTTGTACAGTTCCGCCTCGGCGATCCGGATGTACGGACTTTCCGCATGATCACGGATGAATTCCTCGAGCTCTGGAATGGTACCGTTGGGTGCCGCTTCGCGATAGATGGCCTCGTTGAGGCGATTGCGGGCCTCGAATGCTTCGCGCGCTTCTGGAAAGCGCTGAAGGAAAGCTTCATACGCGGCGGACGTGTTGGTGCTGCGTGCATCCACAAAGGCCAGATGGTCACGTTGCTCCGTGGCATCCTTCACATGAGTGCTTTGGCGATAGTGAAGGATGAAGTTATCGAAGGCCGCAATGGTGTTCACGGCCTTGGCCTGGTCGTAGGCGATGCCATAGATATGTTCGCGCTGTGCTGCAATGGCAACGGCATCCACGCCATAAGGCAACACCACCGCTCGGGCCTTTTCCCCGGCCATTGCGAAGCACGTTCCGGCTCGCTGGATATAGGCGAAGCTGGAATCCAATTGATAAAAGGGATTGTCCGCTCGACCGGAGATCACACTGAGGCCATAGTTGGCGGCGATCGGCTGCTTCGCCACCTGCTTCATGAACAACTCCCGCGCGAGAAAGTAGTTCTTCACGTCAAGGGCGGCGAAAGCCTTCTTCAGCTTGCCGGCTTGCGCGCTGAACGCAAGGCAACAAGCGAACAAGAGGACGAAGGAGCGTGTTGCGTTGGGGCTGTGCACACGGCGAAAGTATCCCGCCGTTCAGCACGTACATCGCACCTTCGTAGCGCCGCATTGACCATGCCCTGTTGATGGAGAAGGAGGAACTTCCGCTTGAACGCTGGCTTACCCCGCGGAACGCACGTCTGGCGCTACTGGTGATCGGCCTGATCTCCCTTGCCGCAGCTATCAGCCTGCGGAACGTGAAGGTGGATTACGACTTCGAGAAGTTCTTCCCGAACAACGATCCGGAACTGGACCGTTACCTCGCCTTTCGCGAACACTTCGGGTACGATAATGACTTCCTGATGTTCGGGATCGAACGCGGCAAAGGTGTGTTCGACCGTGAATTGCTCGTGCGCGCGGATAGCCTCGCCGTGCGCCTCGAGCGGTTGCCCCTCGTTATGAAGGTGCTCTCCCCCACCCGGCTCACAGAACCTGTTATCACGCCTGTGGGCGTGTTCGAAACACCCTATCTGCGACTCACCGGGACAGCTGACTCCACAGAAGCCGACCTGCTCGCTTTGGATTCCGCTCGCATCTGGAACGATCCGCGCGTGCGCGACATGTTCTTCTCCGATGATGCTCGCGCGATGATCATAGTGCTGAACGCAGAACCCGGGCTCTCGAAGACCAAGTGCGATGACCTGCTTGTGGACGTGCGTCGGGTGATGAGCCAAAGCGGATTCGCTGATGCCCGCGTCGTTGGACGCATCGTGGGCCAGGATCACTACATCAACACAATGGTGCGGGAGATGCTCTTCTTCCTCACCGCATCCATCCTGCTTCTGG
>JBKJNF010000107.1:0-4307 GCA_046596155.1 Flavobacteriales bacterium | reverse complement strand
CTGTAAACTCCGTTCGCATCGGTGCTCGCGGTGCGATTGGTATTGAGCAACGATATGCTCGCTCCGGGCACGGGATCGTTCTGACCATCAGCTATGCGCCCGCGCAAGGTGAAGGTCTGCGCCATGCCCAGGACGCTCAGCAAGATGGTGACCAGTGTGGTGGAGAGCCGGGAGGGTAGTTGATATTGCATTGGAAGGTGGTTTGGATTCCGGGGGTATGTACGTGGTTGCCTTATGGCTGGATCGCACGCCCAGTTTCCCTATATCCACAAATGTAAACCGCTGAATTGAACCTACCTCCTGGTTGCATGTGGCGACTTAGGGGAAGGTGTATTCGTACAGGGTCTCCAACCGGCGCGCCTCGTAGGTATTTGCAGCGGTAATCGCTTGTGCATGCAAGGCAGTGGACGCGGTCAGGCGCCGTGGGAACATCTGCCTTCTTTCGGTCCGGAACGCCAGCCCGAATACCTTCGGAGAGTTGCCGCCCATGCCCATCGCTTACACCGTCTACGTCATAGAACTCACGCGCAAGGTCTTCACCGAGGACCGCAAGTTCCGCGAGGCCAACCCCCAGTACAATGGGGTGCTGGAATGCCTGTACGTAGGCCAAACGAGCAAGCCACCGCAGGAGCGGTTGCACCAGCATAAGACCGGCTACCGCAATGCCAAGGGGCACAAACTCTCCTCGAACATCGTGGAGAAATATGGCCGCTATTTGCGGCCGAGCCTCTACCAACACATCGGACCGCTGAGCCGAACGGAGGCGCTGGAAGTGGAACGTGGGCTGGCGCTGGAGTTGCGCAGGAAGGGGTATGCGGTGTGGACGAATTGAGTGCGCACGGGACTGGTATGAGTGCACGGTAGCGGTTGCTTGCACTTGAAGGATCTCCCTCAAGGCAACTGCTCAACGCGCACGTTGTTCGGTGTGGTGCTACCTACGTTGTTCAGGATCGGATCGCGATCATTCTCGCTACCCGTGTACTTCACCTGGCCGTCCAGCGTGAGGTCTGTGCGCAGGTAACCGACCACCGTGTTGTTCGGTGTGGTGCTGCCAACGGCCGTAAGGATCGGATCGCGGTCGTTGCCGGCACCCGTGTACATCACCATCGTGTCTCCCGTGGAGTTGCCCATCCAAAGCGTCATGACCGTACCTACCTGTTTACGGGCATTCGTACCATACGTGGTTGTTCCATTTGCCGTTAGATCGACAACGGTCGCGGTGGTCCCTAGGATGAACCCCTGCGCGGTCATGCAGCCCTGGTGGTTGCGGTGGCGCACGGCTACGTAGTACGATCCTGCAGCGGAACAAAAGCCAAGCGCGCTAGTACCATCCACTGCGACCACATCCCCATCGCGCTGCAAGAGCCCTGCCTTGCGTTCGGTCACAGTGGAGTTGGTCGTTGGGTCGCGGAGTTCCACCACCACCCAATCCACAATGGCGTTGGTACCGGTAACCGCCAGAGCACCTGTGCTCGTACTTGTCGCACCGGTAACGGCCAGACCCAATGCGGTAAATGGTTCCGTCAGGGGGATCAGCCCCCTCACACGGAGCGAGTCGGTCATCAGCGCGTTGGCGGTCTTGTAAGGTCCTTCCAGCAGCATCTTCACGGACAACAGGATCGGCGGCGCCACGTCGCAGGGCGCGGCGGTGGTCGTGAAGCTCGATGAACTTTCGTAAAGCGACTGCGCTCCCTGGCATATCGGTCGCACTTGAAAGTCGTATGAAGTGCTATATGCCAACGACCCGAGCGTATATGAATTCGTGGCAATGCCGCTGACCGTGGTCCACGTAGTACCATTGGTGGGCTTCCATTGAAGATCATAGCTCGTGGCCGTGGTAATGGCGCCCCACCCGAGAAGCGCGCTGTTGTACGTGATGTTCGTGGCCGAGTAGCCGCTCACAGGTCCGCAGGCCTGGTACACGCTCACGTTGAGCAGGTAACACTGGTATGCACTGAAGGCACCGCCGTAGCCGACCACCTTGATCACGTAGGTGCCCGAGGCAGCGGTGTAACTGATGCTCTCACTGCTCGTACCGCCCAGCTCGGAAGCGGCCAATTGCGTGCCTGTACTGCTTAGCAGGTACAGATCATAATCGCCGGCCAGGTTGCTCAAGGACAGGTTCACCGTGCCACCGGTGGTGGTGAACTTGTAGAAGTCCTGATCGCTCGCGGACGCGATCAGCGCGTTGATGGCTATCGGCGGAGTGATCACCACGGCAGCCGCCAGCGAGTTGTTCGGTTCGTTGCTGTCCGGGCAGGGCGCCGGTGTGGTGAAGTTGTACGACGCGGAAAAGGCTGAGCTGCTGGATGTACACACCGTGAGGACCTGGAACTCATAGGCCGTGGTCTGGGTGAGACCGGTCAACGCATAAGAGGTGGTGGTCAGGCCTGTCACCGTGGTCCATGTGCTGCTGGCCTGTGCCTTCCAGCGCATGGTGTAGCTCACCGCCCCCACATTGGTCCAGTTCAGCGTGCAGGTCGTAGGCGCCAGCAGGGAAACGCTTAGACCGGGAGGATCGCAACTGGTGCCGCAGGCCAGCAGGCAGCTCGCCGCATTCACCGCGTTCAGGACCACGGCCTTGGGCTGCAGACCGAAGCCATTATTGAAGTTGATGCCAATGCCATTGATCAGGTGGCAATAGCTCATGATGGTGCCGCCACCTGCAGGATTCGGTGCCGTGGGACAACTGCCCTCCGTGTAACCTGCCGTGGGTCCGCAACCGTCGATGGCCGTGCCATTCCCGTTCCATGCGCAGGCATGGGTGTGGCGCGAACCGAGGTTGTGGCCCTGTTCATGTGTCACCACCTCCACGCTCCAACTGTAGGTGGGCACGTTGTTGTAGCTGTTGTAGATCCCGCTGTACGCCATGCGCGAACTCGTTCCGCCACATAAGGTGTTCAACCAGGCCACGCCACCGTAGCCGCCATTGTCCAGCAAATGCGCCAAGTCTCCATTAAAGCTGGTGCGCGTGGTGCCGAACTGGTTGAGCCGTGCGCTGCTGCTTGTGCCGTTATATGGACTGGCGACGTCCCACACGAACACTTCCAACAACGACACATTGATGCCATCATTGGAATAAAGCGTGGCGCTCTGGTTGAACAGACCCGTAACGTAGTTCGTGGCGTTCAGCACACTGCCCTTGTTCAGAAAGATGTCGTTCGCCACCTCCCAATACCAACGTACGCAGCGGATCGAGCGCTCGCCAGGTTCCACCTGAAGTTCATCGTGGCCATATATGCCCGGGCTGTCAGGCGTGCCGCATACCGCACCACTCGTCCGTCGCAGGTCACGTTCGTGGTAAAGCACATGCAGATCGTCCGGTGCGCGATCGAAGCGACCGATCACCTGCTCTCCGGAATCATCGGAGATCAACCCCATCACTTCACGCGGGAACACACTGATCGATACCACGGAGTTGGCAACGCCCTGCACCATGCCTTTGTAATGCACACTGCCCTCAGCCCGGATGGTCCGGCCATCACTCGCCTGCCGCACCACAAGGTCATCCGTGATCGCACTCGTCCGTTCCAACTCCAGCAACACCGAGCCATTCGCCGTGGGAAGTGCCAACGTGATGTGCTCGGGGCGTGCAGCGATCAGTGCCTCTCCTTCAGCGCGGTCGTAGCTCAATACCATAGCAGCGCGACAGGCGTCCGACCAGAGCGCATCGGTCTTCGCCGAAGAGGACACCGCATGAAGCAGGCTCACCGGAGCAAAGCGAACGCCGCTTGATCGAAGCTCCAGGATGTGCTGTGGCACTTGGCCGATCCGGGTGGCTTGTTGACCGGATACCACAAGGGACAGGGCAACAAGGAAAATACCGGACAACAGGGATCGCATGAGTATGGAACGAGTAAGGTGAATGCGCGCGGAGCGATGCAAAATACATCACCATGGGTACACGGCCTGGATGAGCAGCTCCATCGGTCCGGTTAACCGGTCGGCCGAGCATTTGGTCCGTTCCGGCGAAACCACGTTACCGCCCGAGCTCCACCCCTTCAGTTCAACCCCCTCCTTACCAATATACGGCTCCAACCGAGCTTCACGTCCGGTAAAGTCGCGGTACAACTGCCCACAATCCTTGCTGCCCCCTTGCGACAGCACCGTGCTGCGGAAGTGCATGCCGTTGGCCATCGTTCTGGATGACCCGGCCGTTTGCAGAAAATAGTTATCCACGATTGCTCCTTGGTTCCAAGTAGGTCGTATACCTTTCCATTATCATGACGTATCTGCCCCCGCCCCTGCGAAAATGGGCCGCGCTCGCACTGATCTCGTTTAGTGCTTCAGCGATGGCCCAGACCATC
>JBKJNF010000041.1:0-5235 GCA_046596155.1 Flavobacteriales bacterium | reverse complement strand
GGTCCGCAAAGCCCTCGCGAAAGCGGGGGCTTTTTCATTTCGAACCAAGGTCTTGCCGACGTTCGATAATCCCGACCTGGCATAGGACTCGCGATCGTGTGCCGATGGACATGCTGCTTGATCGCAGAAAGGCAACCCGTGATCGACCGACATTTTGCGCGCATGACCGGTGGAGGGCGGGAAACGGAACCGGCCGAAAGATCTCTCCCCCGAGCGGTCGTGTTCACGTAGGGTCGGGTCAGAGCTTCTCGCGATACGGTGGTGAGGCGATCGATCAGATCGTTCATCTCATCATTGCTCTTGCCAAGGCGCGTCTACAGACGGCCATGCAATTCATCCGCTTTGACTTCAAAGTACAACAGATCGTTAACCGTGACGCTAGCGATATCCTGTTCCAGGTTGCCCTTCAACCTGTCCATTTGCCCTTGATCTTGTCATGCGCTGTTCCGGGTCGTAGTTGTTTGATACTGATCAAAAACGGATCAGCCATGCCCTGACGAGGCCTAGCCCATGTCGACTTCGTCAACCACGATCCGGGCGGGTCCGCCCCTTCATCTCATCACCTTCGGGGAGACCTCTTCCCAAGGCCTGATCAATGACAGGTCAACGGGCATGGCACAATAGGTGCGTAACCATATCCATGATGAAAGACACCACTGAAAGAATCGAACTTCACGAGGCCGTGATGCGCTCTGTGCTGCGCACCCGTAGACGGCTGTGGATCACCTGTGTAATGGCCATGGCCATGTGGATGCTGCTCGCGGCATTCGTATGAGCAGATGAAGCGCGGGGCTGTGATCCATTGGCGCAAGGCGCAGGGCTGGCCCAGGGTCACGATCACTCGGTCGCTCCACTCACTAGCGGAGGAATATCGATCAGGTAGTCGCAGCCTTCATCAAAGCCGCTGAGGTCATCCTTCAAGCGGTGCGAGATCACCTTCAATGCACCGTTGAACATCTGCACAGTAAGGAAATGGAAGAGGGGGTCATAGTCTGGTTCCAGGCACACATGCGGACCCGAATTCTTGCTCAATGGGTGGTGAAGACCTCCGCCTCCACCGATCACGAAGAAGTGCTTCTCCCCGTTCTTAAAATGCTGGTACAGATGGGCGTGGCCGGAGATGAACAGGCTGGTCTTCCTGGCCTTCAAGAAAGGCGCTACGAAGTGATCCTGCACGCTGGGGGAAGAACCCACCATTTTACTGTTGCTATAGGGCGAGTGATGGCAGCAAACGATGATGCTGTGCACTTCCGGCATGCTGTCCGCCCTGGCCAGTGTTCGCCTGTACCATTCGTCCTGTCGCTTGACATCCTCCTTCGAAAGCTTCGAAAAGTTGGAGTTCAGTAGGACCACAGCGATGGAGTCGCGCACCACCATATACCCGGTGCGCACATGGCCGGGGAAGCGGCTCTGGAAGTTGCGCTCACCCGGTCCTGGTCGCCCCATGAGCTCGTGGTTGCCAAGTATCGCATGCACGTTGAAGCCGCGCTCGCGAGCGAGCACGAGCGCGGTGTCGATGAAGGTCCACCGGCTGTCCTTGTATCCTAAATTCACCACATCACCCAAGAGGAACAATTCCGTGGGTTCATGCGCCAGAATGTCGGTGAACAAAGCTTCTGTAGCGCGCTTGTTATTGTTGCTGCGCAACAGGAACTCCTCGATGCGCATGGGCTCCTGCGTGTCGCTGGCGAAGATCAGGATGGGGGAACAACCGGGCTGCAACGGATCAACCTGTGCGGAACTAGGGGTAAGTGAGGACAGCATGAGCGCAAGGGCCACGAGCCGGACGGAGGCCTTCATAACTACCAGTGGTGCAACTTCCACACCACATGTGCTTGGGCAGCTAGCACCGTGTGCCGTGTCTCGGTCGCATTGAACCATTTCACCTCCATGTCCACACCGACCCATTCGCTGATGGGGTACACATAGGAGAGCGCCGCAGAATACCCCAAGCTGAAGGTGGAGGAGCGCGTGGTGCCGAGGTAATCGAGCTTGCTGGTGATGCGATAGGTGCCGTAGCCAGCGAAGATGCTGAAGCGATCCGTGAGCGGCATGCTCCACACTAAAAGCAGCGGCACCGCTACCAGTTCCACCTTCCCTTTAGGGCCAGGACCAGTGATCTCATAGCTGTAAAGAGGCGTCCATCCGCTCTCGAAGCCCACGCGCAGCCGATGATCCGGCAGCCACATCAGGCGCACTGAGCCGGATGGACCGAGCCTGGTGCTCTGTGTTTCAAGATGCGTGGGTACGCCCGGAGTCATGGGATAGCTTGAGAGTCCGCCACCTGCGTAGAGGACCAATGCATATTTTCCATGCTGTGTGCTATCCGGCTTGTTCGGGACCTGCGCATGCGTTAGCACAGAGCCAAGCACGGCGAGCAACAAATACAGGAGCCTATGGACGTGCGTATGCATGGTAGGCAATGAGCGATGGATAATTGCTCAGGATACCGTCGAAGCTGCCCGCTTGCATGAACTCCTGAACATATTCAGGCACGTCGAGTGTCCACACGAACGCTTTGCGCCCTTGGCCATGGATCTGTGCCACTTCCGCGTTCTGCAGGCCCAGAGTCCATCGGGGGGCCCACACCTCGCTGTTGGCGTCCACAACATCACTGAGCTCCAATTCGCACAAGGATGGCACCGTCAAATGGTCCGGTAGTGCAAGGAAGTTGGCTAACTGCTCCTGTCCGGGTAGACCCATCAGGATGTGCACCACTCTCCCACTGTTCATGGCTTGGCTTATGTAATCCATTTGAATGTCCCTGATCTGCTGAAGTGAACCGTTGAGCTTGATGTCCAGCCAGACATATGTGAGCGGCGTTTCATTCACCACGGTGGCCAGCGCTTCACGCAGCGTAGGGATCCGCTCTCCGTTGATCAAGCGAACTAGCCCGGAGAGCTGAGCATATGAGTAATTACCGATCGGCCCGAATAGGCCGCAAGGCCTGATGGTGCGGTCATTGAGCGTTTCGTCATGGTATATCACTGGCACACCATCACTCGTGAGACGCACATCCATTTCCACGCCCGTGGCTCCCAGACGGGGTGACATGCGGATCATCTCCAACGAATTCTCTGAAACCGGTAACAGATCAGCATTCCGACCTCCGCATCTGTGGCCTAGCACGGCCAGGTCTGTCGCCTGATGTAAGGGTCGTCGGTAGGTGAGTGTGAACGGTCGGTCGGGCAGGTCCGCGTCCAGACCATACGCGCCTTCTATCCGGATACTATCCGCCGCCAGCGGCGTGGTGCTCCAGAGTGCACGCAGACCGTCCATGTAGCCGATGGTCATCCGGCACAGGCCTGTGCGTTGATCTGCCAGGGTGCGCCAGTACATATTCAACATCATCGTTGTGTCCAGGTAACGGCCTTCGCCGCTCAAATACGCGATGTTGCTACCGCAGAAGATGGATACGTAATACGTGGTATCCGGTCCTTGATGTGTCCAGTTCCACTTCACCACCACTTCACTTCCGAACAGTTCGGTGCCTTGGCCGACCGCATAGACACCTTCCATGCGCTGCTGTGCCCTCACATCGACCGGCGTCGTTCCGATCGATGAAAAGAGGTCCCACCCGGTATTGGGCAGCGGAGCTTCATACTCTTTCTGGCAGCCCAGCAAGAGAAGCACGAACGGGGTGATGTAGGCGGTAGCCCTCATAAGATCAAAGCGGTCGTGATCTGCGGATAGAGCAGGTTACGGTCGAAGGTTTCGAAAAGCGACCAAGTGGCCCAGAGGAAGTTCGTGTAGGCCAATGTGAAGCCCAGCGTGATGTAACTCCGTTTGAAGAACGGTTGTTCCACATAGAACGACCACGCGGATCCGCTCACCCGGTCGCTATCGTCTGTGCGCTTGCGGTCACCGATGATCAGTTCGTAGTTGGTGGTGATCAACATCCGCCCTTCCACGGTGAACAACAGATCGCGCTTGGACCGGTAACCGAAAGAAACGCATGGATAGTTCATCCATCCCCGTGCCTTGCTGTCAAATCCCTGGATCGGCAGATTCCCGCGCCAATAAGCGACATCATCACCCACGGAAAAAGTGAACTTATCGCTGAGCCGGGTGGCCCAACGCGCACCCACGGACAGGTGGTTCTGAACACCTTGTGCCAGCAGCCTACCATCGAGATAAAGGCCTTGATACAAATGGCGCACAACATGCACATCACCTGCGGGGATCCTGACCCGAACCTCCTCTGTGATATCCTCAGGTGTGGTGAACGTGACGAACCCGAGGGACAGGTTCCATGCATCGCACTCACGCCGATCGGGGAAGAACATCCCCAAATTGTGGACCGCTGCGGTGTCCTGTGCGACCGAACGAGCGGGTATGAACTGGATCAGGAACGAAAGGATAAGCAGCCATCGTAACGCTCTGCCACCCTCTTCCGTGGATTGGGCGCACAAAGCGGGGGGTGCGCAATGGGGAAGCGAGCGTTCCATTGGACCACCCAGCAACCGATCGTGTGCCACGGAAGCGCTCAGCGCGTTGTCGGTGCGCAATGGAACGGGGTTTGGCGAAAAGGCGGAGGTCATCGTGTGGAAACCGGTCGCTTCGTCGCACCTACGACCTCACTTGGCGCCGCTGCCGATGTATGTATTGAGCCAATCGAACACCGTTCTGTGCCATTGCATTGCATTCTGGGGCTGCAGCACCCAGTGGTTCTCATCGGGGAATCGCAGGAACTGCGAAGACACATTCATGGCTTGCAGCGCCGTGAACGCTCCGATGCCTTGCTCCACCGGTATCCGGTAGTCGAGGTCCGAGTGGATGACGAGCATGGGCACCGACCAGTTCTTTGCATGGAGCGCGGGATTGAACTCGTCATACCTGGTGGGCGCATCGTACACATTAACACCCTGCTCCCATTCGGTGAACCATTGCTCCTCTGTGGTATAGCCCATGGACCGCTGATCGAACACACCGTCGTGGGAGACCAAGCATTTCCATGGCCCCTTCCAATTCCCGGCGATCCAGTTCACCATGAAGCCACCGTAGGACGCCCCTAATGCGGCTGCGCGATCACTATCGATGAAGGGGTAGGTCTTCAGCACATGGGCCCATCCCTTTTGCAGATCCTCCAAGGGACGATCGCCCCAATGCTGGCTGATCGCATCGCAGAAAGCCTGACCGTATCCAGTGCTTCCGTGGAAGTCGATCATGACCACCGCGTATCCCTGCCCCGCGTAGGTCTGGGGGTTCCAGCGGTAGCTCCAGCCATCGCCAAAG
>JBKJNF010000331.1:0-5652 GCA_046596155.1 Flavobacteriales bacterium | reverse complement strand
CCATCGGGCCGTTGGATGGTGAGCAACCAATCAGCTGCGCGCTTGGCCCGCTCCTTCGGCTCATCCCACAGAAGGTGTGCGCTGGCAGCCAGGAGGGTGGGTATGATATAGCCCGTGGTTTCCGGGTACGAGGCGCCCCAGCCATCCACCAGGTCGTAGCTGCCCATGCCTCCATCGCGCCCTTCGTCCTGCGCGTGCATCAGCCAAGTGATCGCGGCCCGTAGCGCCTTTGTCCTATCAGTGACTTCGATATGCGCAATTCCGCCGCGATGCGCCAGGATCAGTCGCCGTTCGTCAGCGCGACCGAGGCATAGCGCGAAGCAACGGGCGTAGCTGAAAGCGGAGCGGATCACCAGGTGCGCAAGAGTTCGTCGCAGATGCGTTCGGAGGCATGACCATCGCCGAAGAGCGGCGGGCAGGCCGCAGAGCCATCGCGTAGGTAGCGATCGGCACCTGAAGCAATGCGCGCGGGATCGGCATCGGCTAGTACGGCTTGGTCGCACGCCACCAATTCCACCCACTCCGTTTCGGGGCGGAGGATCACGCACGGCTTGCCGAAGAAATACGCTTCCTTCTGCACTCCGCCGCTGTCAGTGATCACCAGGCGAGCACCGCTTTCCAACGCGATCATGTCCAGGAAGCCGGCCGGCGGCACGAGGTAGAAGCTCTTGGATGCGGCCAGCGCCTCGCGCAGATCGGTCGCGAGCAAGGTGTCCATCATCTTGCGTGTGCGTGGATGTACGGGGAGTACGAAAGGTAGACCGTGCCGTTCGTGCAGGTCGAGCAGGGTGCGGAAGATGTTGTTCAGCCGCGTGGGATCGTCGGTGTTGTGGTCGCGGTGTACGGTCGCGAGCACGAAGCTGTTCGGAGCGAGGCCCAATTCCTTCAGTATGGTGGAGCGCTCCTTCGCCAGCGCGGCGAAATGCAGGCTGTTATCGTACATCACATCGCCGCACTGTACCATATGCGGCTTGTCCGCAGTAGGCCGGACATCGTTCGTTCCGAAAAAGCCCTCGCGGCGCAGGTTCTCTATGGCGGTATCGGTGGGGCAGAAGAGCCAGGTGCTACAATGGTCGCACACAATGCGATTCACCTCCTCGGGCATGCGTTTGTTGAAGGACCGCAGACCAGCCTCCACGTGCGCCACGGGGATGTGCAGTTTGGAAGCGGCCACAGCCCCGGCCAGCGTGCTGTTGGTGTCGCCATAGAGCAGCACCGCGTCGTGCTCCTTTTTCAGCAGGATCTGCTCGATGCCTTCGATCATGCGGGCAGTCATCACGCCATGGCCGCCACTGCCCACGTTCAGGTTGATGTCCGCCGCAGGAATACCCAGTTCATCGAAGAACACCTGGCTCATGTTGGCATCGTAATGCTGGCCAGTGTGCAGCAAGGTCTCAGAAATGCGACCCTTCGCATGCGTGCGGATGGCCCGGCTCATCGCCGCGGCCTTGATGATCTGCGGACGCGCGCCGATGACCGTGAGGATACGGAGTGGTAAGGACATATCGTTGCGTTACCGTTGCTTCGTTGCGGTGGAAATACTCAAAGCTGCCCGTTATCTGCAAAACTGTAATAACCTGTGGCGCTGATGATCAAGTGGTCCTGCACCACGATGTCCAGGAAACGCCCACCTTCCACCAGTTTCTTTGTCAGCTGGATATCCTCATGGCTAGGCCGGAGTTGTCCGCTGGGATGGTTGTGGCAGAGCACTACTGAGGAGGCGCGGCGCTCAAGTGCTTCGCGGAAGATGAGCTTCGGGTCCGCCACGGTGCCATGCAAGCCGCCCTGGCTCACTTTGGAACGGTGCAACACGCGGTTACCACGGTCCAGCAGCAGCAGCCAGAACTCTTCGTGCGGGAGGTCGGCGACGCTCGATCGCAGGATCTCATAGGCTTGTTGGCTACCACTGATGAGCGGACGTTCTTCCACCTGTCCATCCCTTCGGCGCATACCCAGTTCCAGGGCCGCCACGATGCTCAGGGCCTTGGCCTCGCCCACGCCCTTGATCTTCATCAGGTCCATGGCGTTCAAGGCGGCAAGCTGGTGCAGGTCGTTGTTGGCTTTGGCCAGGATCACGCGGGCCAGGTCCAAGGCACTTTCCGTAATACTGCCGCTGCGGATCAGGATGGCCACCAACTCGGCGTCGCTCATGGCCTTAGGACCACTGGCGAGCATGCGTTCGCGTGGTCGGTCATCCTTGGACCACTCGCGGATCGTGAGTTTCTGGGGTCGTTCGCTAACGCGTTCCATCCGGCTTGAAAATAGGAAAGGTCCCCTGTGCGAGGACCTGTCCGAAGGTATTGGAGGACCGGCGGGTCCTTATTTCAGCTTACTAACGTGCAGGCGAAGGCTGCTCTTCAGGTTGGCCGCCTTGTTCTTGTGGATGATGTTCTTCTTGGCCAGCTTGTCCAGCATGCTTTCAGCGGAAGGCAGGAGCTTCACGGCTTCGTCCTTCTTGGTGGTGGCCCGCAGGTCGCGTACGACGTTTCGAGTGGTCTTGTTCTGGTAGCGGTTGCGCTCATTGCGGGTCTCGGTCTGGCGGACACGCTTCAGGGCGCTTTTGTGGTTGGCCATAGCTTCGTTGAAAAGGACGGCAAATATAGGCCTATCGAACACACCTACAAGGGGCCAAGTGAAAAAGCCGGACTTATAGCCCGGCTTTCACAGTTTGGAAGGGAATAAATGGTCAGTAGGCACGCTCCTCCTTGCCGCCCAGCATGTTGGTCACGGTCTTCACCACGATCTTTATGTCCAGCGCAAAGGACCAGTTCTCGAGGTACCACACGTCGAGTTCCACGCGCTTCTCCATCAGCTCGGGGGTTCGGGTCTCTCCGCGGAAGCCGTTCACCTGGGCCCAGCCCGTAATGCCGGGGCGCACGAAGTGGCGCACCATGTACTTGTCAATGATGTCGCGGAACTGATCGTTGAGGCGCAACGGGTGGGGGCGCGGGCCCACCACGCTCATCTGGCCCAATAGGACGTTGAAGAACTGTGGCATCTCGTCCAAGTTGCTCTTGCGTAGGAATGAACCCACCTTCGTAACCCGCGGGTCGTTCTTGGTGGCCTGTTTCAGGTCGGCATCCTTGTTCATCCGCATGCTGCGGAACTTATAGCAGCTGAACTTCCGCTTGCCCTCGCCGAGGCGGGTCTGTTTGAAGAAGACCGGGCCTTTGGAGGAAAGTTTGATGACCAGCGCCAGGATGGGAAAGAGCCAGGTGAACACGAAGACGATCACGCCTAAGGAGAACACGATATCGAACGCACGCTTCGCCATGCGGCTCCAGCGGTTGTCAAGCGGCTCATTGCGGAGCTTACTGACGGGAACGGCGCCGTGGAACTCCAGGTTACTCGTCTGCACCACGGGAATGAAGCTGTCAGCACTGGGGATCACGCGGAAGCGGATGGTGTTCCGCTCACAGAACTCCATCAAGTCGGTGATGGCGTCCTTCTCAGTGCCGGGTAGGGCGCAATAAACAATGTCGATCCGATTTTGAACAGCAAATGCCTTGGCGGCCTCCACATCACCCAAGAGCTGCGAGCCGAGCAGACCCTCCACCGGCTTGTTGCTGAACACGCCACGGAAACGATAGCCGCGGACGGTCTGGTCCTGACAATATTGGAAGATCTCCTGTGCGGCCGGACCATCACCTACGAGGATCAGATCCTTGACCGTGGTCAGGGGCTCGAAGGTGAGAACTTGGTTCAGACCGGAGCGCATACTGTTGAAGGAGCGTTGGCTTGTACGGAGCAAGGTAGCCAACTCCTGGTTGAGCTCAGGGCGGGTCGCTCTGCGTCCATTGTTTACAAAGGCGAGGCGGCGGGGCGGGGGTAGGGATCTCTCCACGGTGGCGGTTATGCTTGGTGTGGGTTTATCCGAAGAGTGTGCCAAAAGTATCCGTGGTCGAAGGAAAAGTCAAATTTGTCGATAAGTAATGCCATTTGGTCGATGCTTTTCGCAGTCAGGCATGGGTGGACGCCAGCCGGTGCTGAGGTCATCTTAATTGTTGCCCACGGAACCGGTCCACTAAGCTCATCCACAGGAAGGTGCTGTTCGTGATCAGATAGCGTTTCCACAACCTGCCAGGTTCCAAGGCCAGTCTGTAAGCCCACTCCAGGCTGAGGTCCCGCATCCACTTGGGGGCGCGTGTATCCAATCCGGCGTACAACAGAAAAGCGCCCCCCAACCCGAGCATCACCCCGTTCACGCTGCCTTTCATCGCGGCCATCCAGCGCTCCTGTTTGGGGCACCCGAGGGAGACCATCACGATGTGGGCGCCCGAGGCATTGATCCGGTCCGCGGTCTGTTGCATTTCCTCGTCGGACAAGGGCCTGAAGGGAGGCGATTCCACCCCAGCGATGTGGAGCCCGGGGTGATCCTTCACCACGCGGGCCACGATGGTATCCAGCACCTCCTGCCTTCCACCATAGAGGTACACCGAAAGGTCCTGACGTTCCGCCTCGGCCAGCAGGGCGGGCATGATGTCATTGCCGGCCACACGTTCCTGCTTTAGTCCATGTAGGGCGTTCAACCGGTTGAGGATGGGCATACCGTCCGCAGTGGCCAGGTCGGCCTCGTTCACGATTTGCGCAATGGACGGATCGTTCTTCGCCTCCACGCACATGTGCACATTCACGCAACACACAAAGCTGCTGCGGTGCTCTCGCCCTAACTGCGCAAAGGCTTGGATGTGCTCAGCAAATGAACCTACGGAAAGGTTCATACCCAGCACGTGTTTCTTGGGAAGCAGGCTCATGCTACGGTCGAAGCAGGCTGCGTTCGTTGGTCCGTGGGATGATCCTGCGGCTTCAACCTCACGTCCTTCAGCGTGTGCGCGATGATCCGCTCGCTGCGGGCTTCGTACCAGTTCACCATTTCGTCCACGCCCTGTTCCAAGCTGAACGGAGCGTCGCCGAAGGCCTCGATCGTGCGGTCCATCGGGGTGATGTAGTCGCTTGTCATGCTGCGAAAACGGCTGGTGGTGATGGGGAACGGGATGTGCACGAGCTTGAGGACATCACCGCCAAAGGCGATGCTGCGCACGAGCCAGGTGGGGATGTATCGTACCGGTTTTCCGGTAAGGCGTCGGGAGATCGCATCCACCCACACCCGAAGGTCGAAGGGTTGGTCGCCAACATAGAAGACCTTGCCACTCACCTTTTCCACCGGTGCCATCAGGATCTGCTCGATCTGCCACACCACGTTGCCCACGTAGCCGTAGGAGCGCACCACCTTCTTCTTGCTCGGGTGGAAATACAGGCCCTTGCGCATTACCTTGAACATCACGTCCCGGTACCGCAGGCTCCATGGACCCCAGATCGTGGTGGGGCGGATGATCGTCCACGCACAGGAGAGTGCCGCTTCGCGTGTGGCCATTTCCGTGAGGCGCTTGGTCTCGCCGTATAGCGTGTAGGGCTTGAAGTCGAGGTCGTGCTTCGGCTGATAGCCGGACTCGCACACGAACTGTGTGCTGGTGATGATGACACGCTCCACCGATGGCGTATCGCGCACCACGTTCAGCACGTGCTTCGTGCCTTCGTGGTTCTGCTGGTACGCGAGGATGTCCTCCGGCTCGTCGGTATCAGCGCGGGCCGCAAGATGCACGACGTGTGTGGGCTGGAACTCGGTAAAGAGGCTGCGCAAACGGGCCTCGT